>JBHEKR010000063.1:0-3855 GCA_041859365.1 Candidatus Hydrogenedentales bacterium
AGGGCGTGTAGAAGGGCGCCAGGAGGGGCGCATGGAAGGACGGTCCGAGGGCGAGGCGGCGACCCTGCTGCGGCTGTTGGCGCGCCGCTGGGGTCCGATCAGTCCGGAGCGGGAGCACCTGATCCGGGGACTATCGTCTCCCGTCCTGGAAGACTTGACCGACGTGTTGCTGGATCTGCGGGACTGGGCGGCGTTGGAACACTGGGTGCGCGGCCGGGAGGCGGAGCGGACCTGAACGCAGCAAAGGGGCCTTGGCAGGCCTTGTGTCCGGGAGGTGACGTGCGATAGAGATCCTGGTGTGGGGGTATGGATTCTGCCCGAGGGATGGGCACAGACTAGAAAGCTACGATCCGGGGTGCCCTATACGAATGTGTGCGGCCCTGAGGGCCTCACCGTAAGATAGTGGGTTGTAGCTAAGACAGACCGAGGAAATCCCATGCGACAAGTGTTCACCATTGGTTACGGCGGCCGTGACAAACCATCCTTTCTGGCCCTCCTGAAGGCCCATGGGGTCCGGACGGTAGTCGATATCCGCCTAAGGCCGGATCGTGCCAGCATGGGAATCTGGGTCAAGGCCAAGACAGACGAAAAAGGCATTGCGCATTGGCTGTCGGAGGCCGGGATAGACTATTGTTCCCTTGTGGAACTCGGCAATGTGTTCCTCGATTTTCCCGACTGGCAGGCCCGCTATCAGCAGTTATTGGATGCGGCGGGAAACCTGTTGACCGAGCGATTGAACAGCATTCCTGGACCTATATGTCTGCTCTGCGCGGAAAAGGACGCTACGCAATGCCGTCGTCAACAGGTGGCGGAGTATTTGGCGACTCATGAGGGGGCGATTGTCCAACATTTGCTATAGGTGAGTGGACTGTTTCACCCGTCCTGATCGCCAACGAGCCGCAGCCGATCACCGTTTTAGTCGTCCGTGGGTGCACAGAAGTACCGTACCCGACAGTTGCGGCAATCGCACCGTCGTGCCCCAATCGAACCGCCTGCCGGCGGGGCGCCGGGAACAACTGCTGATTCACTCGCGCCGAACCCTCATCATGAGAACGATCTACTTTGACATTGACGGAGTCATGCTCAATTACGACGAAAAGCCGATGGAGGCACTAACCGCGGGTCGGTTGCAATCGGAACTGCAACGACTCGACGTTGATACCCTCGTATGCCTCAGTGGGTGGTCTGATATCGTGAATACGTCTGCGATCGCTCCGATCCCGATACCCAAGCAAAAGGGGCAAATCGCCACGCTGCTGGGTGATCTATTCCCCGATCGGGAGTGGTTGTTAAATCGATTGATCTTACGCTACAACAGCGATGCGCGGTGCCAGCACATCGACTTGTCAACGAATTGGTTTTACCTAGACGATTGGGCAGATCAGTTCTTTGTCCAGCAGTTTGGCGCAGGCCGTTATCAGCAAGAACTCGGGCGGAGAATCCTTCGGGTCGACCCCTATGGAGAGGGCGCGGACATTTTAGATTGGCTTCATAGGGTGGTAAGCCGGATCGAGCGAAGCGACTGATGGTAACGCCGCCCGATTTCGACTCTCGGTTTGACCGGACCACCAACGAGTCAGTAGGTTCTGCTTCTCAGTAACGGGTGGGTGCACACGGGTGCCGTGTCCACCCACGCGGAGTCGTCAGGAGGCAATGCGGGAATGGAATGCGCCTTTTCCGCCCGCGCGGATCTGTGTCCAGCGGCGGTGGATACGACTCAAGCGTAATGCGATCCACCGTCGCTTGCCGCTTGAAGCGGCGGCAGTCAAACCTTTCCGGGATTGGGGCTCGATTGTTGGGGAGTTGGCCACCACTGAGACCAGATTGTCGCTCGTGATGGGGTGCGCATTGTGTTGTCGAATGGTAGGAGGCCGCTGCCACTCTTGAAGGTTAAGGGCACCGCTAGCACTTCTTGGGATGTACTGCTGCTTCGCATCGATCGCCCATGGGAGACTCCGAGCGGGTGACGATCGATATAGGAGCATCATAAAATTCGTCTGAGTCATGCGCCGGTGCTCCCGGAGTCGCCGGACCAGAATGAAGACACCGGCAACAGCCGCGATGGTGGAGACGATTATCAATCCGACTAATAGACAATAAGGGTGGTAATAGTAATAAATAGACGCGAAGACGCCGTAGATGCCAATAGCGCTGGTATTTAGGAACTTCCCGATCGTCATGTTATTCATACCTCAGTGATGTGTTCTGTCGAGGGACCTGAAACGGATGAACCCGGGGTGTGATCTTGTGGGGGTGCGGCATGGTGCAGCGGGACCTCTCTGGAGAGACATTCGTAGCGATAGCTGATAGGCGTGTGTCGCACCTTCTGCCCTGGCCGGCGGACAATCACGCAGACGGTGTGTGTTCCATGCATTTGTACTCGGTTTTGGCTGTTGTGGAAGGGCAGTGATGCCGCAGACAGCCCAACAGAGACTTTGACCACCGGGGTGCCGCCGCCCGTCGTGCAACACTTGATCCGGCCAGGGTCTGGTCATGCCGAGCTGCCCCAGCCACGATCGCCTCAACCCCCCACCGAGCTCGCAGAGGGAACCGTAGCTCCACGGACGAAGCCCAAGCACTAGGCGCGTCGGGTTGTGCATTGGTGTTCCTTTTCGGCTGGTCGCCACTTCCGTGGGACTGCCAGGTGTTTCTCGACCAGCTTGACCCGCCCAGCCTGGAAAAAGTCGTTGTCAAGCTCCCAAACGAGGTTAGGTCCGGGAGCGATCTCAACCAGTGCCCGAGCCAAGGGTTGAAGCAATTCCCTATCAAGGACCTGGGCGATGCCCCGAGCCCCGTTCCCTAGGCGATCCATCCGGGCGAGCAGCCATTTCACCAAGCGATCCAGATCATAATGAAGCTGGATCTCTCGTTCCTCCAGACGTTGCTCAGTCTCCCGGAGCCTCAAGCGGACGATCGCCTCGATATCGACGGCCGTTAATGCTTTAAATAGGATAATGTCGTCCATTCTGCCGAGAAATTCCGGCGCGAACTGCTCGGTCAGGGGGGTGATCAGGTCTGGCGCCGAGGTTTGCGGGACAAACCCGATGCCGCCCCGACGTAGAGTCCCCTGGGCGATGGCATTGCTGGTGAGAATAATGATGCAGCCACGAGCATCCAGGGTTCGGCCGCGGTTGTTGGTGATGCGCCCGGAATCCAGCAATCCGAGCAACAGGTTATGCGTCTGGGGATGCGCCTTTTCGATTTCGTCGAGGAGGATGACTGAATTGGGCTCCTTCGCTAATGCGCCCGTGAGGATTCCATCCTCATCACTGCGTAGATACCCTGGTGGGGCGCCGATAAGGGCATCCGCTGAACTGCGATTACCGTACTCGCCGAGGTCAATATGAATAAGATGCCGTGAATCACCATAGAGTTCGCTGGCGAGCACGCGGGCCATCTCGGTTTTCCCGACCCCGGAGGGACCACAGAATAAGAATACACCTTGGGGCCGGTGTGGGCTGCTGAGTCCTAGACGACGGTGGATCAGGGTTCCAATCAGTTTGGCGACTGCCTCGGACTGGCCGATGATCTGGGCATTGAGTCGTTGCTCCAGCTGCGCCAAAGAGGACCGGTCGTGCCCCCGTACCAAGTTGGCGACCGGCCGGCCGAGTCGTTGGGCGAGGGTCGAATGGATATGAGATTCCAGTACCTGCGAGGTGCGTGCCACTCTCGCCGCCACGGCCGAACCATCGAGCAATTCGATCGTACTCTCCGGCTGATGGCCGTTGCGAAGATACTCGTCAGCGAGACGAATCGCCGCTTCCTGCGCCGACTCATCAATGACTACTTGGTGGGCTTCGGCCAGCTGGGCCGCCTCCCGTCGGACGATGGACCTGACCAGGGAGGGTTCCGGCG
>JBHEKR010000095.1:0-24236 GCA_041859365.1 Candidatus Hydrogenedentales bacterium
GCAATTTTTACATTCAGACAGATTTCGAGAAGCGAAAATCGCCCTAAGTCATTATTTTTAAATCGCTTAGGCGACACTCCCAGCACCATGAGCCCATGGCAGCGTCGGGACCTCTCCGTCTTTTCTTAAGCAGATTGCGAACTTTTCGGTAACAATTCACCCCGTTTGGATATACTATGGGGTGACCGCAAAAACGAGTTTAACGACCCAGAAAGTTAACCTTGACCATGTCCCATACCCTTTTCACGTACCGGCGCTGCTTTGCTTCTCTTGCCCTCGCGGCCTGTCTGCTCTTTCCCCCCGCAAGCCCGGCCGAATCGTTTCGTGGAATTATCCGTGCGGAGGGCACCCAGGGCGATCTCGTCACGGTGTCGCGCGATGGCAAACCGATCACCATTCGACTCTACGGCGTTGCCTGTCCCGTTGCGGGGCAGCCCCTGGCTGATCGGGCCACATCCCGTGTGCTGGAGGCGGCCATGGAATCGACGGTCATGGTGGAACTGGTGGGGCAGGACAAGGCGGGCACGCCGATCGCTCGGGTGAGCCTGCCCGATGGCACGAGCCTGAATGAGGATCTGGTGCGCCAGGGCCTCGCGTGGTGGGATTCGCCGAACACGCCGGGAGCGCGCGGCCTTCAACGAGCCGCCACCGAGGCGATCAGCGCGAAACGCGGACTGTGGAGCACCCCGGCGCCGTTGGCGCCCTGGGACTACCGTGCCAGCAATGGCCTGGAGCCTGTGGCATATGAGAAGGCCGACCCGGCGCCTGCGAAGCCGGCAACACCCGCGCCCCCGCGGGAAACGCCCACGATCCAGGCCAAAGGCGATGGTCAAGCGGAAGATTACTTCCCGGAAGATCCGGCGGAGCACATGGCCCTCATGATCAAGCACCAGCCGCGCATCGTGTATGACAAGGCTGGTAAACCCGTAGGACTGACGGCCGACGACATCGCTTCCGTGCCCGGCGCGGGCCGCGTGGGTCTGCAGAATGGGGATATCGTGCGCTCGGTGAACGGCATCGCCCTGACAGACGAGGCCCAGGTACTTGGCCTGGTAACCCAGTTGCAGGGCGTGAAGCAACTGGATCTGGCAGTCCAGCGCAACGGCGCCATCACAAAGATTACCATCCCGCTGGAATAATCAAGGGGGGGGATTCGGCCAACTAAAGAACGGAGCTTGTGGGTCGAATGGGGCCTATGGGTCGGCATGAACTCTACGCGACAAGCCCCATAAAACTCCAGACAACCCTTGAAATGGAAAGCAATTCCGGGGGAGTGGTACTATGCGCGACCGGAGGCGTTCAATGGTTCGCACGGGCGGCCACCGGCTCCGGGGGTCAACGGAACCGCACGATGAAGGTCATAGAACGGATACGGTCACGGTGGAACTGACGTCCCGACGATTCGGCATGCTCCCGTTGCTCGTTCTCGCTGCGGTCTTTTCCCTGTTGGCTCCCCTGTTCTGGACCCATGTCGAGGCCCCACCGGGCGCGACCGTCGGCGCCTTTGAGAACCAGGAAGTATACGGTCGCATTCTTCCCACGGTGACGTATGCCTCCAGCCGACTCCGGGCCGGAGAGTGGCCGCTCTGGTCGCCCCAGCAATTCTGCGGCATCCCCTTCTTCGCCAATCCCGTGCACGGCATGCTCCAGCCGCTGAGTCTGGTATTTCTCGTCACGCCCGCGGTGACGGGCCTCGCACTGCACGCCTTCGCCGGACTTTTTCTCATGGCGCTCTTCACCACCCTGCTGCTCCGGACCCTGGGAACGGCCTACATTCCCGCCGCCATCGGCGGCATGGTCTATGCCTTCGGTGGAGCCAGCGTTTCGGCCATGTCCAGCCCCGAGATGCTCGGTGTGCTGATCTGGCCCCCCGTGCTATTCGGCATCGCCTACCTGTTCAGCGAGAAACCCCGTCGACTCCTGACCCTGCTGGGGGGCGTGGTCATAGCCCTGTTGCTACTCGCGGGTGAGCCGTTGTTTGGCGGAATCCTTGCCCTGAGCGCGCTGGTGTACGGCCTGGCCCGCGCGTTGGTCAAGCGCCGTATTACGGGCGTGCAGACCGGTACCGCGCTCAAAGGAATCGCCGAGATGGCCGCGATCGGGCTGGCCCTTTCGGCGGTTCAATGGGTTCCCTTTATGGCCTGGGTCTTGACCTTGGAGCACCCAGCCGAGGGACTTTGGCCCGGCGGCTGGTCCGGTCACCTTCCTGCGCGCCTGACCGAGATTCCCACCGCGCTGCTGCTGCCGCGCACAGCCGCGTTGCCGGGGATGCTCTATTCCGGCGCTATTCCGCTCATGCTCATTCCCGCCGCGCTGCTCTACCGACAGCGGCGATTTGAAGTACTGTATTTTTTCGCCAGCGCGGTGCTCTGGATCGGGATCGCCGTTTGGGGTTCCGATACCACGTCCGCCAGCGATCCCTGGAAGGTACTCGTATTTCCGGGGACCTTCGCGGTGGCGCTGCTGACGGGTTTCGGCGCGGATCGCCTCCTGCTGGCGGGCCGCGATCCACGTTCCCCCCTGATTTGGGGTTCCGTACTCCTCGCGCTGGCCTTCGCGGGCGCCCTGCTCCTGATTGGAACGGCGGACACGCGGGGGCGGATCGCACTCGCCGTGCTGGCGTTGCTTCCCTTTTTCGTGCTCCGCGTGCGCTGGATCGGCGTGCTGTGCGGCGCGTGCCTCGCCTTCCTGCTTTTCGTGGATCTGCGCGAAGCGAGCACCAATGTCTACCAGCACCCCTATGCCGGAGATGCCCAGTGGCTCAATGATTGCCTGCCCGCTATTCGCGAAGCGGAGGCCCAGGCGCTCGGAGAGAGAATTCTTACGCTGCCCGCCTCGCGAGAATCGGTGCTGCCCGCAAATATCGGGTTCCTCCAGCCCGTGGAAAATGCGGGGGGCGCTTACTGGCCGCTGAACCGCGAGCAGGCCCGCTGGTGGTCCCGGCTGGCGCCCTGCATGAGTGCTTCGGCCCTCAGCGCGGATTCCGATGCCAAGGCCCCCTTTTATCCCCAGCTTCTCAACTATATGGGCGTGCGCGTGGTCGTGGGCGAGCGTAATCTTCCCTGGATGGACAAGGAAGAAACCCGAGAGCGCCTGCGCCTGCGCTTTCTGCGTACCCTTGGCCGACTGAGCCTCTGGAAGAACGAATCCGCCCATGCGCGGGTGCGCTGGGTTCCCCAGTGGGAGTCCGTCCCCGATCTCGATGGCGCCATTGCGCGTCTGATCGACCCCGGCTTTTCAGGGCGTTCCGCGTGTGTGGTCACGGCAGGGGGCCGCGCCTACGACGCGCTGGCGTCCCAATTGCCCGCGGGTGTTTCCGAAACAGGGGATGCCCTCGCCGCAGACGCGCAATGCGCCATGGCGCGCGAGTCTGCGGAGGAGATAGAAATTACGGCCGACACCACCACGGCGGGAATTCTGATTCTTGCGGACACCTATGCCCCCGGCTGGCACGCCTACGTCAACGGCGTTCGCGAGCCGATCTTGAAAGTGAATGGCATGTTCCGCGGCGTCTATCTTCCCGCAGGCAAGCATACCGTTACCTTCACCTACGCGCCCTTGAGCGTTACACTGGGGCTCCTCATCACGGGGCTCGCCCTGCTCGGGTGCCTCGGCTGGGCCGTCTTCACGGCCAGCCGACAGCTATACGGGCACCTTACGCAACGTGGCAAGGGCGCTGCCCTCACCATTACCCCCGCCAATTTCGCGGGAAACAAGGAATCATGACCATGACCCGGAAGACCCGCATTGGATTCATCGGGGCGGGCGGTATTGCCCCTGGACACTATCAGCGCCTGATGGCCACGGGCCGCGCGGAAATTGCGGCCCTGGTGGATTCATCGGCGGCGTCCCTGACGCGCTTTCGCGAGCGCTGTCCGGGCAGCGACGTGATTCCCGCCTATGCGACCTTCGAAGAGATGCTGGCGTCGGTGGCGCTTGACGCGGTGCTCGTGCTGAGCCCGCATGCGTATCACAGCGAGCAGATTAGGGTGTGCCTCGAGCGGGGCCTCCACGTGCTGACGGAAAAGCCCTTCGTCTGCGGCAGCGTAGACGCCCAATCGCTGATCGAACTCGCCAAAGCCTCCGGCAAAGTGCTCTCCCTTTCCTACCAGCGTCACTATGACCCCGTTTTCCGATATATGCGGTCGGCCATTGCCGAGGGACAGATCGGCGAGGTGCAATTTGTCCAGTCCATGCAGGCGCAGGAGTGGCTGCGCCTTACGGAGGGCACCTGGCGCCAGGTTCACGCCCTTTCCGGCGGTGGTCAGTTGAACGACTCGGGAAGCCACGTGGTGGATATAATCCTCTGGGTGACCGGATTACAGGTGGCGGAGGTGTCGGCGCGGGGCGAGTTTTTCGGCCGCGAGGTGGATGTGAACGGGGCCATCACACTTAAATTCCGGAATGGCGCCCTCGGGAATCTGTCCATTATCGGCAACGCGCCCGCCTGGCACGAAGACCACACCATCATCGGTTCAAGAGGGGCCTTCTACCTGCGCCAGGATGGTACCCTCATTCAGCAGGACGCTCTGGGGGCCATGGTACCCTGTGTCTTGCCAGAATACACCGAGAATCCAGACAGCAACTTCATCCAGTGTATCCACGGCGAGGCCACAACCCAATCCCCCCCGGAGTGCGGGCTCCAGACCCTCCTCGTTACCGAAGCCATTTGGGAGGCCATGTCGACCGGCGGGGCGGTCAAACTGGGGTGAGGAGTGACTTGTCTTTGTCGGAGCGCCGTCGGGCGGTATACTCATTGTGGGTTTTGGGCTTTGTTTACCGTGACCCTGAGGTCTTAGTCCCGGATAGCGTAGAAGGCAGCAGTACGGTATGAATCAGCCCAATATAATCGTTATCACTGCGGACGGACTCCGCTGGGACAGTCTTGGGTGCTCCGGCAACCCCGACGTCCGCACGCCAAATGTAGATGCCCTCGCTTCCCATGGCCTCCAGTTCGCCAACGCTTTTTCGACCTGGCCCCATGTCGGCGCGGGAGCCCATACGTTCCTGACTGGCGCTGTACCAAATACCTTCGATCCTGATTTGCCCGCCATCAAACCCGGCGCGGACCCCCTGCTGCTCCCTGATCGGCTGCGGGCCGCCGGTTATGTAACGGCGGCAGTGGGAGCCCTGGATTTGCCGAGTGAGCGTATCGAGGAGAGTTTTGACTATGCCGAGGCCCTCGGCTGCGTCGGGCAGCCGGATGCCTACCAGGCCTGGTTGGCGAGCGAGGGGCACGCCACAGAGGACGATGAAGCAGTGACCGGGGCGGCCTTGTTGCAGGAGGCCTTCCACCCCACTACCTGGACCGGAAACGAGGCTGTTCGGCTGGCACGCTCCATTGCGGAACCCTTTTTCCTGTGGGTAAGTCTGCCCCGGCCCCGTTCGCCCCTCGATCCCCCCGTGCCGTGGAAGCACATGTATCGCCCTTCCCGCCTCAAATTGCCCGACGGCACGCTCCTTAGCCCTGCCGAGCACGACCTGGACATTGCGGATCCCCGAGATTGCGCAGGGCGCAGCGATGCCGAGTTCCGGCGCATATTGACCGCCTGGTACGGCAGCATCAGCCACGTGGATCGCCAGATTGGGCGGCTCCTGGCCACCTTGACGGCACGGGGACGCACGAACAATGTCTTCGCGGTCACGTCGGGCCGGGGTGAATACCTGGGTTATCACGGCCTGCTGCGTACAGCCCCTGGGCCGCTCTACGAGCCGCTGGCTCGCGTGCCCCTGGTGATCGGCGGAGTGCCCAATCAGCGGCGCGGCGCGACTGATTCCGCCCTCGTGTCAACGGGGGACCTCGTTCCAACGTTGCTCGAAGTGCTGCAATTGGAGCCACCATTACTCGGAGGCGCGGGCAGTCTTGCCGCCCACCTGCGCGAAGAGGGCCTTCCCCACCGCAGGGCCGTCGTACTGTGTGGCAAAGATTCTGGCGGCCTCCGCTCGGCCCGCTACAAGTGGCTGGTGGAAGGGGAGGGCCGAGGGGAACGACTCTTTGATTTGCAGGTGGATCCGATGGAACGGCACAATCTTCATGGAGAGCGGCAGTCGTCGGCGATTCGCAAGATGCTGCTGGCGTCTCTGGGTTCCGGCACGGTCGAGCCACAACGTTAAGGCAGCAAACGCCCCGGCGGGGGCAGGAGTAGCAGTACCTATGTTTTCGTCCCTTTTTCTGGGCAGCCTCTGCATGCTGGCGTCGCTGCCGGGTGAAATCTCTTACCTTCAGGGTTACGAAGCGTACCGCGCCGCCAACTACGGCAAGGCCGTCGAAGCGTTTCAGGCCACGGAGCGCGATCCCGTGCTCGGGCCATGGGCCATGGTGCGGATCGGAATGTGTCTCGCCCGGCAAAAGAATGGCGCGGGTGCCGAAGCGGCTTACCGAAAGGTCATCGATGGACCCGACGGCCCATGGAAGTCCATGGCCAGGGGACATCTTGCGAAACTCGCCGCCGAGCGTCAGGATCCAGCCGGGGTGCTCATTCAGCTAAGTGGCTTTGAGCAGATCGCGCCGACGCCCTGGTGGATGGAAAGCTACCTGTGGCAATTCAGCGAGGCGGCACTGGCGCGTCCCGACGAGGCCGGCCCGCGCCTCGACTTTCTCCGCGACACGATCGAGAACACGAACTATATCAAGCAGCGGCTCGACGCATCCCGCCTGCTTATTAAATCGCCCACGCGCCCGGATCAGACCCTGGCCCTGCTTGGTCTGCTCCGCGCGAGCGCCTATACCGACTTGAAGGAAAAACTTCCTCTGGCCCCGGTGGCGCTGGACGGCCCCAGCGGCGCGATGCCCGTGTCGGTGCTTGCGGCCCAGCTCTACGATCCCGATCCCGCCAATGATTCAAGCGTCCTTGCACTGCTGCGCGAACAGAAGGCGGATCCAGCGGCCCATTTCGTCGTGGCGTATGCAACCCGCATCGCCACACAGAAGAAGAACTATGTCGGGGCCGAGTTTCTCTGCACTTTCCTAGTCGATATCGCGCCGGAGACACGGGATGCCGGAGAGACCGTCTGGTATCTCGGCGGGGTCCTGGAGAAGGAGGGCCGACTGGCCGACGCGGCGCGGGTCTATGAATTGCTCCCGTCAATGTGCAAGGATCACTTTCGCGCCGACGACGCCCTCTACCAATTGGGCCAGCTCTATCTGAACCAGGGCAACGCCGCCAAAGGGCTGGAATACTTCGTCCGGCTTGGCCGGGAATATCCAGACAGTCGATTCCGCTCCCAGGCCTACTACAAGTGCGCCACCCATCCGGCCACGGCTTCGGATAGCGCGCTGTCCCGCCTCTACTATACAGCGGCCTCTGAGAACGGGCTTGGCTACTACTATGCGCACAGGGCATTGGAGCGTCTTAAGGAGGCCAAGGTGCCGACCGGGGCGCCCGATATTAATCTGCGGGTGGACGGCGTGAATCCGGTGCTCCTGCCGTTTGGCGATCTTCTGGAGGAACTGCCGACTTTGCCCGAATCGGTCACGTTGGACCCCGCCTACCAGCGCCTTTCTTTTTTCGCACGGCACGGACTCGAAGAGAGTGAATGGGAGGTCGTGCCGATGTTGCAAGGGTTGGGCCAGCGGCCTGACCGGGAGATTCGACTCCGCGCCATCGCCGAGGCGGGCCTCGCCCACACCGCGTTACAGTTTGCCACCCACGAGGGCTGGGGCCTGGATGAGCAGGGCAAACGCTCCCTCTCCCGGCTCCGCCTCGAGTATCCGCGGGCCTACTGGGAGGAAGTGCAGGATATGGCCCGAGAGACCGGACTGGATCCCTACTTCATTCTGTCTATCGCGCGACAGGAGAGCACCTTTCGACCGAATCTCACTTCCCGTTCGGGGGCGAGCGGGGTGATGCAGCTCATGCCCGCCACCGCGAAGTGGATGGCCGATGTGGACCCGAATATTGAGCCGGTCCACGTTGCCAATCTGGAGTCGCCGGTGAATTCTCTCCGCCTTGGGGCCTGGTATCTGCACCGCATGGTGGAGCGGAGCAACGGCAATCTCATCGATGCGGCAGCCTCCTACAACGGGGGGCCGGGCAATCGGGACAAATGGCGGGCAAAGTACCGAAACCTCGATCTCGATGCCTTTGTCGAGGCCATACCGGTGGACGAGACCCGTGATTACGTGCAGAAGGTGCTGGGAAACTACGCGGCCTACCGATCGCTGTACCCCCCGGCATCCTGAGTCAAAATGGGCGTTCGGGAACAACAAAAAAAGATCTCGCGACGGGCCTCGGAAACTCCTATAATGTCTCCCAGTGTCCCCGGTGCCTGGCGCCGGGCCGCGGTTCCTTCCATTCATGATTCTTACAAGGAGAGAGAAATGTCAGACAGCAAGTTGAGCCGCCGTGCCTTCCTGGCGGCGACCACCACGACCGCGGTGACCCTCGCCTCGGCCCAACCCAACACGGCACAGGTCGTGCCCGGAAAGATTTCCCCCAACCAGAAGCTGAACGTGGCCGCCATCGGCGCGGGCGGCAAAGGCGGCGGCGATATCTACGCCTGCCGCGAAGAAAACATTGTCGCCCTTTGCGACGTGGATGCGGATCGCGCCGCCAAGGCATTCGGCACCTTCACCGATGCGAAGAAGTTTAAAGACTATCGCAACATGCTGGAGCAGATGCCTGAGATCGACGCGTTGACGATTTCGACGCCGGACCACACCCATGCACCCGCGGCTTACATGGCCATGAAGATGGGCAAGCACGTTTACGTGCAGAAGCCCCTGACCCACACCGTGGCCGAAGCGCGCCTGCTGAAGAACACGGCGGAGGAGATGAAGGTCTTCACGCAGATGGGCAACCAGGGCCACTGCGGCGACGGCGCCCGCGAGCTCTGCGAAATGATCTGGAAAGACGCCATCGGCCAGGTGAAGGAAGCCCACGTCTGGACACACCGCCCCGTGTGGGCGAATCAGGGCATGGGCGAGCCTCTGCCGCCCATGAAGACACCCGAAAACCTCGACTGGGATCGCTGGATCGGCGCGGCTCCCTGGCGCCCCTACAACAAGGGCCTCGCGCCCCACGACTGGCGCGCCTGGACCGATTTCGGCGGCGGCGCCCTGGGTGACATGGCTTGCCACATCATGGACCCAATCTACATGTCCCTGAAGCTGGTGGAAGCGGAACATTTCTCCGTGGAAGTGATCGAGCAGAAGGGCGTGAACAGCCAGACTTTCCCGATCATGAGCACCATCAAGTACTCCTTCCCCGCGCGCGGCGATATGCAGGCGGTGGACGTGTACTGGTATGACGGCCACTGGCCCAACCCCGACAAGCCCGGTGAAGAGATCTACAACCGTCCGAAGCGCCCCGAAGGCATTCCGGAAGGCGAAATGCTCGGCGACAATGACTCCAACGGCTCCTTCCTCATCGGAGAAAAGGGCATCATCACCACGGGCGAATACGGCGACCGTACCCGCCTCATGCCCGCCTCCGCCATGGAGCAGTATACCAAGCCTGAGCCCTTCCTGGAACGCATTCCGGATCAGAACCCTTATCTGAACTGGATCAACGGCATCAAGAACGGCTACCAGCCCGCGTCGAACTTCTCCTATTCGGGACCCTTCACCGAAATGGTGAACTTCGGCAATCTCGTCGTGAAATCCGGCAAGAAACTCGAGTGGGACAACATCAAGGGCGAAGTCACGAACGTGGACAACCCGAAGGAAATCGTGAGCAAGGAATACCGCAAAGGCTGGGAACTGCCCTGCTGATTTGGTGAATGAAATAGTTGCCCCGGTGTGGTCATGGCCGCACCGGGGCTTTTTGTAATATGGGCATGAGCCTTATGAGTTTTATGAGTCTTGTGGGACCAATGGGACCTCTAAAGCATCCTTGCTTTTCCTGACGTCCCTGCAATGCGCAACGCGAACTGACCGCTTAAGGATCCCCCCATGTGGCACAAAACACGTCTCACTGAAATGCTAAACCTTCGCTACCCCATCGTTCAGGGACCCTTTGGTGGCGGGCACTCCTCCGCCGAACTGGTGGCTGCTGTGACGAATGCGGGAGGGCTCGGCTCTTTTGGCGCGATGGGCCTCGCACCCAATGAACTTGGCGGCTTGTGCGCGTCCATTCGCGCGCGTACAGCCGGGCCATTTGCTGTGAACCTTTGGGTGTCCACAGAGGACGACGATGCGCACGAAGTGTCTGTCGCCGCGTATTACGAGGAGGCACTCGTGCCGCTGGCTCCCCTCTTCGATGAGCTGGGCATTGCGCCGCCCGCCCTGGCGCCCGCCACACCCCATGATTTCGAGGCGCAGGTTGAGGCCCTGCTTGACGCCGCGCCACCGGTCTTCAGCTTTGTGTTTGGCGTTCCGAGTGGCGACATTCTGGAGCGCTGTCGCCAGCGCGGTATCGTCACGGCGGGCACCGCGACCACCGTGGAAGAGGCCGTCGCGCTGGATCAGGCCGGGGTCGATGTGATCGTGGCGACAGGCTTCGAGGCGGGCGGACACCGGGTGTCCTTCCTGCGATCCGCGGAGTCCTCGCTCATGGGCACCTTGTCTCTGGTGCCCCAGGTGGTGGACGCAGTCCGTGCGCCCGTCGTCGCGGCGGGCGGCATTGCGGACGGGCGCGGCGTGGCGGCCGTCCTGGCTTTGGGAGCATCGGGCGCACAGATAGGCACCGCCTTCCTGGCCTGTGAAGAGTCCAACGCAACCACCCATCACCGGGATACGCTCCACAGCGAAACCGCGTGGCATACGGTGCTGACCCGGGCTTATTCAGGCCGACTGGGCCGGGGCCTGGCCAATCGAGTATCGGAAGCCTATGCGACGCGGCACGAACGGCCCATGCCTTACCCACTTCAGGGGCAGTTAAGCCGTGCCCTGCGCGAAGCGGACGAGGCTCAGGGGCGAGACGATTTCACCCCCCTCTGGGCAGGCCAGTCCGCAAGGCTGGTGCGTGATCGGCACGCGGCGGCGCTGATTCAGCGTGTGGTCAATGAGGTGGAGCAGCGGATTGGGGTGCTGGGCGGCGAATAGCAGTATTTGACCGCGATGGTATCGGGAGAAGCATTGTGCCACTGCAGGGCTTTGGCGGTCACTGTGCCACCTGTGGAGTACTTCCGAGTCTATTGCACGCAAAGGCGCGATGGCGCAAAGAATATTGGGATGCGGATTCAATTCGGGGTCGCCCGGATTGCAGGGGGAATTGACAGGTGAATAACAATTCCCTTTTTTCTTCGTGCTCTTCGTGCCCTTCGTGGTGAAACACTTGGTTGCGGCCAGAGGCTGCTCCAGGTTCTTTCTCGGCTCGTTAACTTAGGCTACAGAATCAACATCACATCGCCATACGAGTAGAACCGAAACTCCTCCCGTATCGCGTATTGGTAGGCCTCCATCACGAGTTCCCGGCCCGCGAAGGCGAAGACCAGCGCGAGCAGGCTGGATTTGGGCAGGTGGAAGTTGGTCTGGAGCACATCCACGCCACCATATTCGTAGGGCGGATAGATGTACTTGCTCGTATTGCCTTCGCCTGGGTGGAAGCGGCCATCGCGATACTGCGTCTCCAGCGTGCGCGTGGCCGTGGTGCCCACGGCGACGATCCGGCCGCCCGCGGCACGGGTGGCATTCAGGGTGGCGGCCGCGGCTTCCGACACATGGAACTCTTCCGGGTCCACGTAGTGGTCTTCGAGTTTCTCTGCCGTGATGGGCTTAAAGGTGCCATAGCCCACGTGAAGGGTCACGTGGGTTTTGTTCACGCCCTTCGCCTCGAGCGCGTTAAAAACTTCCGGCGTAAAGTGGAGTCCCGCCGTGGGGGCCGCCACTGCGCCGTGGTGTTGGGCGTACACCGTCTGGTATCGGCGGAGGTCGCTGTCCGCCTGGGTCTCGCGATGGATATAGGGAGGCAGGGGCAGTTCGCCAATTTGCTCCAGAACCTCAATCACATTCGGCGCATCAAAATGCACCAGGCGACGTCCCTCGGGGAGTATCTCCCCCGCGGTTGCGATGACGCCACCCGCCAAGTGCACCGGAGTACCCGGTTTAACCTTCGCGGAAGGGCGGACCAGCGCCGTCCAGGCGCAAGGGGATTCCTCGTGCAGCAGGAAAATTTCCACCTGCCCGCCCGTGACTTTCTGCCCCTTCAACCGCGCACGAATCACTCGGGTGTCGTTCAGCACGAGGCAGTCGCCGGGATTCAGGTAACTGGGCTGGTTGGAGAACACGTCTTCCCGAATCGTGCCTGTGGCGCGATCCAGCACCAGCATGCGGGACTGGTCCCGCTGGGGACAGGGCTGCTGGGCGATGAGATGGTCGGGAAGGTGGTAATCAAGATCGCTGGTATTCATGGGCACTCACGGATTTTGGGCTTCGGGGAGGTCCTATGATCGCACAGAATCCGCGCGGGCCGCCAGTTTGAGACGAGACGGCGTCCACGCACCGCAGCGCAGAAAGGTGGCGGTGGGGCCGTGAGCGCCGTTAGAATGACCCGGTTCCTGACCACGAATCGGGGTCGGGGTGAATACAGCATTTAATTGCAGGGATCGATGGGTGGACCGGCCGGTTTGCCCCAGGCAGCAACTCGGGATTGAGGTGAATTCGATGAAGATCCAATTTGGTCGTCCAGTGCTCCACGCGTTCTTTCTGGCCGCTATCCTGAGCGCGCCCCTGGCATCGGCCAACTGGCCGAACTGGCGCGGCCCCGAAGGCACCGGAGCCGCCCCTGCCGGCAATCCGCCCACGACGTGGAGCGAGACCGAGAATGTGAAGTGGAAAGTACCGATTCCCGGCACGGGCCAGTCCACACCGATCATCTGGGAAGACCGAATTTTTCTACTGACCGCGACGGATATGGGCGGCGGCTCCTGGGCCTTCGATGTGGTGTGTATGAGCCGCGCCGATGGCAAGATTCTCTGGAAGCAGACTGCGGCGAAGGAAGTGCCCCAGGAGGGCCACCACCCCACGGGCAGCTTTGCGCCCTATTCCGCCGTGACCGATGGCAAATTCGTCTGGGCCAGCTTCGGCTCCCGTGGGCTCCATTGCTACGACGTGGAGGGCAAGCACCGGTGGAGCAAGCCGCTGGATAAAATGACCATCAAGCGCGGCTTCGGCGAGGGCAGTTCTCCCCTCTTGGCGGACAACGCCATCGTCGTCCTCCAGGATCACGAGGGTAGTTCCCGCATTGCCGCCTACGACAAAGCCACGGGCGACCTCATCTGGGAGAAGTCGCGGGACGAAAAAACTACCTGGACCTCGCCCATGGCGGTGACGGTCGACGGGAAGACCCAGATCGTGGTGAACGCCACCAACAAGATCCGCAGCTACGATCTGACCACGGGCGACCTCATTTGGGAATGCGGCGGCATGACCGCGAACGTCATCCCCACGCCGGCCTTCGGCAACGGCATGGCCTACTGCGCCAGCGGATTCCGAGCCTCCGCCCTCGCGGCCATCAAGCTGGGCAACACGGGCGACCTTACCGGCACCGATTCCATCGCCTGGACCTACAGCGGAGGCACGCCCTACGTGTCCTCGCCCTTGCTCTACGGCGACCGTCTCTTCTTCCTTAATACCAACACGGCCAAACTCACCAGCATCGACGCGAAAACCGGCGCGGTGAAATTCGAGCAGGCTCCCTTGGAGGGACTCGGCATTATCTATGCCTCACCGGTAGGCGCTGGCGGTCACGTCTACATCGCCGACCGCGAAGGAAAGACCGCCGTCGTGGCTCAGTCCGACAGCTTCACCCCCGTCGCCGTAAATACCCTCGAAGACGGTTTCGACGCCACCCCGGTTATCGTGGGGAATGAGCTCTTCCTCCGGGGCAATAAATATCTTTACTGTATCGCGGCGTCGTAAGCCCCAGTACCAACCATCTCAGCAATTCGCCGCGTACCCCATGGTGCGCGGCGATTCTTACACAGCGGAGGTCGGGTCAGGAAGCCCCCGGACCAGTTCCCAGGCCCGGTTCACGAAATCCCGTTCGCTCTTGTAGGTCATCTGATCGGCGGCCATGCTAAGTGGAAGCCACTGGGGCTCGAAGAGCGCCTCTTCTTCGCTCATCGGCTGGGGGGGCTCGTGGGTTGGGTCAGTGAGCTCCATCAGGTAGTACTGCTCGTCCCGTTCGTGGTTTTTGCCCTTGAACGTGAAGGAGGAATGGCCGGAGCCGAGGTTGCCCGCGATCTTGAGGTGGCAGTACCCGGATTCTTCACAGACTTCGCGCATTGCCGCTTTTTCCGCAGACTCTCCGGGATCGATGTGCCCTTTGGGCAGGCGCACTTCGTGAACCACGGCCCCGTCGCGTTCGATATCGCGGACGATGACCAACACTTCATGATTGCTGTTGATAACAACGCCCCCCGCCGTCTTGTGAAACTTGGTTTTCACGATGAAACAGTCCTCCCGTAAGCAACAAGGGTGTGCGTAAACCAGTTCTCCCCCTGTGAACCGACCTATTTGTAAATTGGCAGGGTTATGCGAGAGTCCCGGTGGCCTGTCACGGGGTGTATCCTGCCCAACCGCCGTATTATGGCGTTATGGCGGGGTTATGGCAAGGAAAATCGACCAATTTTTGACGCTTTCAGGCGGTCAAATTTGGAGCGATTTTCAGCCGGGATAGGTGAAGGTAATGGCATCGTCCAGCACATCCACCGTGACTTTACCGCCCTTTTCCAGACGCCCGAAGAGCAGTTCGTCGGCCAGGGGCGTTTCGATTTCGCTCCCGATAAGGCGTGCGAGGGGGCGCGCGCCGAATTTGTCATCGTAGCCCCTGGTGGCGAGCCACTGGCGGGCTGCGGAACTAATCGTCAGGGTGACCTTGCGTGCGGTGAGCTGTTTCTGGAGCTGGAGGATGAACTTGTCCACCACCTGCTCGATGATGCCCATGGGCAGGGGGTTAAAGGGCACGATCGCATCGAGGCGGTTGCGGAACTCGGGGGAGAAGGCCTTTTCGACCGCTTTCATACTCTTATGGCGACTGTCGTTTTCGCCCGCCTGAAAGCCGATCGTTCCCGATGCCAGCTCGCGGGCGCCAGCATTCGATGTCATTATAAGGATGACATTGCGGAAATCGGCTTTCTTGCCCATGTTGTCGGTGAGGCTGGCGTTGTCCATGACCTGCAGCAGCACGCTGTAGATGTCCGGGTGAGCCTTCTCCAGCTCATCCAGCAACAGCACGGTGTAGGGATTGCGGCGGATTTCGTCCACCAGCAGTCCGCCCTGATCAAAGCCCACGTATCCAGGAGGCGCACCAATAAGGCGGGAGACGGCATGCTTCTCCATGTACTCGCTCATGTCGTAGCGGGCGAAGTGATTACCCAGAATGCTGGCGAGCTGGCGCGCCACCTCGGTCTTGCCGACGCCCGTGGGCCCCGTGAAGAGGAAACAGCCAATGGGCTTGTCGGTCCGGCCCAGTCCGGCGCGGGAGCGCTTGATGGAGCGGGTTATTTGGGTAATGGCGTCATCCTGACCAAAGACGACATTCTTCAATTCATAGTCCAGGGTGCCCAGTTTTTCCTTGTCGGAGGAAGAGACACTCCGGGCGGGTATGCGGGCAATCTCGGCGATGATCTTTTCAATATCCTGGGGCCGAATCGTCTTGCGATCGGCGCTCCCCTCCAGTTTCACGCTCGCCCCGGCCTCGTCAATCACGTCGATGGCCTTGTCGGGCAGGAAGCGGTCGTTAATGTGCTTCGCGGAAAGTTCGGCGGCGGCGCGGATGGCGCTGTCGGTGTACGTGATGCCGTGGTGCTCTTCATACTTGGATTTGAGGCCCCGGAGAATACGGATCGTCTCGGGGACGCTGGGTTCATTGATGTCGATTTTCTGGAAGCGGCGGCTGAGGCCGCGATCTTTCTCAAAATGGTTCTTGTATTCTTCATAGGTGGTGGAGCCGATGCAGCGCAACTCGCCGGAGGCCAGCATGGGCTTCAGGATGGTGGAGGCGTCCATGGTGGATTCGGTCGTGGCCCCGGCGCCCACGAGGGTGTGAATCTCGTCGATATACAGGACAATATGGCTCTGGTTCTGAAGCTCCTTCAGCACCGCCTTGAGGCGCTGCTCGAAGTCGCCCCGGAATTTGGTGCCCGCAAGCATGCCCGCCAGGTCCAGGGACACGATTTCCACATCGGCCAGGTATTTCGGCACGCGCCCTTCGTGAATGGCCAGCGCGAGGCCTTCGGCCAGGGCGGTTTTGCCCACGCCGGGCTCGCCCACAAAGATGGGGTTGTTCTTGCGGCGGCGGCAGAGCACGCGGACCGTGCGGCGCAGTTCGTCTTCACGACCGATGAGGGGATCGATCCCGCCCCGGGCGGCTTTCTCGTTCAGATTTTCCGTGAACGACTCCAGGGCGCTGCGCTTGGGCGCGCCCTCGTCATCGTCTTCGTCAAACTCGGAATCATCGCCCATGAATTCCGAACCGTCGGCGGTAATGCCATGGGAGATGTAGTTCAAGACATCGAGGCGGGCTATACCGTCTTCCTGTAGAATCCACGCGGCATGAGAATCGTCTTCTTCCAGCATCGCCGCGAGAATGTCACCGGAGTCCACGGCATCCTTTCCGGAGAACTGGACATGAAGAATGGCGCGCTCGATAAGTCGTTCAAACGCGGGTGTCTGCTGGAGCACGAGCTCCTCGCCTTCCGGGACGGATTCGAGTTCATCGCGGAAGAAATCCTCGATCTGGCGCTGGAGATGGGCGAGATTACCGCCGCAGGCGCGGAGGATTTCGGAGCCGCGCCGATCATGGAGCATGGCGAAGAGGACATGCTCGTTGCACAGGTACTCGTGGCGCCGCTCCCGGGCCTCCTTCAGGGCCTGGCCCAGAGTGACTTCAAATTCTTTGCTGATCATGAGTCGGGCACCTCGAACGTCGGCGTATTGCGCATACTATTCCTGCTCCATCGTACAGCGGAGCGGGTACTCATTGTCCCGCGCCAGCTCGTGGACGGTCTTAATCTTGGTCTCGGCCACGGCCTTTACATATACACCCGCCACGCCCGAACCATTCTCATGCACACTGAGCATGATGTTCACGGCCTCTTTGTGGGTGCGCCGAAAGACATGCACCAATATATCCACCACAAATTCCATAGTGGTGTAATTATCGTTCATCAAGAGGACTTTATAACGCCTGGGGCGGCTGAGCTTCTGCTTATCCTTCAGTGCCGCGCCCTGCCCCGGCGTGCCGATATATTCCGCCACGGGAACCCAACTCCTTCGAATGTATCCGTTCAGGCGGCCCCTGCCCGGGGCACGCGCCTTGCAAGCATATGATAGCACAGTTGAGCCCCCCCATGCCTTCGGGGTACAATCTCCGCTTACTCGGAGTACTGCATCGATGATTGACGATGGATATGTAAACTATTTTGAAGTGCTGGAGCTGGGCGAGGACTGCAAGCCCGGTGAAGTGCGCAATAACTACAAGCGCTTGATCAAGAATCTGCTGCTGGAAATCAGCCGCGTTCAAATCACCGAAAGCCGCCGGGACGCCTTCCTGCTGGATATCGCCAAGCACAACGCGGCCTTTTACATCTTGCGGGACAATGAGTTACGGCAGCGCTACGCCGAAGATCGGCACACCGTTATCACCCTGGAAGACGCCTGGCAAAAGGCCGCCGAATCGAATTCGCCGGATCTGGATGGCTGCCGCCGGAAGTTCGATGCGGCCCTGCGCCATTTCCTCTCCCGGTATATGGAGGAGCTGGTGCTCCAGGCCGGTCGTGACAAGGAATGCGTGGAGGCCAGCCATTGGAGCCGTGCCCACGAGCGCCACGCCAGCCGGGTATTGCGCCACTACCGCCAGCGGGTCTACCACCAGATTCAGGAGCGGCTTCCATACTACGAGGTTACGAAGCCCGAGCTGGACTGGAATGAGCGTAAGGCCTTGGTACATAGCATGTTGAAGCAAGGGAGCGCCGTCTGATGGCGAAGAAGAAAGAAGCCGAGAAGGCGCCCGTAACAACGGACATCATCAACAAATGCCTGGCCAAAGCGGTTGCGGAAGGGGATATTGTCAATCTCCGTTTCCTGTTCATTTCCTACTCCCCCCTTCGCAGCTATTCTTCGGAAGATATCACGGCGGATAAGTATGCCTATCTGGTGCCCGAGTCGACGCAGGGCGATCATTTCCGTGAAGCGCTGGAGCAGGTCAAGCATCCCGAAATCCAGGAACATGTGAAGCATGAACTGGATAAGAAGGGGCCGCCCCAGCTCCCCGCGCCGCTCGTGACGCTGCTGGCGGATAATGCCGTGCGCCTGGGCAAATACAAGGCCGCCGCTCAGGCCTATGAGTTGCTCCGCATCCGTTCCCGCATGCAGGACGCCTATCTCGACGCGGCCGACGCGGCCCTGGCGGCCGATGACATTGCCACGGCGGTCCGGGGCTACCGCATTGCGGTCGGGCTGGACTATGACTACGCGGCGTTTCCCGAGCCCATGCCAACCTCGCCCAATTACCAAAGCCGGGCTCAGTTGCTTCACGCGGACTACCCGCGCCGTCCGGAAGACGCCGTGGCGCTGCAGGCGCCGGAGGCCCACGTCAGCATTGCACTGGGCTATCTCCTCTTGAACCCCCAGATTGCCGCGCGCCTCGAAGAGCAGCCGCTTCCCCTGCGGTTGACCTTTCTGGCGGAGCTGGTCCGCCAGTTGGACCCCGAATGGAATACTTTCGTGGTGCGCTACGCCGAGGCCTGCAAACTGGTGGCCTCCATCGGGGCGCGCCTCGAACGGCAGGCCAACCGCGCCGAGCAAGTGGCGCTGGCCGACGAGATCAAGGCCCTTCAGGCCGAGGACGATCCGGCCGATATCCCGAAAGTGCTCCTGGGCCGGGCCATCCCAGATGGCGAGTGGTGGCAGTACATCAAGGAGCTGGCCTACGAACACCCCGCGGCGGCGCTTTTCGTGGTCCGGCAGTTTGTGACCAAGGACTTGGAAATTATCATGCCGCGCTACGTTAAGGGGTCGCCAGTCATCGCCGCCCTGGGACTGGGCCTGGAATCCTGAACGTGTA
The DNA here is from genome assembly GCA_041859365.1 of Candidatus Hydrogenedentales bacterium. Classification (GTDB taxonomy): domain Bacteria; phylum Hydrogenedentota; class Hydrogenedentia; order Hydrogenedentales; family JAEUWI01; genus JAEUWI01. The sequence continues at coordinate 18,951 of JBHEKR010000095.1, forward strand.
ACGAGAAGGAGAGCCACTGGTACTGCTATGGGATTGATCATCGACCTCCATCTCCATACCCGGCGGCACTCCGCGTGCAGCATGATCGACGAGTCTCGGCTCATTGATCGCGCCGTGAAGGCGGGGCTGGACGGGCTGGTGATTACAGAACATCACTACCAGTGGACGAAGGAAGAGCTGGCGGCGCTGGTGGCGGCGTCAAGTCACCCCGGTTTCCTGGTGATGGCGGCCTTTGAATACAGTTCCGCCCGTGGCGACATCCTTATTTATGGGCTGGAGCCTGAGCAGGTGAAGGAATTTGTGCCGGGTCGTCAGCCCGAGGTGATGCTGGCGAAGGCGCAGGCGATGGGCGCGGTGTGCATCGCGGCTCATCCGACCCGGGCGGCCATCCCCTTTGATGAACGCATATTTGAAATGCCCTTTGAGGCCCTGGAAGTGAAAAGCGTGAACCTGGCCTCCCACGAACAGCGGCTTGCGGAAAAGCTGGCCAATGACCTGGGGCGGAGAAAAACGGCGTCCAGCGACGCCCACCGGATCGAGGATGTGGGCCGATACGCGACCGAGTTTCAGGAGACCGTCCAGTCGATGGACGATTTGCGGAATTCGTTGCGACGTGGTACATTTCGGCCATATAACCCGGCAGGACAAGGATAAACATGTCTTCAGAAGAAGCCCAAACCCGCAGCACGCCCTCCACCGATCTGGAACCCCGTCAGGAAATGAAGCGGGACGTCACCGAATTGATCAAAATGGTGGTGCTTTTCCTTATCGTGTTCTGGGGCCTTAAGGCCTTCGTCATCGAGGGCTACGAGGTGCAGGGGGATTCCATGGTCCCCACGCTGGAGGACCGGGAGCGGATTCTGGTGTTCAAGCTGCCGACCAAGCTGGCCAATCTGCCCTTCATCGGGGGCTTCCACCCGCTGGACGACGGTGATATCGTCGTGTTCGAGAGCACCGTGGAAAACAACAAGCGTTACATCAAGCGCGTAATCGCTCAGGGACCGCCCCTCGCCGAATCCGATAATACCGTGGACGCCAGGGAAGTACACAAAGATGAGGCATATCCGGACAGCGTCAAGGTGATTTTTGACCGGGGTTCGGTTTACGTGAACAACCGCAAACTGGACGAGCCCTACCTCGTCACCGAAGAGCAACGCTCGCCCGATGTACGCGAACCGGTCTATCTCGATGCCGGGGAATATTACGTCCTGGGCGATCACCGCAGTGTGAGCAAAGATAGCCGGAGCTTTGAAGCGGTGGAGGAAAGCCAGATCATCGGACGCGCCGTGCTGCGTATCTGGCCCTTGAGCAGTTTCGGGTTACTCTAGGATTCCAGTCGCAGACCTTGCGATAATAATCTTCAGGGACGGCAGGGACTACAGCAACAGCGGGCTTTGATTTTCTGCTGTTGCTGGAGTCCCTGCCGTCCCTGCAATTACTGAACGTCGGTTGCAATTACCACAGGACTCATCCCGCGTGAAGAAGACCCTCATATTCAGCGACGTCCATTTGAAGGCCATTCCCGAGGACCGGGCGCGGCAGCGGGAGTTCGTCGATTTCCTCCAACGCTTCCAGACCGGAGAATTCGAGCGAATCATCTGTCTGGGCGATCTCTTCGATTTCTGGTTTGAGTACAAGAATGTCATTTTCTCCGACTTCTTCGAAGTACTTCGCGCCTTTGCCGATCTCCGCGACGGGGGCATGGAGTTGCACCTGATCTGCGGCAACCATGATTTCTGGGGTGGGCGATTTCTCCGCGACGAGCTGGGGTTTCACATCCACCCCAACACCATGGAGCATCACTTCGGTGGACTGCGGGGGCACCTGGTCCACGGCGACGGGATCAACCCCGAGGACCGGAGCTATCGCGCCTACAAGAAATTCGCACGGAATCCACTCGTCGTCGGGGCCTTTCGATTAATCCATCCCGACTGGGCCATGGCCATCGCCCGAGGGGTGAGCCACGGTAGCCGGACCTATCTGGGGACGAAGGATCCCTTCACGGGTCCGGAGGCCACGTCACTTCGGCGCTATGCGACGGGCGTGCTGGAGCGGGGCGAGGCGGATGTGGTGCTCTGCGGCCATGCCCATGCTCCAGTGCACGAAACCATTGAGACCTCGCACGGAAAGGGCACCTACATCAACACCGGCGACTGGATCGACCACCGCAGCCACACCATCTGGGATGGCGAGCGATTCGAGCAGTTCATCGAGGGGCCGGGGCTTCCGAAGCCCTGATTTCGCCTTGTTCCGGCGCCGCCTTTCCCAGGATGGCGAGGGCCGCCGCGCGCGCGACCCAGCCGCTATCCCAACGGTGCTCCAGCCCGGTGGTGTACTCGACCACGCTGGGAATGTCCAGGCGCACCAGTTGGGCCTTCACATCGTCCATCTTGTGATCGCCCTCCCGGTCCGGCATCAGGTAGATGCGCGGCGGCCCATCCTTAAACACCGTAGCGCGTTGCTCCAGCAGCTCGGGAATGGAATAGGCCGCAAAATTCTCCGCCGTGCCGAAGACCTCGATCATGTTGAATTGGTCCGGCGCCGTTTTTCCCAGCGGGGCATCCCACGCCACGGCCCGCTCGAACAGGTCTGGATGACGCAACAGCAGCATCAACGCGCCAAAGCCCGATTTGCTGAAGCCAAGCAGAAGCCGTCCCGCACGGGCTCGCGCCGCGGGATAGTGCGCTTCCACCCAGGGAATCACCACCTGGATGAAATGGCTTTCCTGTCGAAGCGCCGGATCCGTGGGGTGATCGGCAAACCAGGGCGTGGCGGAAAAAGCGGGGGCCACACAAATCACGCCGTATCGGTTCGCCACATCCGCTTTCGCCGCTTCCTGAATTCCGCTGCCCCAGCGGCTCGTGACGCCGGGGGCCACGGGAAGGATATAGAGTACGGGGCAGGTCTCGGCGGGTTTCAGGCGAGTCGGCATGAGGATTTCAACGGCCACCGGGCCCGACTGGTACGGGCTGCTCACCAGATGTGTCGTGATTCCGGGCGCTACGGTATCCGGTGCGCTCACGAGGGCAGACAGGCTTATGGCGAGATTCAGAAGTAGAGACACGGAAAAACTCCTTTCGGGTCTACGCGATTATCGGCCCTGGCGGGCGGCCTGAGCAAGGGTCGACTGGAGGGAGCGTAACCCGGCCAGGGTGCCACTATAACCTTTTGACACTTTCGTGGTAGAGTTCAATAGCGTCGGGCGGAAACAGGCCCGCCGACGCAACTTCCTTCAACGTGGAGATTCCTTTGAAAATGCGTACGCTCATGAATTTCTCCTTTACAATCGCGGGATTGCTTCTCGCGGGAACCGCCTCCGCCCAGGTCCATGTGGACGCTCGCAATGAAACGGGCACGGAGGACGGCACGACCCTGAATCCCTATCGCACCGTGCAGGCCGCGGTGGACGCGGCCGCCACGGGCGAGGCGGTGCTTGTCGCCACCGGGACCTACAACGAGGACGTGCTGGTCATGGACAAGGCCGTGCAGCTTCTCGGCGGTTACGCGGGCGGCTCCACCGTCCAGTACGAGTCGGCAACCGCCGGCGACTTCGTCAGCCGGGACCCGGAAGCCAACATCACCGAGCTGAATGGCACTGGCGCGGAGTCGGTAATCGCGCTGCTGGAAGCGGGAGCCAGTGTGGTGGAAGGTTTTCGAATCACCGGCGGCGGCGGAAGCACGGCGGATGCCTTTCGTTCGAACGGCGGCGGCATCTTCACCCGGGGCGGTAGCCCAGTCATTCGCAACAACACCATTCAAGGCAATGATGCCCGGCGGGGGGATCTTGAATCCTTCGGCGGCGGTATCGCTGCCGACGATTCAGTGATCACCATCGAGGACAACGACATCAGCGAGAACACGGCCGGGCGCGGCGCGGGCATCTCGGCGGTGCGCGGCACGGTGATCATCAGGAATAATACCGTTCGCGGAAACATTGGCGTTGCGGATCACGGTGGCGGCATCTATGTCGGTTCGCCCAACGCGGTGATTTCCGGCAACCGGGTCTATGAAAATGAAATCGGGCGTGACCTCGGCTACGGCTGGGGCGGCGGCATCCTGGTTTTCAATGCCGGCAATTCCGCTAATCTTTCCTTCAACGAGGTCTTCCGTAACTTCGCGGCGGGCTATGGCGCGGGCATCTTTGTCGATGAGGGAGCCACCGCAGTGCTGGAGAACGAACTTGTCTATGACAACGAAGTTCCCCCGGATCAGGCTTATGGCGGCGCCGTCTATGTCGATGGCGGCGAAATTGATGGAGTCCAGACAGGATCGGTTGTAACCATCATCAACTGTACGATCTCCGCAAACAATGCGGGCGAAACCTACGTGGGCGGAAACGCCCTGCTGGTCGAGGGAGAGTCCGAAGTTACCATGCGCAACAGCATCCTCTGGGGCAATGGCAACGACGAAGTCTATGTTCAGCCCGACTCCACGTTCAGTGCCACCTACTCCAATATCGCACAGGCGACGCCGGGCACGGGCAATATCTCCCAGGACCCCCTCTTCGCCAATGCCGCACTCTTCGACTTTCACCTCAGGTCGACCGAGGGTCGCTGGAATCCGGCGGAAAACGGCGGCGCGGGTGCCTTTGTCGTTGACGAGGTCAACAGCCCAAGCATTGACGCGGGCGATCCCGCGGATAGCTTCGTGAACGAGGAAGAGCCGAATGGTGGTCGCGTAAATCAGGGTGCCTATGGTAATACACCCGAAGCCAGCCTGACCCCGGATGCTGGTGAAGGTGAGGGCGAGGGCGAGGGCGAAGGCGAGGGCGAAGGTGAGGGCGAAGGTGAGGGCGAAGGTGAGGGCGAAGGTGAGGGTGAAGGTGAGGGTGAAGGTGAAGGTGAAGGTGAAGGTGAGGGCGAAGGCGAAGGTGAAGGAAATGGTTGCAATCCGGCGAAGTCCCTCCAGCAGCACGCCCGGGCGGCGCGCGGTGATTTGCTGATGTTTGCCGTGGCCGGTTTGGGGCTCCTTGGCTGGGCTCGGACGAGTCGGCGAGACTGAGCAGTAAAGAAGAAACCAACACATTGACTTCCGCGTGGTCACAAGGCCACGCGGTTTTTTTGTATCGCTTCGAATATCGAATCCTGCCGCAAACAAGGTGACCACGAGCACGTTGCCCGCCGCCTTCCGCAGGACTGGCGGACGAAGGGTGAAGTTCTGATATTACCGCTCATGCGGCGCACGGCAGGTTCATATACTGTTGCCAGAAGGCGTCCCATCGGTTGGATTTTACGTAGGCCCGCAGGTCAAGAATTCTCTGGCCTCCTTCTCTGGACCAGCGCATTC
>JBHEKR010000137.1:0-6875 GCA_041859365.1 Candidatus Hydrogenedentales bacterium
GGGATCTCGTCGAAGGCCGGGGATGTGTTGTGGCGGAAGTATGGCTGATCAAGAATTAAGAATTATGAATTGAGAATTATGAATGAAAAACAGCGCCCCGCCTGACAACTCAGGCGGGGCGCGTCGCATTGGGACTGTCCAATCTGTGAAGCACGCCTCGTCCGGGGCAGTCTCGTTGGGTTTCAGCGAATGCCCGTGTGAGGGAGATAGCGCTGGGACTGTCCCACGCTTTGAATGCGCGGCACGGTCCCGAATCGCACTAACTTCAGCGGGACCTCTCGCACTCAAACCAAGTGCACGTCGGGTGCCACCCTTAAGCGGAGGAGCTTGCGACGGAGTTGCTAAGAAAACACGGAGCTGCAACCGAGCAAAGCCCCACTTCCGTCAACCTCAGGCCCCACGGGTGCCACCTTCAAACGGAGGAGCGAAGCGGGGGAAGTTTGTGGGTGCAGGGACTTAAGCCAGGCAAGGCCCACTTCGGTCAACTTCGGGCCCCACGGGTGCCACCCACACACGGAGGAGCTTGCGACGGAGTTTGTGGGTGAAGGGACTTCCACCAGTAAGATCACACTCAATATCCATTCGCGACCTCCTATAGCCTGAAGACTGAGCACTGCCGTTTCTTCTACGATTCCCCGCCACCGGCGGTTCGAGAAAGAAAACACCGGGCTGTAGTCTTCAGGCTGTAGGAAATTGTGTTCAGCGATTGAGAGAACTTTGTCTCGTTAAAGTCCCCTCACCCACAAAGTTCCCTCGCTTCGCTCCTCCCTTTGAGGGTGGCACCCGGATTTGGCCTTTGGAAGTTCGAAGTGTCGTGGGTTTTGGCATCGATAACCATTAGCTCTGTGTCATTCAGGACGGTCCCGTCGGGAAAAAACGCCCCGCCTGGGGGGCCAAGCGGGGCGAAATCATTCGTTGTCCATTATCAATTGTCCATTGTCAATTGCTAATCGTCACCGAACCCGCCGCAGTTCGTCCGTTATACTTCACCTCATACATGCACTCTGCATTGCCGCCGGGATACTGGAAGGTGCCGGAAGTCACGGCGCGTACGGCGTAGTAGAACTTGTGGGTTCCGCGATCGAGCTGGTCAAACGCGGCCACCAGTCGGTCGTCGCGCATTTCGAGGAAGGACGGCATGACGCCGTCGGACTTCTTCCATACCGCCAGTGCGCCACCGTCGAGACGGGGATTCTCGATTTCGAGCCCGCCAGGCAACAGATCGGCCAGGATGACGTTTTCATAGGTCTGGCCGCAGGTGATTTCCACCGTTAAGAGATAATTCTCGCCCTGCTTCAGTGCGGTGGCGTCGACTGACCCGTCTTTGCTTTCCATACTGCGTTTCAGGGTGATACCGTTGGCCGCAGCCTCCACATCGGGTTTCACGAGTATTCCGGCCGTGTCGAAGTGGACGTAAAGCGGCACACCACCGCTGTTCGTAACGGTGTACTTCGCGCCGGGGCCCTTATGCTTGTGCTTGTAGCGGAAGTCGCCCTTTTCTTCGCTGGTCCCATCGGGCGTGAGGAAGCTGGCGTGCGCTGTGCTCAGATCACCGGCGTTGGACCTCAGATAGGCGGACAGAGCGGTGACTACGAAGGCCGCCTCCTGGGTCGAGTACGGGTTCTCCTCCAGAAAGCGGAGCAGTTTCTCGGCCTGGGGCTGGACGTATTTCGGGTCCATCTTGACCGCCATCTGGGTCATCAGTGTGATCGCATCGTTCCGGATTCCCGAGTTCAGGGAGTTGCCCTGTTCCCGCTCCATATAGGGCGCACTGGGGTTCTTCAACAGGTAGGCCTGGGCCTGATCCGCCGCGCCGGTGAAGGTGATGGCGCCCAGCGCCAGCCATTGCCGGGCCGCCGTCGGCACAGGCAGCGTGTCGAGGCTATTGATAGCCTCCATCACCGTCGCGTCCTTGGCCAGGGCGCGTACATAACAGGCGTAGGCGTAGTTGTAGAGGGACATGGGCCCGTCGTTCGGCGCGAGAGGAATACGTTCCCTCAGATACCGCATCAGCGCGTCGAATTTATCGTCCGGCACCTGGAAGGCCGCATCCTGCTTCGCCAGCGCGAGGAAATGGCCCGCGTAGATGCTGCCATAGGTGGACGGCTCGGTGGAACCCGGCCAGTAGCCCAGGCCGCCGCTCCGGGTCTGCATGGACAGCAGACGGTCGATACCCGACTGGATGAACTGCTGGAACTGGGCGGCATCCATCTCGTTGCCTGAGTTTGCCGCAGCCTGACCCAGAAGGAAGAGGGGCAGGCAGCGCGAAGTGGTCTGCTCCACGCAACCATAAGGGTAGCCCACCACATAGTCGAGGGCTTTCCGCAGACGCGCGAGGGGATTGGCCGTCACGGTGAGGGTGGCTTCCAGTTGACCGTTGTCCTTGAATACCGTATTTTCGAACGCGCGGCTTTCCCCGGCGGGGATCACAGCCATCTCGCTCCGGACCTGATAGACCGAAGGCGATTGAACCTTGAGTGCGGTCTCGGTGGAATACTGCTCGGCCACCATGCCTTCAGCATTGAGCACATCCATGCTCCAGCCAATCTTGCCGGAGCCTGTGGCCTCGCCCGCGGCAACGGGTACGGTAAACACGAGTTCCGCACCGCCCTCGAGATCGGCTACTCGCTTGAAGGGCGCCATAATCAACGGGGTAGATGCACCGGCGGTCAGAGAGACGGTGGCGCGGCCTTTCATCATGTTTTGCAGCGAAACGGTAACGGCAAACGTATCGCCCGGCGCCACGAAACGCGGCAGAGACGTGCGGAGGATGACCTGGCGCCGGATGGTCACGTTGGCCGCCTGGCTGCCCGCACGATCGCCCGTGGTGGCCACCGCGACGAGGCGCACCTTCCCCGCGAATTCGGGAATGTCCATGGACACGGTGGCGGTGCCAGTGGCGTCCGTGTTCACCACGCCGGACCAGAGGGCGAGGGGCTTGATCCAGTTCTCGCCCACCGTGGAATCGATGCGCTTGCGCAGGAGTTCGTCGCCACCGATTTTTGCGGCCTCGAAATCGTAGGCGACCTGGTCATAGTAGTGGGCCCGTCGATAGGTGGGTTTCCGGCTGCGCTGAAACCACGAAACGGGATCGGGATTCTGGTACTGAAGGATCTGGTGAATGCCTTCGTCCACCAGGGCGAGGGTGACCTCCGAGGCCACGGGCAGGCCGTCCGGACCGGCCACAGTAAGGGACACCTCCAGCTTGGACGCCGGACGAATTTCTTCGGGGAGACTGTTGAAATTGATGCTCAGCGCCTTCGACGGGTCGGCCACGGGCACATTGAGCATGGCGAAACTGGCGTAGGGATACGTCAGGGGCGCGCCCGGTTCCACGGGGTGGATGACCGTGGCTTCGAGCCACACATTGGGCGCATGTTTCAGCTCCAGGGGCAGGGTGAGTACGCCGGAGCCGTTGGCGATGGGAACCGTAATGGCCTGGTCTATCCCGCCGCCCTGCACGACGACGATGGCGTTACCGTCGAAGGGCGATTCGATGCGCACGTTCGCCGTTTCGCCGAGGATATAGGTGCTCTTGTCCGGAACGAGTTTGATGAGGGAGGGACGGCTGCCATCGACCACCCGGGCCTGGCCGCCATAGGACCAGAAACTGAGGGAAGCGAATTGCGGCGAATCCGCGCTGTGCACCCGGACGCGATAATTGCCGTAGTCCGAGTTATAAGCCAGCGTGACCGAGCCCTTGCCGCCCTTCAGGGGAACGGTCTCGGTCTTGACCGTTACGAAGCCTTCGTTCCAGTTCGCCTCGTTGTGGCTGGAATAGCGCCGGACGTAGTAGCTCCATTGCTTCTTCTCCAGTGTGACAAGGGCGGAATCCAGCGCGGACGGGGAGCCGTCGGGCCGGACAGCCGCGACAGATACATCGACGGTGTTCGCCTTCGTTCCACTGGCCACCGCCATGCCGAGCATGTCGACCGCCGGGAACAGAAAAGCCTTGGTCCGACCGGCCACATTGCGGCCGCCCGGTTCGAAGACTTCACCCCGCAGGGTGCCCTCGACGGGAAAGGAGATTTCTTTGCCGGGCTGCCAGGTGAAGCGGAAGCCCGCGTTGCCGAGTCCGTCCGAGGTGGCTTCACCAAGGGCGCGTACATCGCCGTTGTAGGGCGCTTCGTTGGTGAAGGTGTAATCGGGCCATTGCTCGGGCTTCCACGCGACTTTGTCGATGATGACCGCCGCGGAGGTGCGACGCTCCCGGGCCGGGCCGCCGGAGAGCTGCTCGCCGCTCACCGTGACGGCGTGTTCCTCGCCGGGGAGCCAGAAGGGGGCCGCCGTCGCGACTTTGACCTCGATCCGGCTGGGCACGAAATCCTCAATATTGATCTTCTGGGTGGTCAGGGGCATGTCGGCGCCGGGAACCCAGAGCTCTACGGTGTAGGCGCCCGTGAGCCAGTCTCGGGCCGTCTCCAGATCGAGGGAACCACTGCCCCAGGTGGAGAGCGTGCTCGTAAACTCTTTTGCATTCTCTGTGGAATCGACCAGGCGCAGTTTCAAGGGCGCGTCTTTCAAGGGCGTGCCATCGGCCTGGCGCACCAGCCAGCGGAGGTGCATCATCTCGCCGGGACGATAGAGGTTGCGGTCGAGGTAAAGGAAGGCGTCATACCCGGTCGCGGTGAAGATGGGCATGGCTTCCGTAAACGTCACGGGGTCATCGGTGCGTTCGTTCAGTGGCAGGAAGGTGAAGTCGTCCGCCGTCTCCACGATCACCACCCGAGGGCGGCCTAGTTCCGGGTCCCAGCCCTGCAGGTGGGCCACGCCGTCGGCGCCCGTGGTGACTTCACCCATGGGCTGGTGCTTCGCCGAATATACGGTCACTTTGGCATCGGCCAGAGGCGCGAGGTTCCAGAGGTTGTGGGTGTAAACGAGCAACTGGTCGTCCTGCCAGTGGGCCAGCACGCCAATATCCGTCCAGACGACGATTTTCGTATCGTAGTAGTCGTCTCCCGGCGTGAGCGTGAGGCCGAAAATGCCCTTCTTGCCTTCCGGCAGGAAGCCGTCCATGGGCAGGGCCGCTTCGACCCGCGCATCGGGCTTCTTTTCAAAATCGATAGAGCGGGAAGCGATCTTGCGGCTCAGTTCGAACCCGAAGGAGCCCGAGGTCTTGCCCGCTTCCATGTAGTCCAGCGCCTTCACCAAGTTGGACGGGAACAGTTCATACAGGGTTACATCCGCCTTTTCCACATTGCGGGAGTAGACCTTCAACGGGCCCGCAAGTCGGCGGGGGAAGTAATAGGGCTCTTCGAAGGCGAAGCCCGTGCCACTTTGTCGTGGCGCCGAATCGACATTCCACGTAAAGGCCGATGTCACCGACTGAACTTCCTGCTGGTCGCTCAGCCCTTCCGCGATATGGAGGGTATAGGCCTGTTCCGGCGTCCACTCGCCAAGGAGGTCCACACTGCCATATTCCCCGGCTTCAACCTTGAGGTCTTTCACCGCGGGCGTAACCGTGAGGTATTTCTCCAATGCGGAAGCGGAAACCGTGCTGCTGAAGTAAAGCTGGAGCCGCAGAGGATTGATGCCCCGGGACCGCCAGTAGTGGCTTTCGATTCGCAGATTCTCTGTCTGCCACGTGACCGTTCCCGCCTGGGCCTCCTGGGTAATGAGGGGCGAGAGGGATTCGAGCGGGGGAGCGAATTCGTAGCGCAGGATCTTGCCCTGTTGCGAGGCGCGGTCAAAATCGAAGGCAACGATTCGGGATTCGCCGGATTCACCAAGTTCCAGTACCATCGGCTCCTTGCTGTCGTCGGCGAAAAGCTGAAAGTGGGACAGCAGGCTCCCGGCGGGGACATCGTGAGACACCGAAACGAGGAGGCGATCGGTCGTGTCGTCGAGGCGGGTCCATTCGAACTTGCCCAGTTTGAATGGGTCCGGCGCTTCGAGTTTCAGCGTAGTGGGGGAGGACGTCTGGAACTGTCCCGTAGCGTCGGTCAGCCCTTGGGAAACTACGGCAGTGAAGGGGGGAAGCCACGTGCTCGGGACGACGGCAATAAACTGCGTCGCCTGATCCCGGAGGGGCAGGTTGAATTCAACCGGCTTCCCACTCTTGTCCGTGATGCTTAGGTGCTGCTGGACTTGTTCCCATCGTACGGGCATCGAAAAGTCCAGCAGAAAACTCGTGCTTACAGGCCCGACGACGCCGTATTCGAAGCGGGGCATCGAGAGTACGGCATTCGCAAAAAGCATCGGCCTCGTCGGCGGCGCGGGCATCTGCCCGGAGACGTTGGTCAGCGTGGGCTGAAAGGAGGCGCGATAGATCCCCGGGGTGACGACCATACCCGCCTGCAACTCGAAGGCGACAATGTTGTCGTGCTGCTCCCAGGTGCCAGCGAGCGGGGGCTGCAACTGGATCAGGGTGGAGGGATCGGCGACCGTGGCCAGAGGCTGGTCGAAGTAAAACACGATCTTGCGGTCGAAGGCCTCACCCGGAAGAGGATAGGTGCCGACCAGCACCGGCGCGCCAGGATCGACGGCGTTGGGCGCTTGCTCGGGCGGGGCGTCCTCGGCGTGGGCGAGCGCGCCCAGCACCAGCAGGAACAGGGAACAGAAGAGAGGGCGCAAGACCGGATGGGTGTTCATGGTAACAGGGTGCTCCATTTGCAGGGTTGCCGAATATAACCGCGGCTACAATTAAACCACAAATGGCACAACGTTGCGTGGATTTTTTTTGAAGACGTTCCGCCGAGGCGCGACGGTCTTCCGGATGCTCCCGCGAATGCCCTACAGTGCGCTCGGGGTGCACACCGAATTTCGTCCGATCTGCAGTTGAATTGCATTATAGACGGAATTGGGTTCGGATCAATTCGAACAAAAAAGCGCCCCCGGAGTTCCGGGGGCGCTTTGGCGGGGTTAGTCTATGTGCG
>JBHEKR010000140.1:0-23490 GCA_041859365.1 Candidatus Hydrogenedentales bacterium
CGCAAGGCCCATGTCGGCGAGAAATGGCTAGAGAAAACGTGATTCGTCCAGGTCCATTCTTCCAGTTCGACAGGGCCTTCCGAAATTTTCGTGGCGTTTGCGACAAGCTGGAAGCTTATCCCACCTTCGGTCGCCTTACGAGTTTATGCCGGATTTACAATTCTGGAGAGTTTATTTCCGTTCCTTAGGACACCATAACGTTGGGCGGAGGTTTTAACGCGATTGCCCTGCCTTTCTTCCCCGGAACACTAGCCCACACGACATCGCTCGGGTAAGATGTTGCTTGACATTGCCGTTGCGTATTGATAATGTGTTCTCATTAGATCGCGGCGTACCAATCGTCAAGGAGTACTTCATGTTTTATCGTATCGTACGTGTCGGCATCGTCGGGTGCCTCAGTATGGCCCTGCTCGCGGGATTGAGCGGGTGCCCCGTGGCGGCGCGCGATGCGAGGCTGAACGACATTTCACAGGCCTGGATGCGCCTGGCCCTCGAAGCGACGCGGGCAAAGGCCCAGGGCCCCACGGTGGAGGCGCGCAAACTCTGGCACGTGAGCGCGGCCATGTATGAGGCCTGGGCGGTCTACGACGACACGGCGTCGGGGTATTTCACCGGCAAGCGGCTGAAATCCGAGGCCGGACCGAAGACCCTGGAAAACGTGGCGGAGACCTTGTGTCACGCGGTGTATCCCGTCTTGCGCAAGGGCTTCAAGGTGCTTTCGAGCGAGCCGCCGGGCACAGCGGGTTACGAGGCCTATGCCGCGTTTCGCGTGCACATGCGGACACTGGGCTATCTCGACGAAGTGGGCAATCCCATACCCTCACCCGCGCAGGCGCTGGGCGCGAAAATTGCCCGAACCATCCTCGATTTCTGCGAGGAGGACGGCGCGAATGAATCGGGCGGCTACGCGGATACCAGCGGCTATGTCCCGATAAATCCCCCGCTGGCGCTGGACTTCCTCATAACCGATATCCTGGATATCAACGCCTGGCAACCCATCCGCATGCCGCATGGCGAAGTGCAACCCTTTCTCACGCCCCAGTGGTGCTTCGTGACGCCCTTTGCACTCGCGCCCTACGATCAGACTGGGCTTCGCATCGATCCCGGCGAGCCCCCCCATTTCGGCGGGGCCACCATGGGTGAATTTATCGACAACTTCATGGAGGTGCTGGTCTACAGCGCGTCCCTCGATCCCGCCGATGGCCTGGGCAGCGAAATCATCAATATCTCGCCCGGCGCGCGCGGAAACAACCCCTTTCCCACCGACGATGGGACGGGCCACCCGCTGAACCCCCGCACGGGCGCGGCCTACGCCGACAACTTCGCTCGACGCGGCGACTACTACCGGGCGCAGGCGGCTTTCCTCGATGGGAACCGATTCAACATGCCGGGGCCCTGGTGGTTCGAAATCGCGTCGGATGTGCTGGCGGGCAGGGGGCTCGTCCATGAACAACCACGTAACAAACCCGCGCGCCACGACTTGGAGTACGATGTAAAGCTCTACTTTGCGCTGGGCGGCGCGATGCACGATACAGCGATTGCGGTGTGGGACGTGAAACGCCACTACGACTGGGTGCGCCCCATCACGGCGATCCGCTGGCTCGGCCAGTACAACCAGTTGCCCCTGCACGAGGGACTGGTGGAGCTTATTGGCGAAGACGACCCGCTCGCGGGTCCCGAGGGCGAGCAGGTGGGTCGGGTGAAGGTCAAGGCCTGGCGCGGCCCCTACGCGGGTGTGGGTTGGCTCTTGCCGGAGAACTGGATGCCCTACCAGCATCCAACGTTTGTAACGCCACCCTTTGCAGGGTACACTTCCGGACATGCCGCTTTCGGCTGGAGTTTCAAGGAAGTGATGGAGACCTGCACCGAAGACGCGTTTGTACCCGGCGGCCTGATGGAGTGGAACGTGACCGAGTTGCCCTTCGATGCGCCGCCCTCCCAACCCGTCGTCCTTCAATGGGCGACCTATCAGGATATTGCGGATGATGGCGGGCTCGGGCGGCTGATGTGCGGCGTCCACCCCCAAGTGGACACCGTGGCAAGCCGTCCCATCGGGCGCGAATGCGGTCGCGGAGCCATGGCGGCGGCGGAGGCGTATTTTGCCGGTCTGCGCGATGGCGTGGTGCCGGGAGAATGAGAATTTAAGTCGGATACGACCGATAGGACGGATTTTTATCGGTCCTATCCGTCGTATCCGACCTATTGAGGCGACCTTCGCGCCGCCATGGAGATCATCGTGCAGTTTACCAGACGGCAGTTTCTTGCGAGCAGCGGCTGTGCCGCCGCCTTGACCGCCCTTTCCGCCACGGCCCAGCCCAAGCCTATGAATGTTGTGGTGATCGTGGGCGATGACCACCGCGCCGACGCGCTCGGGTGCGCGGGTCATCCTTTTCTTCAAACGCCCAATCTGGATCGTCTCGCGTCGGAGGGTGTGCGCTTCACCAACGCCTGTGTCACCACGGCGATCTGCTGCACGAGCCGCGCGAGTATTTTCACGGGCATGCACGCCGCGCGGCACCGTGTGATCGATTTTGCCACGGCGATTCGCGACGAAGATCAGAAGGCGAGCTATCCGGACCAGTTTCGTGCGGCGGGCTGGCGCACCGGCTGCTTCGGGAAGTATGGCGTGAACGGCTACGGCGCGCCCGAGAGCGCGTTTGATTTCGTTCAGGCGCCGGCCCACGGCGGCCTGTATTTTCTCAAGGATGATCCGGGCGCGCGCCATGCGGATGATCTGCACACGGAAGCGGCGGAGCGATTCATCGAGTCCGAAGTCGCGGCGGGCCGACCCTTTTGCGTCTCACTCGGTTTTCAATCGCCCCACGCCCTGGACTATGCGGAGAAACCTTATCAGCCCGCACCCGAGTTTCAATCGCTCTACGCCGACGTGACCCTGCCCGATCCCGCGGCCTCCGAGGCGGGTGGTTTCGAGGTGCTTCCGCCCTTCCTGCAGGACAGCGAGGGCGTTCGGCGTTTCAAGCACAATTTTGGCGGTGCCGATCGTTTCCAGGAGTCCGTGAAGAACTACTACCGCACCATCACGGGCATCGACGCCTACATCGGTCGCCTGCGCGAAACCCTGGCCCGCTGCGGCGCGGCGGACAACACCGTCATTGTGTATCTGGGCGACAACGGCTACTTCCTCGGCGAGCGCGGCCTGGAGGGCAAGTGGTACGCCTACGAACTCTCCATTCGCGTGCCTATGATTATTTTTGATCCTCGTGCGGATGCCACGCGTCGGGGCATCACCGTGGATCAACTGGTGAATGAACTGGACGTCGCGCCGACGATTCTGGACTTCGCCGGCATCGCAATTCCTGAGCGCGTGCAGGGCAAGAGTCTGCGGTCCTTGATGGAGGGCCAACAAGTAGCGTGGCGGAAGGACTGCCTGTACCATCACCACTTCAAACATCCCCACATTCCGAGAAGCGAAGGCGTGATTTCGGCGGACTGGAAATACATCCGCTGGATCGACGGCGACCCCGGTGCCGAAGAGCTCTATGATTTGCGACGCGATCCCTGGGAAAGAAACAATCTTGCGCGTGTTGTAGATCACACCGAAACACTGGAGCGTCACCGCAAGCGGCACTATGAACTGCTGTCGGCGATGGCATGATTGTGCGGGGGTACAATCATCATTGATGCTTCGCCTCACGCAGCGTGGATGAAACAAGCGTTCAGGTTTTACCCCCCTGCCCCCGCAAGAGGGGGGGAACCCAAAGGTTCACTTTGATGAGGAAGGTTCCCGCCGCATGCGGGAGGGAAGTGGGGGGGAACCAAAAGGTTCACTTTGATGAGGAAGGTTCCCGCCGCATGCGGGGGGGAAGGGGGGGTAAGCCCCATGGCAGGGGCATTCCCCGACTACCAGCCCATGCGTTCCCGCAGGGACAAAATATGGGCGAGGTGATGGTTTCCGTGCCAGGCATAGAGCCCGATGGCGTAGTCGAGCCGATAGTCCTTATCAGCATCGGGATGGTGGAAGGTTCTGGCGAGCTGATCTTCCGAGAGGCTCCACATCAGGCGCACCCACTTGCGGTGCAGGGCGTGGATAAGCGAAAGGGAGTGGACAATCGGCCCCCCGCTGTCGGGGAGCTCGGCCCAGCGGTCTTCGAAATAGGGCTTGATCGTGGGGTTGTCTTCCGTGAGCGCGAGCTTGAAGCGGATGTAGGAATTCATGTGGCTGTCGGCCAGATGGTGCACGACCTGGCGAATGGTCCAGCCCCCGGGGCGATAAGGCGTGTCCAGATCCTGATCCTGCAGTCCGATCCCCGCGGCTTCGAGCCGCGCGGGCAGGGTCCGGATCTCTTCGATCCAATGGGCGACCTGCGGGACGGTGATGGGTGATGGCGCTTCAAAGCGCCCTATGGGATATTGCAGTTGTTCCACGGTGGACAGTCCCTTTCCTGCGGCGAAGCGATTGCCGTAAATCGCGCCGAAGCGTCGCGTTCTCTCGGGGGCTTGTGGGCCACACACGAAAGTCGGTCTGGCGACTACGATAAAGGACGGGAGGTGGCGGTATCAATGCGTTGCGTGGCGTCGCTCTTACCTACCGGACGGTAAGATTTAAGCGGATTTTCATGTCCGAAAAAGCCGTAAAGTTTCTTTTTGGGGCCCGGTTATGACACAATAGCGGCGACCTACCCATCCTCCCGCAGCGGTTTCCTCGCCTCAGGCGCTTTTCGTGCATCTGGATCACCTTGCGGAGGTAACAATCAGGTTCGTGGAGACGCTTTACAATGATACATGCCCGTATCGTAGGCACGGGGCACTACTTGCCGGAGAAGCTGGTAACCAACGACGATCTGTCCAAGTTTGTGGACACTTCCGATGAGTGGATTCGCCAGCGCAGCGGCATCGAACAACGGTACTTCGCTTCGGCGGAGCAGGCCGTGTCCGATCTGGGAACCGAGGCCGCACGTCGTGCCCTGGAAGACAGCGGCGTTGCACCGGAAGACGTGGACTACGTCCTTTGCGCCACCCTGACGCCCGACCACAATATGCCATCGTCGGCTTGCATCATCCAGAGCAATCTGGGCGCCAACCGCGCCGGCGCCAGCGATCTCAACGCGGCCTGCTCGGGCTTTGTCTACGCGCTGCAGCATGCCGACGCCCTGATCCGGGCCGGCGTCCACAAGACCATCCTGGTGATTGGCGCGGAAAAACTTTCGGACCACCTCTACTGGGAAAAGCGGGACACGGCGGTTCTTTTTGGCGATGGCGCGGGCGCCGCGGTGCTGCGCGCCAGCGAAGGCGAGCACGGCATTCTCTCCACCTACACCCGCTCCGACGGCAGTGCGGCCGATATTCTTTCCGTGCCCTCCGGCGGCACCCGCACGCCGATTACGCCGGAGAACGTGAACATCGTAGAGCGCGGCGTGAGCATGAACGGCCGCGAGCTGTACAAGCGCGCCATTGGCGCTTTTGGCGACGCGATTGAAGTGGCTCTGGAGCAGACCGGTCTCACGGTCGACGATATCGACCTCTTTATCTCCCACCAGGCGAACAAGCGGATCATCGATTCCGCCGCGAAGCGCGTGGGCCTTACGGACGATAAGATCTATCTCAACGTTATGAAAGTGGCCAATACGAGCGCGGCGTCGATCCCGATTGCCATCGACGAGGCCCGCAAAGAGGGCCGGATCAAGGCGGGTGATACCGTGCTGCTGGCGGCTTTCGGCGGCGGCTTGACCTGGGCCTCGGCCATTATCCGCTGGTAGGGTAAATCATCACGAAGTTTTCAAGGCGCTGTTGCCCTTCGGGGCGGCAGCGCCGTTCTTATTTGCCGTCGTTCCGAAGAGGCAGTTCGACGCGATAGATGGATACATCGCCCTCTGTGAAAGCGGGGCGCATCCACGGGTAGTCGGCGGGGTTCAGGGCGGCGAAGGCGCTTTCAAAGGGGCCCATCACGATCCAGGCAATTCCTTCCTCCCGGCAGAATTCCTCCTTGAAGAAATTGTCGCCGGCGGACTGGAAAAAGCGCAGGACCGACGCATTCGCCTCGCGGTAGCGATCTGTGAGCACGTCCTGACCGGAAACGACCCGAAGGTTTGCCAGGCGCGGGATGAACTGGCTGGTGTCATGGCTCGCCAGCACCACCGCCTCCGGCGCGGCGTTTTCCTCCAGCCATTGGAGTCCACGCAGCAGGCTGTCGGGCAGATAGTAGCGCCAGGGGGCCACAGGCTGGTGAAGGGTGGTGAAAAAGCGGGCATAGTTGAGGGCGTTGCCGGGCAATACCAGGGCGCCAACCAGCGCTACGGCGAGGGCGCGCGGAGCTGTCACATTGCGGCGTGTATGGAGCCAGGCCGCAGCGGCGGGCACGATATGCTTCATGAAAAGAAGGGGTGGTGCGAGTACCCAGGGGAAATAGCTTTCGACGCCCCAGGGGAACCAGGGGTGGGCCTGTAGCAGGAGCATGGCGGCGGCCATCCAGAGCACGGGGATGGACAGGTCGGGCTTAAACCCCTGGATACACCGGAGGGCCGCGTATAGGATGAGCGCGCCGAAGGGGAGTCCCAGCCAAAGGATTTGCGACAGGAGGAACATGGGTTGCCAGGCTTGCATGGGGCCCAGGCCCAGCGGATTCTCCAGCAGGATCCACGCATGCCAGGCGATGGCCGGGAGGTGCGCGAGCATGGCGCATCCCGCGTGGACCAGGGCCCGGCGGAATAGACTCGGGTTTCTAAATGCACGAACGACGACATAGAAAACCAGCACAAGGCAGGACTCGGGGATTTGGTAAGGTCGGACGAGGCTGTGGGCAGAAGCGGCGAGTCCGGAGGCGCAAAAGAAACTCCACCGGCCGGATTCCGCCCCCCGGATAAACCAGGCGTATTGGAGCGCCGCGCAGGCTGCTGCGCGAATGAAATGGGGCTTGTTGACGAGATAGGCGAAGAGGGTCACCCCCTGGGTGTCCGCAGGCACGAGCAGGTTCCCATGAAAGACGGCGTTCAGGGCCTCCACCAGCCAGCCAAAGCCGGCGCCGAAGATGATCAGCACCAGTGCGAGCTGGCGGTATCGCACAGTGGCCAAGACGACCGCACAGAGGTAATAGGCGGCCAGGAGGAACGCGAACACGGCGATGACGCGCTCCCCATGGAAGAGCGCGGTCAGGGAGAGGCCCGTGGCCCGCGCGGTCGCGCCGATGACCCACCACTCGGGGTTGAAATAGGCCTGGGATGGCGCGTGGGGCGTGTACAAATTGGTGGTGAGAGCGCTGCCCTCGGCCACCTGGCGCGAGAAGGCGAAGTAGCTGTTGGCGCCGGGGGTGCCCCGGCCCACGAAGCCCATGAAAGTTTCGGCGGGACCTTCCGCACGCATTGCATAGAGGTAGGGCAGGGAGCCAAATACCGCGAAGGCGATGGCCAGGGCCAGAGGGAAACACCACTCGCGTCGTTGGATGGGCTGCATGGGGAGCATTATGCGAAAGGTAGACGGGCCGTTACAACCGGCCAGGGTTCCGGCCGCGATGCGCAGCGCTATGAAAAATGAGAATATCGACAGATGCCGCCCAGGAAAACTGCTTGGAAGTTTGGGAGATATCCGTTATACTGTGGGGCAGTGGAGTCGGTGTGAGTTGGGTCGGCGCGCGGAGTGGGCGCTGGCTACGGCTTTCGGGAGTCTGCGCATTCGGCGGTGCATGGTGCATCGCAATCCAACAACCAGCGCGGGTGAATTCTGCGGTCATGCTACACAGGGATTCAGCCCAATGAGGAGAAGGCAGAAGATGAGAAAGATAGGTGTTCTGGTTGCCGCCCTGGCTGGCACCACGGTAGCTTTCGCAAGTTCCCTGAGTGTTCCCTGGTTTGTCGACAATGCGCCCGTGGCCAATGACATTCCCGGCGTTATCAGCGGGGTGACGGGTATCGTTTATCTCAAGAGCAACGTGGGCTATAACCTCAACTGTTCCATCGAGTACTTCAGCCAGACCGGCGTGCCTCTTGGACCCGCCAATAACACCACCCTGGCGGACCAGAATAATTCCTTCGTGATTCCTCCGTACTCGTCGGTCGCGTTTCGGCCGGCCCGCCGCGATCCCGATTCCACACCCGGTGGCCAGGAAAGCGCCACGGCGACGCTCGTTCCAGATCGTCCGCGCACGGGCGTGAACAGCGTGCGCGCCCTCGGTGGACAATTGAATGACGGCAAGTATAACGGCTCACTCACCATCTCCTGGACGGGCGACCCAACGGACGTGCAGGGCACTTTCGTGTACTACCAGACCTTCATCCCTGCCAGCGGCGATGCACGCTTTCCCACCACCATGAGCTACGGCCATCTGCTGCCTCCGGGCCGCTGATTCTCGATATTGCCCCGTTTACGCGGGCGCACCCAGCCGGGTGCGTCCGCGTTTTCATTGAATCGGGGATCGCAGAGTCGATTATGACCCCGGCGATCCATTAGAATAGGGGTGGCTTCCTGGTCCGCTGGATACAGGATTGCCGGGACATCTCCATCCCTGTGGTCGGGCACAGGCAGACGGGTTTTTCCGCTGTTTTGACCCCGGCCGGTCACCTGATAACCGGCAACCGGGGCCCGAGCGCCAACGCGCATACCACCGCACAACCCTCAACACGACAGGGGAGTACACACACCGTGACGCAAGGTAACCAGACCGCCCGATTGCCCTTTCTACAGGAAGGGCATACTCAGCCCTACGAACGTCGGCATTTGGTCCGTTATATCAGCCTGAAACTGGCGGCGCTGGATCTGCCGACCTATACCAAGGCGAGCACCGAGTTCCTGGGCCTTACCGACGGGCTCATCCAGAGCTACAAGGAGAAGAGCCGTCTCCTGCGCGGCCACCTGTGCCCGATCGACCAGCGCATCCAGGCGTTTCTGGAGGCGTACCTGGCTGGAGAGACCCTCCACGCGCCGCTGCGCCTGCCCAGCACCACGTTCGTGCTGGACCGGCCGGGTCTCGCGCGGGAACTCTCTCTCCCCGTGGACGGGCACTGCTTCAAGAACGGTTATGTGTCCTCCTACCGGATTGCTCAGGGTGTGTTGCACAACCCGAGCAGCGACCGCCGCACGACGAAGGGCGTCTTCCATGTGGCGGACGGGGGGTTGCCCGTGCCGCTGGACAAGAAGGAAGTACCGAAGCGGGTCTTCGGGAATCTGATGGTGGCGGCGCTGAACCCGCCGCGCGATCTGCTCCAACTGCCCTTCCTGGCGGAAGAAGACGATCAGGCCCACACGATGGTGTCGCTCATGATGCGGCCCCTGGTTTCCGCGGAGATTCCGGGCCTGCTTCCCGCGAAGACGATGGAGACCCGTTTCTTTGTGCCGGGCAGTCTGGTGAGCAACCTCGACTTCGTGGAAACCATCTTTGGCAACGCGGGCGATCCTACGCTGGCGGAAAACGACGCCGCCCTGGATGCGGAGCACTGGACGGGCCACACGGGCTGCGTGGTGCTGGCGCCACACCTGACCCACCAGCGCAAGAAGGAACTGGGGCTTCCCTACTTCGACGACGCCACGGAGCGCCAGCGCAAGGAGGGGATGTGCTGGAAAGACGAGGACGAACTCTATAACGATGGCAACGCCTTCAAGATTACCTGTCGCGACGACCGGGGCGTGATGGTGACGCTGATAGCCGACAACTATTTCGGTTACTGCAAGAAGGAAGTGAAAACCCAGCTCAGCTATGCGGCGAACCTCTACGGCAATTGCGAAGAGGAACACGCCGGCGGCGCGCTGGCTTATGCCCGCTTTAACCTGGGCGACAAGTTCTTCATGGACTTCCGCTATACCAAGGAGGGCCACAGTTTTGACGAGATGGCCGCCAAGTATGGCGAACTGATGGAGGTGCGGCCCGAGGGCTATGCCATCGATCGGGCCTACCCGGACGTGATTTATGTGCCGGAAAACGTCCATATCGATCTCAATACGCAGCGGGTCTACTGGGAGCGGGGCGGGGTGGAGCACGAAATTCCGCTGCGGCCCGGCTACGTGTACATCAACCCCGATGGCTACAACGTGCACATGGAAAAACACCCCGGCGCGCCGAGCTGGCGCCTCGTGGGTACGGGTGTGGAAGGCACCTTCTGCCACAAGCCCTGCACCGTGTCGGGCGGCGGCAAGTCCGAGATCTCCAAGTCCCTGTTGGATGCCGTGCACTACGGCCCCTTCTTTGTGGCGGACTACAAGGAAGATCTCAATCGGATCGAGGCCGTCATGGCCCATCACTTCAGTGATCGTTTCCGGGACAAACGTATCGTATCCAAGGGCCGCCCCCTGCTGGCGGCCAACCGGTCGCTGGGCTCGGTGATCCGGCTGTTAACGCCTTCTGAAGAGGACTATACGCCCGAGTACAATGCCTGGCTCAACACGATCCCGGATTACGTAAAGGCGATGATTTTCATCATCAAGCGCTTCTATCGGCCCGAGTGGGGCGAAGACTGGCGCAGCCATTTCAGCGCCGATGTGATCAACGGAAAGCCGGGCCATGAGCTGAAGTTCAACGGCCGCAAGCTGGTGGCCAGCTATTTGCGCGTGGGTCTGGTGAGCGATGGATCGTGGCGTACCTACAAGCTGCGCCAGGATTTCCTGCCCGCGGCGAAGATCCAGAAAGAAGACGATATCTCCGCGTCGGTGGTGGTGCCGGCCAGCAGCCTTTCCCACCTCAACCCGGAGTACAAGAATCCAAGCGTCAAGATCGTGGACAACTGCGAGATGCGTCTGTTTCAACGACCCGACGACGCTATCCATCGCGGCCACGACAAGCAGACGGAACGGGATCTGGCGGAAGACGGGAACTTTATTTCCAACTTCGAACCCTTGACGACCGAGGACGCGCTGAAACTCCAGCAACACACGATCACGTTTCAGGCTTACACCCAGCCCATGCAGGACCTGATCAACCGCGCGGCGGCGTGCGAGGATATTGAGTTCTTCGTCTCCTCGGCCCACCCGCGCATGGTGGACGGCGCGCCTTCGAAGAATCCGCGCTACCTGCAATTGCGCCCCGATCTGGCGAATCCTCGGGACAAGTATGTTGGCGAAGTGGCCACGCGCCTTCACCGCCGTGTACCGATGGACAAACCTGTGCTGCACCCGGTAAACGCCGTGCTCCCAGGCCGGCGCAATAATCCGCCCGACGTCAAGGCGGGGATTCGCCCGCTCGCGGTGTACAATCCGATTCACTACCAGGAGCTCCCGGAGCTCTTCATGGATTTCATCGCCAGCCTCACGGGCAAGTCGCCCTCGACCACGGGCGCGGGATCGGAAGGTGCCCTGACCAAGGGGCCTTTCAACTGCCTTACGCCCACGAGCGATCTGAACAACGCGCTGGTGTCGTATATCCTGACGGAATACAAGAGCTTTACAACGGCCGCGGGCTATATTGGCCCTAAGTACCGCGTGGATCACGACGTGAGTCTCTTGATTCCCGAAGTGTGGTGCCGCCTTTCCGAAGAGGAGCGGGATCCCGCACACCTGCTTCGCGAAGGGTGCTTCGAGAAAGTGGATGACTTCGAATACCAGGGCGAGACGATCCTGGCGAGCCGTCTGGGTTACCGCATGACCCGCACCTTCCTGAGCCACTACTTCGGCCGCGTGTTTGACAGCCCCTCGACGGTATTCAACGATGAAATGCTCCGGCCCGAGCTCCAGGACATGGACGCCTACGTGGACGGGATCAAGAACATCACCGAGGCCCAGCAGCGCTGCGCCCAGGCCTTCTTCGATGACGGCAGCATCTCAGCGGCCTGCCCGCCCCTTGCGGCCCTGCTCCACATCATGGTGCACGGCCACTATGAGGGCAAGACGGTGCAGGACCCGGAAATCCGCAAGCTTTTCACCCGCGAATACCTGATGGAAAGCGACTGGTATCAGGAGCGTCTCCGGATCAAACAGGAGCGCGACTGCGCCTTGTGGAAGCGGCACATCCAGAATCTTTCGGCCTTCCTGGAAAAGCCCAACTATGTCGAAGAAGCCGAGCGCCTCGACATCGTGGGACGCCTCGCGGAGGCCAAAGCGGAACTGTATCGCCCGGAGCATCCGAATTATCTCGAGAATCTGAAAGGTACGATCGGCGCCGATCCCCTGTATCGTCGGAGCTAGTGCGTCGAACCTAATCAACTTGATTACAGAGACGGCATCGACATCAGGGACAGCAGGAAGCACAGGGACCAGATTCCGGTATCACCTGCTGTCCTGTCGTCTCTGATGTCCCTGTATTACCTGAAAGCACCCGACCAGCCATGCAATTGAAGTACCTCGCCGCGATCCTCGCCGCCGTCGTTTCCATCGCTGTTGTTGCCCAGGAGTCGCCCATTCCTAGCCTGCGAGTTGGCGAGGGCGGCGTGATACTGAAAGACGGCCAGCCCATTCGCGCCCTCGGCGTGAACTATATGGACGCCTTCTCGCGCTGTCTCGAGAATCCTGAGGACACGTCGTACCGGGCGGGTTTTGAGACCCTGGCCGCCCACGACATACCCTTCGCGCGGCTGCAATTTGGCGGCTTCTACGCCATCAATTGGGCCCTGTATCAGTCTGACCCGGAAAAGTATTTCGCACTGATGGATGGGGTCGTCAAGGCCGCCGAAGAAACGGGCGTGGGGCTTATTCCTTCGCTGTTCTGGTGGACGGCGGGCGTTCCCGATCTGGTCGGCGAGCCCGTGGGCCAATGGGGCAATCCGGAGAGCAAGACCCAGGCTTTCATGCGGACCTATGTGCGGCAGGTGGTTTCGCGCTATGTGAATTCGCCGGCGATCTGGGCCTGGGAATTCGGCAATGAATACTCCCTTGCCGCGGATCTCCCCAATGCGGCCAACAACCGGCCGCCCATCGTTCCTTCGCTGGGCTCACCCGAATCGCGGAGCGCGGCTGATGATCTCACTTCTGAGATTGTGCGCGCGGCCACGATCGCCTTTGCGGCGGAGATCCGGAAGATTGACAGCGCCCGCCCCATCACCACGGGTCACAGCCTTCCCCGGCCCACGGCCCACCATCAGCACACCGAGCTGAGCTGGGGCCAGGACAGTGTGGAAGAGCTCCAGGAGAACCTCGTCTTCATGACGCCGGATCCGAACGATCTCATCTCCATTCACGTCTATCCGGAGCCCACAGGCAAGCGCTTTGGAGAAGTTGGCGTACCCTACGACCGGATTCTCGATGCCGCCTTCCAGGCGTCGCGCGGTGCGGGCAAGGGGCTGTTCGTGGGAGAATTCGGCGCACCACCGGACAACGAAGCCCCCTGGACCCCCGAGACCGCCATGGCCGAGGGACTCAAGCTCTTTGAGGCGATCGAGGCGAGTTCCGTGCAGCTCGCGGCCTACTGGGTCTTTGATTTTTCATGGCAGGAATCATCCATGAACGTCACCGCCACCAACGCCCGCAGCGGCTATCTGAAGGTGCTCCAAGAAGCAAACCAAAGGATGGCCCAGGGGACGGACCCGCGCCCAAGCGTCGCCCGATAACGCGAAGAATTTAATACGGCAAGTGCCGCTTACCATTGACGACGTGTGTTTGATGCGTGGGCCTGTCCCAGTGGATGGGTGGGTTGACTGGGAAGAAAAGTGACTTCCCTTTCGGCACCTTTGACGTTCACGTCGCGACGTTACATCCTCAGGGACATGCCGCCGCGCATTGGTGCGCTGCGTTGATTGCAGTGACGAGGGTGACCGGGGCTTCTCCTGACTGACGCCTAGTACGCTTGCGGCGGTACGTCCCTATGGCTCCCTGATCAGCGCCAGGGCGAGCTCGGGAAAATTGCGGATGATGGCGGCTTCGCGGGACTTGCTCAGGGCGACGACTATAGCCTGTGTCTTGGCCACAACCCGCTTTTCGTGGGCGCCGCCCTTGAAGAAGGGGTGCGTCCCCACGAAAACGGGGCCGTCGTCGGAAGCGCGGATGGGCGTATCGGGGTCGCCCTTTTCGAGCAAGACGCCATCCACCAGTTGGAAAAGCTTGTCGGCCGGAGTGCCCGCCTCCACGAGCACTTCGCCCGGACTCAGGAAGCGCTGTTCGACGGCCATGGTGTTGTTGGTCTGGTAGCGCTTGATGAAGACATTGGCCTCGCGCAGGCGCAGGGCGAACTGGCGGCACAGAATGCGCGTGAAACCGGGGAAGTGATCCATGATGGTGTCGAGGTGGGCCGGTTTGAGCCGCAGGGTAAAGGTGGCCATGACGCTGCGCACGGAGGCTGTGCGGAGTCCCTCGCCGAGGTAGGCCATCTCGCCGACGAAGACTGGGGCATGGGGCTCGGCATTGATCACGGCGAGTTCGTTGCCGGGGGTTCGCTCCCTTGGCGCGTCGGGCTGCTCTACCAGGCAGTGCCCGCGCAGCAGGAGGAAGATGTCCTGGACCGTCTCCGACCCATGGATTAGGAACTCGTCGTTGGCGAAGCGTAGGCTTTCGATATCCGGGCAGGCCGCCAGCAGGGCATGGATCTCGGAGTCTCCGGGCAAATTGATCGTATCGAGGTCAAAGGGTTCCGGCACGGTGCGTTCCTTTCGCGGCAGTCGTCGAAACGGGCCGGCGTCGCTCCGCAAGCTCGTCCTGGAGCAGTATAGCGGTCGACGTGGTGCATTTAAACAGTTGGAACGACGGCGGGGGTGTGTGTTGTAATAGCCGTCACTATTTGCGGGAGCCTTGGACGTCCCAGGCCCGGCAGCCAGCGAGGAGGGCGAAGAGTGATGAATTGGTATTACGCACGGGGTGACGAACGCATGGGTCCGGTGGACGAGGCGCAGATCGTGGCGCTGGCGTCAACCGGGCAGATCACCGCGCAGACGCTGGTGTGGCGGGAAGGTATGGCCGACTGGATGCCCTGGGGCCGAGCGCCGCGACCGGCGGAGGCCGAAGCGATCCTGGAGGGCGCGGCGTATGGCGCGTCGATTTCGGATTCTTTGGGCTATGTGCCATGCACCGACTGCGGTCGCACGTTTCTGGCGGACGAGATGGTGGCGTACGAGGGGTATCATATTTGCGCGGATTGCAAGCCCGTGTTCTTTCAGCGTATTCGAGAAGGGGACAGCTACCGCGGCGCGCTCCGCTACGCCGGGTTCTGGATTCGATTCGCCGCGCGGCTGCTGGACGGGATTATCCTGGGCATTGTGGGCATACCGCTGAACATTCTCCAGAGCTCCATGCTCGGCCAGCCGATGTTCTCGATGGAAACACCCGAGTTTGACGGTCGTTACGCCGCCATCGTGGCTATCTTCTCGGTCCTGTCCGTGGTCATCGCGGTCGTGTATGAGTCGTACTTCATCGGACGATTCGCCGCGACTCCGGGGAAGATGGTACTGGGCCTGCGGGTCGTCCGGGGCGATGGTTCCCCCGTAAGCTACAAACGCGCCATCGGTCGCTATTTCGCGATCTGGCTCAATTATTTCACCTTGCTCATCGGTTTCGTCATGGCGGCCTTTGACGGTCAGAAACGCGCGCTCCACGATCATATCTGCGACACGCGCGTCGTGCACAAGTAGGGGAGAATTCATGCGGAACACGATTGTTCGCTGCGGGCAGTGCGGCGGCGCGCTGGTCACCCCCGCCGCCACCGGCGCGGGATCGGTGAACTGTTCGAGCTGTGGCACGGCGTCCGGGGTCTGGCTCTTTCCCGCGCTGTACCGCTCAGCGAACGGGCAACAGGCCCAGGCCCTTCAGGAGGAGGGCCACAGCAGTTGCATGAACCACCCGCAGAAACGCGCCGTTGCCGTTTGCGACGGTTGCGGGAAGTTTCTGTGCGCGCTGTGCGACGTGGACTGGAACGGGGAACACCTTTGTCCCGCGTGCATCGGCCACCGGAAGACGGCGGACTCCGAGGGCGTCCTGCGCACGGAATACATTCACTACGATCTAATCGCGCTGCTGCTGGCGCTCATCTCCATCCCCATGTGGGTCCTGGGCATCTTCCTCGCCCCCATGGCCGTGTTCATCGGAATTCGCTATTGGAATGCGCCCCTTCGGCCCGTACCCTATCGCCGATGGCCGCTGGTGCTGGCCATGTTGCTCGGCGCCCTGGTATTTGTGGGGCTGGTTTCGGTATTCGTCGCGGCGGTGTTCTTTTCTCAGCCCGCGGGAGACTTCTGATGGAACAAATGCGACGTTTGCCCGGGCGGTCCATCCGGCATTTCGGTCTGGGCTTTCAGCGCCATCAGCTCTGGCTCACCGAGAGCCACGTGCTCTACCGGGAAATCTTCGGCTATCGCGAGGAGGTGAAGCGTTTCTACTTCCGCGACATCCAGGCCATCGTCTGCACGCCCACGCGGACCTCGCGCGTGTGCAGTTGGCTCGCCGGCTGGATCCTCGTCTTTCTGGTCACGCTGGGTGGATTTTCGGCCTATGCCGGCTACATGGTTCCCTTCGCGATCGCATGGATCCTGGCAACGGTGACGTTGGTCATTCTCCTGGGTAATCTGTTCCTGGGCCCCTCCTGCAGCACGACCCTGTACACGGCGGCGGCCGAGGCGCCGCTCTACTCGCTGGGTCGGAAGCGTAGCGCGGAAAAGGCCATCGCACGCATTACCACCATGATCCAGCACGCCCAGAGGACGGACCCGCGCCCGAGTGACGTCACGTAGCGCGAAGAATCTGGTACAGCAAAAACCGCTGGCCATTGACGGTATGTGCTCGATGCATGGGCCTGACCCAGCGGATGGGTGGACTGGCCTGGGAAATGAAATTGCCTTTTGATCGGTGATTTCGAAGGTCCGCGTCCCGACCTTATTTCCACCGGGACATGCCGCCGCGCTTTGACGGGCTTAGATCTGTTGGGGTCGCGCTCTTGGCTTGGGCTCGCATTGATTTGGCCCAGGACCTTTGCGGCGGTACCTCCCCGGGGACGGACCCGCGCCCGAGTGACGTCCCGTAGTGCGAAGAATTTGGTACAGCAAAAACTGCTGGCCATTGACGGTATGTGTTCGATGCGTGGGCCTGTCCCAGCGGATGGGTGGACTGGCCTGGGTGATGAAATTGCCTTTTGATCGGTGATCTCGAAGGTCCGCGTCCCGACCTTATTTCCACCGGGACATGCCGCCGCGCTTTGACGGGCTTGGATCTATTGGGCTCGCGCTCTTGGCTTGGGCTCGCTTTGATTTGGCCCAGGACCTTTGCGGCGGTACGTCCCTTTAATTCCGCGCCTTTTCCGATTTCATCATGTCGGTGAAGCGCTCGAATAAATAGCGGCTGTCGTGGGGTCCGGGGGAGGATTCCGGGTGGTACTGCACGCTGAAGAGGGGCTTGGTCTTGTGGGCCATGCCGGAGCAGGTGTTGTCGTTCAGGTGCGTGTGGGTGATCTTCACTTCGTCGAGATTGAGCGAGGCGGGATCGACGGCAAAGCCGTGGTTCTGGGCGGTGATTTCCACTTGGCCATTCTCGTGAAACTGGACGGGCTGGTTGCCGCCACGGTGGCCGAATTTCAGCTTGTAGGTTGAACCGCCCAGGGCGTGGGCCAGGATCTGGTGGCCCAGGCAGATGCCGAAGATCGGCTTGCCGCTCTCGATGAGCTTTTCAACCGTGGGGTAGATGTAGGGCAATGCGGCGGGGTCGCAAGGGCCGTTGGAGAGGAAGATGCCATCGGGGTTGCGCGCAAGAATGTCCTCGGCGGAAGCCGTGGAGGGCACGACGGTGACCTGGCAGCCGGATTCGTCCAGCAGGCGAAGAATATTTTGCTTCATACCGAAATCGAGGGCCACCACCTTGAATTCATTTGCGCCCTTGCCCTGATATTCATAAGCCTCGGAGACGGTGACCTCCTTCACGAAATCAGAACCGGCCATGTCGGGCGACTGGCGGGCAATTTCGACGAGGGCGGCGTGATCCATGGTCACGGTACTGATGGCGCACTTGAGGGCGCCCTTGGTCCGAAGGATCTTGGTGATCTTGCGCGTATCCACGCCGTCGATGGCCACGATATTGTTGGCCTTGAGGTAGTCCGGCAGGCTCTGGGTGGCGCGCTGGTTGCTCGGTTCGAAGCAGCACTCCCGCATGACAAAGCCGCTGACGAAGGGCTTGCGCGATTCCACGTCCTCTTCGTTGACCCCGTAGTTGCCGATGTGGGGGTAGGTCATGGTGACCACCTGGCCCGCATAGGAAGGGTCCGTCAGGATTTCCTGGTAGCCGGTCATACTGGTATTAAACACGAGTTCCCCCGTGGATTCGCCTTCGGCGCCGACGGCGCGGCCTTCGAATACGGTCCCATCTTCAAGGGCGAGCAGGGCTTTCATATGTAGACTCCAGGCGGGGGGGCTGCGGGTTTAAAATTGCGCTAGTATAGCAAATGGCGGGGGTAAATTTCCTGTTTCTGGCGCGGGCGGCTTACGGAAAGGGGCTATAGCAGCGCATGCTTCATCCCGATCCGTCGGATCCGACCGCTCTGAATCCACTCGATCAGTGTGATCGGTCCAATCTTGGTATACTGTTGGCAGAACGGATCAAAAGGAGTAAGCCATGTCGCCCACGCACCACAACGCCCCCGGATGGAACTTCTGGATTGATCGTGGCGGCACCTTCACCGACGTGGTGGCCCGGGACCCGGATGGCGCGGTCCATGTGCGGAAGTTGCTGAGTGTGGATCCCGAGCACTATGCCGACGCACCCCTCCACGCAATCCGGGGGCTCATGGGGCTGCCCGAGGACGCGCCGATCCGGGCGGGATCCGTGCGCGCGGTGAAGATGGGCACGACGCTGGCCACGAACGCCCTGCTGGAGCGCACGGGGGCGCGGGTGGCTTTTTTCGTCACCAAGGGCTTCCGGGATCTTCTCAAGATCGGCTATCAGGACCGGTCGGAGCTTTTCGCGCTGCACATCCGGAAAGCGGAGACGCTGGAGGCCTGCACGGTGGAGGTGGAAGAGCGCATTCTCGCCAACGGCGACATCCGGACGCCCCTGAACTGGGACGCGGTCCGCGCAGAGCTGGATCTTATGCGCGCCGAGGGGATCTACAGCATCGCGGTGCTGTTCATCAACAGCTACGTGAACCCGATCCACGAATTCCGCATCGGTGAGATGGCCCGGGAGCGGGGCTTCACCCAGATCAGCCTGAGCCACGAAGTGGCCAATGAAATAAAGGCTGTGGGGCGCGGCAGCACCACCCTGGCCGATGCCTACCTCACGCCGATCATCCGCGACTACATTGCGCGTGCGCAAATGGCTCTGTGCGATGGCGCGCCGCTACGCTTCATGCAATCCAACGGCGGTCTTGCGAGCGCGGGACGCTTCTCGGGTAAAGATGCGATTCTCTCCGGCCCCGCAGGCGGCGTGACGGCCTGCGCGGCGGTGTGTCGTCAGGCGGGCTTCCCGAAGGCCATCGGCTTCGACATGGGCGGCACCTCGACGGACGTGAGCCGCATCGACGGAAGTCCGGAGTTTATTTATGAAAAAGAGGTTGCAGGCGTGCGCATCAAGGCGCCCATGTTGTGGGTGGAGACGGTGGCGGCGGGTGGCGGTTCGATCCTGGCCTTTGATGGACGGCGCTGCACCGTGGGGCCCGAGAGTGCGGGGGCGCAGCCAGGTCCGGCGTGCTACGGCCGCGGTGGTCCGGCCACAGTGACCGATGCGAATCTGGTGCTGGGGCGCATCCAGCCGCGCTATTTTCCCGCGTGCTTCGGGCCTCAGGCCGATCAACCACTGGACGCGGCGGCGGCCCATGCGCGAATTTCCGAATTGGCGCAGGCGATGAGTGATGCCACGGGCAGGCCGCACACGGTGGAAGAAGTGGCTGCGGGCTTCATCCGCATTGCCAACGAGAACATGGTCAAGCCGATCAAGGCCATCAGCGTGGCCCGGGGCTACGATGTGCAGGAGTACGCCCTCTGTTGCTTTGGCGGCGCGGGCGCGCAGCATGCCTGCGCTGTGGCGGAAGCGCTGGGGATTCGCAGCATCGTGATCCATCCCCTTGCGGGGGTGCTCAGCGCCTTCGGTATGGGCCTGGCCCGCTTCAGTCACACGGAGACACGCCCGTTGCTTGCGCCCCTCGATGAGAACGCGCGGGCGCGCATGACCGGGAGTTTCCGCGACATGGAGGCGGTCGCGCGGGCAGCACTCGCGGGCGATGGCGTGGCGGAGGACCAGATTCACTTTACCCGAAGTGTAGAGCTGCGCTATGCGGGCGTGGACGCGGCCATCGATGTGCCACTGGAAAATGGGGGCAACCTCGAAGAATCGTTTCTGGCCCTGCACGCGCAGCGCTACGGCTTCACCAAGCCGGGGCATGGCATCGAAGTGGTTAATGCGCGCCTGCTGGCGGAGAGCGGAACCGGCAGCGTGCCGCGATCTGCACTGCTCTGTCCCGGTCCGGAATCCGCCGGGACCGGCGATGCGGCGGAGCGGCCCGATGTAGAGCTGCTGGTGGCGGAGCGTCTGCCGGTCGCCTTTGAGGATGGTGCGGGTGCTGTGTCCTCGATGGACACGCCGGTCTATCGGCGTAACAGTCTCTTGCCCGGACATCGCCTCGTGGGACCGTCTTTCATCGTAGAGGACGCCTCAACGGTGATTGTGGATCCAGGCTGGTCGGCGACGGTGGATGAACACGGCAATCTTGTTCTGGTGGCGTCGAGTGCGACGCGCGCCGAAGGCATCTCGACCGAGGCGGACCCCGTGATGCTGGAGGTCTTCAACAATCTCTTCATGTCCATCGCCGAGCAAATGGGCACCTGCCTGGAGCGGGTGAGCCACTCGGCGAACATCAAAGAGCGCCTCGATTTTTCCTGCGCGATTTTCGGGCCGGACGGCGCACTCGTCGCCAATGCACCCCACATCCCTGTGCACCTCGGCGCCATGGGCCAGAGCGTGAAGGCGGTATTGCGTGATCGCGGCGATGCGATGAAACCGGGCGATGTGTACCTCACGAACGACCCTTTCCACGGTGGGTCACATCTGCCCGATATGACCGTCATCACGCCCGTGTTCTCGCCGTCGGGAGCGCGGATTTTTTTCGTGGCGAACCGGGGCCATCATGCAGACATCGGCGGCATTGCGCCCGGATCCATGCCGCCCTTTTCGACGAATATCGACGAAGAGGGTATTCGGTTTCATGACTTCCTGCTCGTGTCCGAAGGCGCCTTTCGCGAGGCGGAGGTGGTGGAGGCGCTATCGGCCGGGCCCTGGCCCGCGCGGAATCTGGACGAGCGCCTGAGCGATCTCCGTGCGCAGATCGCGGCCAACGTGCTCGGTGTGAAGCTTTTGGAAGGGCTCTGCGCGAAATACGGTGTGGCGGTGGTCCAGGCGTACATGCACCACGTGCGCCAGAACGCGGCGGACACCATGGGCGATTGCATTGAGGCTTTGCCCGACGGCGTGCATAAATTCACGGAACGTTTGGACAGCGGTGCGCCAATCCAATGCGCTATCACCATTGAGGGCCGCCGGGCGACCGTCGATTTCACCGGGACCGCGCCTCAACTGGAAGGGAATCTGAACGCCCCGAGCGCTGTCGTGCTCTCGGCCGTGCTCTATGTATTCCGGACACTCGTTGGCAAGCCCATCCCCCTGAACAGCGGTTGCCTCGACCCCATCGAGGTGATCATTCCCGAGGGTTCGATGCTCGCGCCCCAGCCGCCCGCCGCCGTCGTGGGTGGCAACGTAGAGACCTCTCAACGGATCTGCGAGGCGCTCTATGGCGCGCTGGGCGTGCTCGCGGGGAGCCAGGGCACCATGAACAACCTGACCTTTGGCAACGCGCATTTCGGTTACTACGAAACCATCGGCGGCGGCACCGGTGCGGGTCCTGGATTTCCCGGTGCGTCGGGCGTGCACAGCCACATGACCAATACCCGCATCACCGATCCCGAAGTGCTGGAGCGGCGCTACCCGGTGGTACTCCACGCCTTCTCCCTGCGGCGGAAATCCGGTGGCGCGGGAAAATGGCCGGGTGGCGACGGACTCGTCCGCGCGATGGAATTCCGCGAGGCCGTGACGGTGTCGTGCCTGATGGAACGGCGGACCACGGCGGCCTTCGGCGTCCAGGGCGGCGAAAAGGGGCAGCCGGGACAGAACTGGCTGTTGAACGACGAAGGCCCGATCATGCTGGAGGGCCACGCGACCTTCGATGTCGTGCCGGGCGATATCGTAATCATCGAGACGCCGGGCGGCGGCGGTTTTGGAATGGTGAATGGTGAATTGTGAATTGAAAGTCATGGACCAAATGTAGCCTGAGGGCGTTTGGGTAGTGCATGGTCCGATCATGTTGGGTCAATGCGTTTGCGGTTTGTAAGGCCAACATTATTGATGCTCACCGGCGATTAGACAAGAACAGGGGTCACACAACATGAAAATCTTGGCATTCATTTTTCTCTCTCTTTGTGCCTCGGGCGCTTTCAGTGAGGATCAAAAACTTTTCACCCATCATGGCGAATGGGACAAGGGGTTCGAATCGCTGCGAATCGGCATGACTATCCCCGAGCTGACCGAGCTACGGCCCAACGCCAAGGTGAGCGAATTTGACCTGGCGGATATGCGGGAGGACGATCCCAGGCGCATCGATCTGGACCGAAGCGAACTCATCCGGGATTTTTTCGAGGACGGCGTAAATCTCATGGCCCGCTATACTATAACGAACCAGAAAGTTGAAAAAGTTCTACTCATTTGGGTTGGGCCTCTTGAAACGGCCAACCGCCTGCGGGCCTCTTTTGTTCAGTTCTGTACCGACAATTTTGGTAAGGAATTCCATCCAGAGGCAGTACAACAGAACGCGACTGGACCCGAGCGGCACATCGCGCCGCTTTTGTGCTGGACGGTGGGTCCGCTCAGCGTGGGTGCGTCCTGCACACCTGACACCGAAGGACTGGGCCTCAAGCATGGGTCATTCACATTGTCGATAGGTCCCGACGATGAAACCACATTTTGCCGACAGGCGTCGAAGAAAAGTGTCGAGCTGGGGATCGATGACGTGGTACGACAACGCGTCTTCAAAGATGCGGGTATAGCGTTTCCGGACACGACGAAGAGCGATAAGTTAGAACAGAAATAGGCATCGGACAAAACGTCCTTTTCGCCTGCAGCGCGAAGCTGCTCCTAAATTGGGTGGGTAAGGCGGAATACCCGCCTAGAACTATGGCTATTGGCGCGCGATCATCTTGGCCCCGGAGGGGCCGCGGAACTTAGCCCAGGGTGGAGCGAGGTACGAGCGGAACCCTGGGATCATCGCCACAACCCCAACACGAACCCCCGAAGGGGGTGACGGAAGTTCGGTCTGATAGTGTATTATGCTCACATTCCGTGCATACTCTAACGTACAGGTGGCATTGCACAATCAGGAGGCTGGATTATGTCGCAATCCTACTGCAATCTTCTTTACCGCATGGTCTTTTCGACAAAACACCGGGAGCCGCTGATTACGGAAGAAATACGAGAGCGGATCTATGCCTACCTCGGCGGAGCGATCAAGGGCGAGAAGGGCATTCCGATTCTAAGGGTGAAGTTCTGATATTACCGCTCATGCGGCGCACGGCAGGTTCATATACTGTTGCCAGAAGGCGTCCCATCGGTTGGATTTTACGTAGGCCCGCAGGTCAAGAATTCTCTGGCCTCCTTCTCTGGACCAGCGCATTC
>JBHEKR010000158.1:0-6552 GCA_041859365.1 Candidatus Hydrogenedentales bacterium
AGAAAGTTGGCAAAATTATGGAGAGGGGGCATTCCTGCCCCCTATTTCGTGGGGCTCACCATGCGATAAAAATCGCCGTATCGCCCGCGCAACAGCGTTGCGCGGGCCGGGGGCTGGAAAGCCCCCGCTCCTTATCTCCGCAAACTCTATAGTTTTAATGCAATTGCCCTAGGACAGGTCAGGAAGACCCGCGGCCTCAGGGCTCTTCGTGATACGATACCTTCCGATTTGTTTACCCCGCGCCATGACGGTGCGTTTCGTAGCGGGCCCACAACGCCAAAAGGAAACCTTGATGTGTAGATTTGCGCCGCTCGTCATCCTCACTACACTGGCCACTACCCGCGCCCTCGCGGCGGATGGGCCTCCCGAAGTCCCCATCATCCCCTTCGAGATCGAGCTGACCACCATCATGGAATACAACGGCGGTGACTACCTCTGGTTTCATCCCCGCGTAGCGCCCCTGCCCGGCCTGGGGGAGCATGGGAAATCCGCCGCAATCATGACCTTCCAGAAGCATCTCTACGTGTCGGACTTTTACTCGGGCTTGAGCTACAAAACGACCGCAGACGGCGGGGACACCTGGTCCGGGACAGAGACGCCCGAAGCATTGGCCTGGGTGGAGGGGGAAGAGGGCGTGAAGGTCTCCCCGGCGGACATGACGCCCGGCTGGCATGCGAAATCGGGCACGGTGCTCAATGTCGGCGCGGAGGTGCGCTACTCCGCCGACGGCGCGCAACTTTCCGACATCAAACGCGCCCACCAGACCACCTACACCGTGTACACGCCCGAGACGAAAACCTGGTCGAAATTGCGCCGCGTCGAAATGCCGCCGGACGACAAATTCAATATCGCCCGATCCGCCTGCGCCCAGTGGGTCGCCGTGGAAAACGGAAACGTGCTGTTGCCATTCTACTTCGCCCCAAAGGACGACGTACCCCATTCCGTGACCGTTGCCGAGTTCTCCTTCGACGGAAAAGACCTCCACTACCTGCGCCACGGCACTGAAATGCATCTCGACCTCGTGCGCGGTCTGGTCGAGCCGTCCCTCATCCAGTTTCAGGGCGCCTTCTATCTCACGATTCGCAACGACGAAGGGGGCTATGTGACCACCAGTAAAGACGGACTGAACTTCGAGCCCATCAAGCCCTGGACCTTCGACGATGGCGAAGCCCTAGGCAGCTACAACACCCAGCAACACTGGGCCGTCGCCCCGGCGGGCGGACTCTTCCTCGTCTACACCCGCCGCGGCGCCAACAACGACCACGTCTTCCGAAACCGCGCACCCCTCTTCATCGCACAGGTCAACCCGCACACCCTCCAGGTAATTCGGTCAACCGAAAAAATTCTCATCCCCGAACGCAGCGCCGACCTCGGCAACTTCGGCGTGGCAAGCGTAGGGGACAGCGAGTCGTGGGTCACCGTCTCGGAGGGCATCTTCGACGAAGCGGCGAAGAAAAGCGGCGCGACGGGTGCAACCTTCCTCGCGCGGGTGCGGTGGGGGATGCCGTAGGGAGGGTGGAATGGACGCGAAGAGAACCTAGTTCATTCTTTCAGGTGCTGCTAATTGGTCCTGGTCGAGCAAATAGTCGATTCGATTGGCACACGGACGAACAAAGCATTCCGCGGCCACGACAGCGTACAACGGACAAAGTAGCATCACGGCGGTAGCCATGGGAAGCACAGTCAGGTCCGTAAGATGGACGAGAACCTGGATGCAGCCGGTAAGCGTTCCGATCGCGGCGCCAGCGTACATGTAGACGGCAAAAGCTCGAAGGTTCAGGGCGTCTTTTCGCCGGAGGGAGTGTGCGGGCACTTCGACAAAGAAGACGCGTATCGCCAGCAACGCGCGTCGCGCGTCGTGTCCTCCGATAGTCGCAAACTGAATCGCCATAGCGAGTCCTGCGACGACCACGAAGCTGGGGATGTTAATGAAGTCAAGCAACGGCCCGCCAAGCAAGATGGTTACCACGATGATGGAGACGACGCCCAGAAGTCCCACGATTCCGCTAAAGTTCATTGATGCCTACTCCTCGTAATTCTTGCTGGCAGGTGAATCTGAGTCCAGATGCAATAGAAAATCCGCCCTTATCGCTGCGGGACGGTAAAGTCCTTCGGCGACTAGTACGGCGTAGAATAAGGGTAGTAGGCCAGCGCCGAATTCTCTGCTACTCAATTGCGATATATCCCTGTATTGCAGTGCTTGAATGGCCGCAACAAGTCCTCCTGAAAGTGTGCAGACATAGGTGTACTTCGCGAGATTGCGCAGTATACGCGGCGTCGCGAAGTTTATGAAGTCCGTGTCTACGTTCCACACTAACGCCGTCAGCGCGCGATAGGCATTCAAGAGTGCCCCGATACCGTAGGTCGCCAAAGCGACGAGCACGGGGAGGCCAACGACAAAAGGTAGAGCAGACAAGTTGAAGAACCACTCGAGCGGTGAACCCAACACCATGATGAGAAGGATAAGTACGCCAAACGATAACATGGCGACCAACCCCGTCAAGGCTCCACGTTCGTTTCTAAGCTTTCCCCTTCGCATCAATTCAGCCAGGACCGCGTCGTTGCCGAGTCCGGCAACTATAGCCCGCGCCTCAGCGTCGCGCGTTGCATCGCCGCTGTAATGCGCGAGGGCGTCCTCAATATGCGCGGTCAGCTCCCGGCGCACCTCCTCCCGCAGTCCGCGTCGGCATTTCATCTGGGTGACAACGCGCTCGATGTATTGGGTCGCGACATCGGGCAAGAGCTTTTCGCGGTGTGGTTTCGTCATCCTGCCGCTCCCCGCGTGGCGTCCTTCGCACCTCCGAATAGGTGGCCGAGGCCCTCGCGCAGCTTGTCCCACTGTTTGCGCCCCCGTTCGAGTTCCTTTCGACCCTTGTCCGTGATGATGTAGTAGCGCCGCCTTCGACCCGTATCCGCCTCGCGATCCTCGGCTACGACAAAGCCCTTGGCCTCGAGATTGTACAGCAGGGGATAGAGCGTTCCCTTGCCCAGCGTGAGTACCTCGCCGCTCCGCAGTTCAAGCTGTTCGCCGAGTTGGTAGCCATACATCGGCTCCCGCGCAAGCAGTTCCAGCACGGCCATTGGCGCAACGCCCTTCAAGAGTTCTCGCTCAAATTTCATGGTGGGGTCCTTAATTGACAAAACATAGTATGTAATACAAGCTATATTTTGTCAAGCGATTTATGCAGGTGGAACTTCCGATTGTGCCAAATTCTCCCGTGTGCCTTCGGAATTGACTAGGGACTTTTCTCGTGCGATACTCAGCGCATGACAATCCCAGCAATGAATCTTACAGACGAGCAGGCGGAGGTAATCCGGCAGATGCTTGCCAAAGGTGACTACACCGACGCCGGTCAGGTCGTGGATGAGGCACTGCGTCTACTCAAGGCGCGGCAGGATGAACAGGACGCGGAGTTGGAGTGGCTGCGGGCGGAAGTCCGGAAGGGATTCGACGCATTCGAACGGGGAGATTTCGTCGAACTCGACAGCGACGAATCGATCCGAGCATTGAGCGCGGAGATTCGATGCAGGGGGAGAGAACGGCTCGCGGGGGACAAGCATGCGGCGGCGACTGCGCCTCAGCACTCCGGCACGGATTGACATCGACGAGATCTGGCTTTACTCGGCCAAGCGATACGATGCGGACCAAGCGGACGCGTATGAAGCACTCATCTGGCAGGCGATTAGGGACATCCGCGATGAGCCGGAGCGCCCATCAAGCCGTGAACGCAATCATCTGGGAAAGATGGTTCGCAGTTACCACATAGAGCTTAGCAAAGGCCGCGGCGGCAATGGAACTGAACGCGCTAAGTAAGTTCATGCCGTTCGCTCACCTTCCGCCTCACGAGCTATACCCCATGATACGCTCCTTCGAAAGAGACAATGAAGGAGCGCCTTCGGCGGCGCACGTTGTGTCGAAAAGCATAGAAATGGGGATAAACCACTATGTGCAACTTGCCGCATGAGTTCGGGTGGCTGCCACCGCTCTGGCGGTAATGCGGTTTGAGCTTCAGACGGGGATACTTCCCGAATCATTGGAAGAATTGACTTCTGGTTTCATCGACAAGAAATTTCTGGTGGACCCCTATAGTGGCGAGTTTCTCCAATTTTACACCGGTGATGACCGCTTTGTCGTTTACAGTGTAAGCACAACCCGAATTAATCAAAGATACCCAGACGCCCTGAGCGGCATCAGCTTCACGGTGATGCGCGACCAGGCTTCGGAAGAGAGGGGAGAGAGCCAATGACACCAAGACTTGAAACGCGTTCAATGGTAGCCCGGGCCCTCCGCTTTACGGGCCTCCGACTTTGCCTCTTCCTCCCCGTTACACTGCTAGCCTTGGAGGCCCAATCCCTAAGTCAAGTCTACATCCCAAACACCATCGCGCCGCTGGAGGAGGTTTCGCAGTATTGGCTTGATCGCGTCGAGCAGGCGCCAGACGATGCGAGGGCGTATGTGCAGCTTGGTCGCATCCATTGCTTTGCCTATGCGTTTGGCAGGACGCACTTTGTGGTGGACGACCCCACATCGCACTACGGGTCACCAGGAGTTATTCGCGAGCGGGCCCTCGTGCCGCTTCACACGAGCACGCTGCTTCTCCCGGCTTCGGCGGAGCAACTCAATCATCTCGCGAAGGCCATCCGCTGGCTGCGCGAGGGACTCAGACGGGAACCTAATCAGCGCGAGGGCTTGCTGCTCCTGGGTTATGCCTATGTGGAAGCGGCCAAACGCTGCCGGGCCGATGGCTGGGTTCACAACGAGTTGGCGTTTGACCGCGACGCAGCGAAATCCCTGGGTGGGCCGCAGTATTGGGAGGACGAGGCCCTTGGCCAGTTCCGCAAGGCACTGGCGGATCAATGGGCCGAAAATCCGCCTCGGCCTGGCCTAACGGAGTCAGGCATTCTGGTTCACTTGCCCGATGGGTCCACAACGAGGGTTGAGATTGCCATAGCAAACGAACTGGAATTTAGCGCGCCGAGTGACTTTGACGCCGTATTCATTCATCAGATCCTGAGCCGACGCTCTGGACTCAGGCCCGAGGAGACAGCAGAGATCGCTGCGGTGCAACGCGACGGGGAGAAGACCGCGACCTACCATGGATTGCAGTGGCCGCGCGACGAAATGTCATTATCCGAGCGTCCCGCTGAACTGATCGCGAGGGCGGAGGCGCTTTACCCTGCGGTTGAGGATCGAGAGAACCGCGCTCTTCACTATACGGTCGCGTTCGACGCCGCGGTCTACTTCGAGTCCCCGCTCGACGTGGAAGTTCCCTTCTTTGAAGAAACGCCACACGCCCAGCCACCCATGGAAGTATCCGATACCGTGACCGTTCTCATTGAGAAACTTCTGGCATGCCACAAGCAAACCTTTCAGCGACTCCGCTCCGCCCGAGATCTTCCGAAGTGTCGCTACCCCATCGATCTCTGGCAATGGGAGAGTGCGCCATTGAAGCATCTTCCCGATTGCAGGAACGTGGCCAAGTTAGGCGCGCTTCGGGTTTACCACCTTTCCGGCCAGGGCGATTCCGAGGCGACGACCGAGGCGCTGCTGGACCTTACGGCACTCGGGCAGTCCCTCATGAATGAGCCGACCACGGTCTCGCAGTTCGTTCGGCTTGCGGTCTTTCAGATGGCGGTGTCCGCGCTGGAGTCCGCCTTGAACCGGGGGGAGTTTGTCGCACCGGACCTCCTTCGTATTCAGCAAAGCCTGGAGAACTCATGCTCACTCGATGGTTATCGCGCAGCGCTGAAAGGTGAATTATGGAGTGGTGACATTCCCATTCCAGATGAACATTTCATACGCGACATCGTGTTCGACAAAGTCATCGATTTATATGCGCCAGATGCGGAGGCAACAATAACCGAAGAAGACCTTCGCCTGGCGCGGGAGCCCGTCGATATAAAGCTGAACGCGGAGCAGACTGCGCGAATAGACTACTTTCAAAAGCTGTTCGACTACGCGGACCAGTCGCTCCCCGCCCTCTATCAGTTTGCAGACTCCCGTGAGGGACTGCGACTGAATACGGATTCCGGCACTGTGCCTGGCCTGGCCGCGTCTGGCCGATTTACCGCTGCGACCATTACGCACATCGCCCGAGTTCGGACCGCACTGGCTGCGCTCGCCGTACAACGTTATCTGCTGACAACCGGCGAGCTTCCGCCGGACCTCGGTGTACTGGTTCCCGATTACATTGCAGAGGATTTCCTGGAGAATCCCTTCACGGGAGAACGGCTGAAGTATTCCGTTAGCGACGACCAGTTTGTTATTCACGGCGCAATGGACACCCGGCTTGACGTGATTGGGGAAGTTCGAATCGGAGAGAATGCATCGGCAGAGGCAAGTTTTACCGTGTTGCGGTAACGGTGAGCAGGAGTTTGCAAGTCATGTTTTTCAGGTCAATGGCCGAAATAAGGGGTGAAGTTCTGATATTACCGCTCATGCGGCGCACGGCAGGTTCATATACTGTTGCCAGAAGGCGTCCCATCGGTTGGATTTTACGTAGGCCCGCAGGTCAAGAATTCTCTGGCCTCCTTCTCTGGACCAGCGCATTC
>JBHEKR010000209.1:0-16428 GCA_041859365.1 Candidatus Hydrogenedentales bacterium
GCGGGACAGTCCCGCGCGCCAGAGTTTGCTGCTCCCGCCGCAATTGGCCGGTGGGTGCGCTGGTGCGCATCGCTCACCGCGAATCATGACTCGCGCAGGACAGTCCCGTCGCAGGCTATTTCGTGGTTCGCGGTCGTGTGCGCGAGGCCGTCCCCTGGGTGGCCCGTCCTCCAGGAAAAGAAAGGGCCCCTGGCGGGTTGCCGGGGGCCCTTTGGCGTTTCCTGGTGTGTCAGCTTGCGCAGTAGGTATCGATGGACTGGCGCAGGGTCTGGAAGATGTAGTTGCGCTTTACCGGGTCGGATTCGAGGAGGGTGAAGCGGAAGCCGGCGTGGCTGCACTGGAAGCCGGTGAGGGGCACGACGACGATGCCGGTGGCGCCCATGAGGTAGTAGACGAAGCGCTTATCGGGCGTGACGCCTTTGACGAGCTCTTCGATGCGCGCCTTGACGACGGGGTTGTCGATCTCGAGGGTCTGATGGTCGCCGAGGAGCCCTTCTTTGAACATGACGGTGAAGTAGAAGGCGCCGCCGGGCTTGTTGGCGATGACGTATTCGCAGCCCTCGAAGGCGTTTGCGGCTTCCTGGGCGCGTTCGGCAAACATGGCCGCGCGGGTGAGGAGGTGTCCTTCGTAGCGGCTGTCGCCAAAGACGCGGGGAATGGACATCTGGGGCAGAGTGGTGGAGCAGACTTCGAGGCGCTTTGCGGCCAGGAGGCTCTCAGTGTAGGTGGCGAAGTTTTTGTCTTTGCCGCGGTTGAGGATTTCGAGCCAGCCGCAGCGCGAGCCGGGCCAGGGGTATTCCTTGCTAATGCCGCGCATGGCGATGGCGGGTACGTCCTGAATCCACTGGCTGGTGTGGATGCGGGGGTAGCCTTCGTAGACGATGTGGGCGTAGATCTCGTCGGTGATGATGAAGAGGTCGTATTCCTGGGCGATCTTTACGATCTCGTCGAGGGTTTCGCGCGAATACACGGCGCCCGTGGGGTTGTCGGGCGTGAGGATGAGGATGCCGGCGATGGAGTCGTTGTATTTGACCTTCATGCGGATATCTTCGACGTCGGGCATCCAGCCGTTGTAGGGGTCGAGCTTGTAGGTGAGGTGGTTGTAGCCCGAGTGCGCGGCTTCGGCGGAGGAATGGGTGCTGTAGGCCGGGGAGGGGCCGAGGATGCGGGCTTCGCGTTTGAGGAAGCCATAGACGCGCGCGACGGCGTCGCCGACACCATTGAAGAAGAGGAGGTCGTTGGGGGTGATCTGGACGCCGCCTTCCCGCTCGTTTACTTTGGCGGCGAGGAATTCACGGGTCTCGATGACGCCGGCGGTGTCGCAGTAGCCGTAGGACTTGGGCTCCAGAAGGAGTTCGCTGAGGATCTCGCGGATCCAGGGGGCGAGTTGTTCGCCTTTTTCGATGGGATCGCCGATGTTTTCCCAGATGATCTCGCGCCCGAGCCCGCGAATTTCCCGGGCCACACCCACGATCTCGCGGATCTCGTAGCTCAGGTTTTTCGCGCCTTCATGAACGATGCTGCGTCTCATGCCCGGTTCTCCAACATAGGGGCCATTGCCATTGTGTGCTTGTATCGATGTGCATGCATACCGGTTGCTGAGGAGTGGGGGGTGGGGTGACGGGGCAGTGCTACCCGGCCTCAGGAGGACCATGTCGCAAGGCGGAATAATAGGCGCTGAAGCGGCCAGAATTCAACTTCCGGTCGGAAATCAACGCATCGCGTGTTGATATTTCCTATCTCCGTCGGTCGCGAAATAGTCCCGAG
Source organism: Candidatus Hydrogenedentales bacterium (assembly GCA_041859365.1). Classification (GTDB taxonomy): domain Bacteria; phylum Hydrogenedentota; class Hydrogenedentia; order Hydrogenedentales; family JAEUWI01; genus JAEUWI01. Next base: position 1,768 of record JBHEKR010000209.1, read on the forward strand.
TGGCGGCTCTCCGCAGCCGTGGCGCGCAGATGAGAGAGAGTCTCGAAGAGGTCGCGGGAGGCATGGGTGCTGTCGGCTTCCCGTTTGGTGACGCAGAGGAGAAACTCCAGCATGCGGTTTGTGCGCCAGATTTTCAACTGGTTGGGTTTCCCAACGGATTCGAGGAAACCGGGGAGGTGGTTGTTCCAGACTTCGTTGATGCGCTGGGCAAAGGGGTCGGCATGTTCCGGGTTGACGATGAACACAAAGTGTCCGCCGCCCATATGACCGATGGAGAAGAACTTCGGCTCGACCTGGCGCGCGCAGAGGTGCAGACACCGTGCGAAATGACGGAGGGCCTTGAGCTGCTGGTCGCGATCGGTGTCCACGTGAAATTCGTTGATGCCCATCAGCTCCACATAGCCGATTACGAAGACGGTCTTCCGGGAGATGGCCTTCTGAATCTCCGACTTGATGCTTTTGGAGTTGGGCAGGCCGGTCACTTCGTCGGCGAGGGCGGTCTTTGCGCTGGAAACGAGGAGGTTTTCGATCCGGCTTAGGAGAAGATTCGGGGTGAAGGGCTTGGTGACGTAGTCATCGGCGCCCTGGGCCAATCCATGGTTGATTTCTTCCTGGGAGTCCATGGAAGAGAGAAACAGGATGGGCAGGGTGTAATAGTCCGTGTTGGCCCGGATGCGCCGACAGACTTCGAAGCCGGAAACATCGGGGAGCATGACATCGAGAATCAGCAGGTCAACTTCGCGCATATTGACCTTTTCGAGGAGCTGTTCGCCCCGATTCTCTGACCGGCAGGCGTGACCGCGAAGCTTCAACTGGTCACATAGAAAATCCGTGATTCGTTTGTCGTCGTCTACAATGAGAATATTCGCCATTACCCTACCTTGTGCTGCCGGAAAAATCCAAGCCACGGCCCCGCAAGCACTACTCCCGAACCCCGACATGGCCAGGAGCCGCATGCACCGTAGCATGTGCTGCGCTATGCAAATGCGGGGTGCGGGGTGCGGCCAACGTATTTCGACGCTATTATACAGTATTTGGCCTTGAATCCCACCGTTCAAAGAAGGTGCCGTTGGATCGGATTTGAAATGCGAATACTGCGTCAGGCACCATCGGCGGCGCAAGGTACGTGCGAGCCCAGGCGTCGTGGTTCCGGGGCCCGTGTGCCGCGCTTAGCCAAAACCTATGGAGATGAAATTGTGACCGTACGAAAGCTTCGCGAAATATTCGCGGCCCTGTTTGCCATGACGCTGGTCGTCATTCTCATTGCCGTCGCCGCGTCGGTGTTTGGCTATCGCATTCCGGGGCTGGTGAACATAACAGACGCCCTCGGGCTGGGCAACTAAATCACGCGGATTCTGTGGTTCCTTCAATCGCTACCTTTACGCCCGTGTCCGCAGGTAGCCTTTTGGACGCTTCTCTGCGATCATTCTGGCCCTGTGCGCCCAATCGCTTGAGGCCGTTGAGTGCGGCGATCTTGTAGGCCTCGGCCAGGGTGGGGTAGTTGAACACCGTGTCGATGAAGTAGCTGATGGACCCGTTGAAGGCCATGACGGTCTGGCCTATGTGGAGGAGTTCCGAGGCGCCGTCGCCCATGATGTGGACGCCCAGCAGGTGGCCTGTTTTCTGGTGGAATACGAGTTTGAGGATGCCGGTTTCGTCGCCCATGATCTGGCCTTTGGCCACTTCTCTGTAGCGGGCAATGCCGACTTCATAGGGGATGCCCGCTTCGGAGAGTTCCTGTTCCGTCTTGCCCACCATGGAAATTTCGGGAATCGTGTAAATGCCGTAGGGGAGCAGTTCGGTATCCGAAAAGAAGGGTACGTCGAAGGCGTGACAGGCCGCGAGTCGTCCCTGTTCCATCGAGGTGGAGGCCAGGGCGGGGAATCCGACGATGTCGCCGGCGGCGTAGATGTGGGGAACGGCGGTCTGGAGGTGATCGTTGGTATCGATGAGGCCCCGGTTGTTGGGGGCCAGTCCGGCGGCTTCGAGATTGAGGCCGTCCACCGCGCCGGAGCGCCCCGAAGCGAACATGAGCATGTCGGTCTTGATCTCCCGCCCATTTTCGAGGGTGGTAATCACGTTGCCGCCGTTGTCGGTTCGCACGGTGGTGAAGTCCTTGCCGAGGTAGAGTGTTACACGCTCGTCGCGCATGTGGTAGGTCAGGGCCTCGCAGATTTCGCGGTCCAGGAAGCGGAAGAGCTCGTTGCGCCGGTCCAGGAGGCGGACATCGACGCCCATGGCGGAAAACATGCAGGCGTATTCGGTCCCGATGACGCCCGCGCCGATGATCAGCATGCTGCGGGGGAGGCGATCGAGATCGAAATCGCCTTGGAACATGGTGTCGGTATCGATAATGGATTTTCCGTTGAAGGGGACCCGTTCCGCGCGGTAGGGGACCGTTCCGACGGCGATGAGGATCTTCTCCGCTTCAAAGGTGCGTTTGCCATTCTGCGTCTGGATCGCGACGGTGTGGGGGCCCTCGAAAGATGCGGCGCCGTAGACGACTTCGACCCCGGTGCGGAGTAGTCGGCTTCGGGCCACTTCATTTTCGTGGTTTACCACGTGGCTGACGCGTTGGCGCAGGTCATCGAAGCAGACATCGGCTTTGACCTGGTATCCCCGGCCGTAGACGGAGCGGTGCCGGTAGCCCGAGAAGTAGAGAATGGCCTCGCGAAGGGTCTTGCTGGGGATGGTGCCGGTGTTGCTGCACACCCCGCCCAGGACTTCGCGCTTTTCCGCGATAACCACGGACTTGCCCAGCTTGACCGCCTGTATGGCGGCGCGCTGCCCCGCGGGTCCCGACCCGATGACCAAGTAATCCACTTGCTGCATACTTTTGCTCCTGTCCAGAAACTCACGACTTGGAAATGTGCCCACAACAATAGCGCGGCGTGAGCGCATAGTCAAAGATTGGGAAGGCGATATCAGACGATTGTCTACATGTTGCAGTTGTATGTTGATGCGAATTTGAAGTGGGCGGCGCGATGCGGTACAATCTCGCCGTCTGAAAGGTTCGGGCCGTCGAGGCGGTCATTCGAAGGAGCGATCCGCGATGAATACGCGCGCCCGCATGGTCCTGTACACTGCCATTGTCCTTATTTCGGCGCCGTTCGCGGTCGCCGAAGACGCGAGCGCGCGCGAAGCGCAGCTCGTTGATCTGGTCCAGCGCCTCGAAGGAAGGCTGGAGCAGGTCGAACAGGAATTGAGCGAACTCAAATCCCAACAGCAGGCTGCGGCCCCCGCCGTGACCGCGGCTCCCCCCGGCGCTGCGACGCCCCCGCCTGCGGCAGCCGAGCCCCTTCCCCTCGACGCTCCCCAGCCGCTTCAAGTTTACTGGCGGGACGGCCTCGAGCTTAAATCGGCTGACGGCGCCTTTTCCATTCACGTGGGTGGGCGAATCCAGCTTGATACAGCATTTTTTGACGAGGATTCGGACTGGGCGCGGCTCGGCGCGGAGTATCCCGAGTTTGGGCTGGGCGACGAGCAGGATGGCCTGGAGTTTCGTCGCTCGCGGCTGTCAATCGGCGGTACGATCTATCGCGATCTCGCATTTCGCGCGGAGTATGACTTTGCGGCTGACTCGCCGGGGAACGACGGCGGTCGATTTGCGGATGTGTTCCTGGAGCTGAAGAACCTGCCCTACATTGGCTCGCTGCGTATCGGGCATTATCAGGAGCCCTTCACCCTGGAAGAGGTGATGTCGAACCGGCATACCACCTACCTCGAGCGCGGCCTCCCCAACGTGTTTGCCCCGAGCTTTAATGTGGGTGCGATGGCGCGAAATACCCTGTTGGAAGAGCGTATGACGTGGACCCTGGGACTGTTCAAGACGACCGACGACTGGCCTTCCGAGAATGACAGCAGCGAGCAGGATGGTTATGCGGTGACAGGCCGCATAACAGGGCTGCCCTGGAAATCGGAAGATGGCCGCCGTTACCTTCACCTCGGTGCGAGCGCCACACGGCGCAACCCGGACGGTCCCTTCCGCTACCGCGCGCGACCTGAGGCGCACCTGGCCCAGGCTTATCTGGATACCGGTACGCTCGAAACCAGCAGCCTTTTCGCGTACGGTGGAGAAGTGTTGATGGTGTACGGTCCGGCCTCGTTGCAGGCCGAGTATGTTCGCTCCGAGCTGGACGTGCAGTCCATGGGTGAGCGCCATTTTGACAGCTTCTACGTCTCGGGATCCTGGTTTCTCACGGGGGAGAGCCGCCCCTATCAGGCGACCGAGGGCACGCCGACGCGACTCCGCCCGAAGCACCCTTTCTCCCTGCGGGATGAGACCAAGGGTTGGGGTGCCTGGGAAGTGGCGCTGCGGTACTCCGCGCTGGACTTGAACGATGGCCCGGTGCGCGGCGGCGAGATGGATGACTGGACTTTCGCATTGAACTGGTACCTGAATGCGAACACCCGAATCATGCTGAATTACATTCTGGCCCATCCGGAGAATGACCTCAACGACGGGGATGTTGAAATTCTCCAGACGCGTTTCCAAGTCGATTTCTAAGGAACCCGACCAACGCCTCACGAGGCTGGCAGTCGGATAATGACGGCGGTTCCCTTCTCGCTCTCGGTATGGAGCTGAATGGAGCCGCCGTGTTGTTCCACGACCGAACGAGTGACGGCCAGACCGAGCCCGTCCGATTGCGCGTCCATGGAGAAGAAAGGTACAAACACATGGGGGCGGGCATCATCGGAGATGCCTTGACCGCTGTCGACGATACGAATTTCGATGGCATCACCTTCCCGGGCGAGGTCTACCCGGAAACCCCGACCTTTGGGGGATGCGACCGCAGCATTTTCCATCACGAATTCTATGGCGTGCCGCAAGGCCTCCGGATCGATCCGAGCCTGAACATCGCCGCAGAAGTTGGAAGTGATGGGCACGGACTGGTCGGATTGAAAATCCGCCACGATTGCCTCCAGCCAGGGCGCGAGCGAAACTTCGCGAAGGGTGATCGGGGATGTTATGTCTCGGTCACCGAGGGCGCGGATGGTGAGAAGGCAGGCGTTGAGCGTATCCCGAGTCGCCCGGGTGCCTTCGCCTTCGGGCAGCGCCCGCAAGGCGTTTTCCAGCCCGGGCAGCAACTGGTGATTTATGACACGGGCCTCCCGCTGCATGATGGCGGCCTGTAGATCCTGAAGTCCCTTCCTGGCCTGCATCTGAAGGTCGAGCCGGGTTGCCCGCAGGTTGCGCTCCATCGTGCTCTTGAGAGAATCCCGCTCTTCCTCCGCCTGATAGCGCGCCTCGATTTCCCGCTCGAGCTTGCCCCGCAAAATGCTTTTCTCCTCGGTGATCGTTTGAACACGCGCGGCATATTCCCTGAACTTCGTCCAGGTCAGGTGCCCTTGATCGCCATCTTCCGGAGTGCCCGACATGGCGCCCATGATCCGGGAAAGTGGCCGGAAGAAGAGCCGCTGCAGGGCTGCCCAAACGAGGGTCATCGCCAGGATGACGAGGCAGACGTAGAAGCCTGCACTGCCGCGCGCCAGCGCTTCATGGGCGTCGGCCGAGGCTTCTGAAAAAGATTCCAAACGTATCCCCGTGGTCTCCTGAACGCGTCCGATCCCCAGCATGAGGTTCGATTCGGGATAGGCGCGGATCCTCACCATGCCCGGCACGTCGGCGTTGCCGTCCAGGTAATCGGCGTAATTGTCGATCTCAATATCCTTTGGCCCGCCTTTTCGGGCCTGCTCGAAAAAGGCGGGGAGGGCGCCCGCGTCGATCAGGGGCCGCAGGGCCGGATCGACGGACTGTTTCGGAAGTGGGGTGCCCGTGCCGTCGAGCACGAGATAGCGGTCGGCGGTTCCCGCCGTCATGAAGGGAGCCAGCCCCGCAGACGGGTCGCCCGCCTTGAGATTCTGGGGCAAGTTTTCGTAGGCGGCGCACAGTTGTTGAACGGCGGTCTCCAGACCGGTGGCTCCCTCGCTCAGGAGTTCCGCATGGAATGTGCGGACCGCGCTATCCTGGAGATGGGCCATGCCGCGCATCCCCAGCCAGCTCGAAGCGGCTACAAAGAGGGCCATAACGGCGAAAATGCAGAACAGCAGGATGGTGCGAATACTCACAAGGTTACCCAATCTCTACAGGGGTGAATGTTGAAGCGATGAAATCATGCGCCACCGATGGGAACCTCCAGTCCCGGCACCCCGTACTTGTGGGTGAGGTGGAGCTGGGTCAGGGAAAAATAACAGGTAAGAAAGGGTTGCTCGTAGGCCCTGAGTTTGATGAAGGGGGCCTCGCCGTCGGTAAGGGGTGTGGTGATCGGGACCAGAGAGACGACACTGACGGTATTGTAGTCCGCCCCTTTGCCGTCCAGCATGTTGGTAATCTGGCCCACGGGACCCGCGTCCCAAAAAATGACTTCGGGTAGTGTGCCCTCGTTGATACGGCGGGTCAGCACTGGGTCGGGCAAGAAGTCATCAAGATCGTCGGCGAAGGGAACGGCGACCAGGAGTTCCGGCTCTATCGAGCGAGAACGCAAGAACTCGAGGCACCCGCGGAGCCTCGAACCGGCGGGAGCTTCCGCCGCGGCGGTCACCACGAGCACCCGTGACTTGGGCGTGATCGCCAGACGCTCTTCGGCGGCCTGCGCCAGCGAAAATCCGCTGTACTCGCCCCGGTCCCCGATGAAGCCGGCCCCCATGGCGCCGAAACGCTTCTGCGCGGCGGGCAGCGGGGTGTCGTGGAAGGTGATCGTGATCCCGCGCCGCCGGGCTTCGACGACGAAGGGGAGGAGCAGGGTATCGTCCGGGTGCCCCGGCATGCTGATACCCTCCGGCGCCAGGTTGGTGGCCCGCTTCAGCGCGCGGGTGATCGAGGCGGCATCGTTTTCGCAGGAGATCAGGGTAACGGGGCCGTTCCAGTCGTTTTCAACGGCCTCGCAGGCCCGCACCACGGAGTCGCGCTCCAGCGAGCCGGCGGGCTCGGTGCTGATGTACACTGTCTGTATCCTGCCGTCGTCCTCTTCGCCCTGTGTGTCGCTTGAGGAATAGACGAAGGAAAAGGTCGCCAACAGCGCGAGGTTGATATAAACCAGTTTTGAAATACTCACGGAGGCGCTCCTCAGAATCTCTGCACGAAGGTGGCGGTTTCCGGTTCTGCGGTATCCGCCAGATTGTCCCGGTCGAGTATTTTGAAAGGGGTGTTAATCCGGGGGCCGAGTGAGGCGTATTGAGGACCGAGGCACGCTTGCAGTACGGCGAGGTAAGCTTGAAGGGGGAGATTTTGATCGAGTACAAGGCTAATGTTGCTGCTGGAATGGCGCAGCACTTCAAGGCTATAGGAATCGAGCCCAACGCCCACGAGCGGAACGGTTTTCGGGGGGATTTCCTCGGCCGCCAGAGCCGACATGGTGGATTCAAGCGAGGCGTCCAGGCTGCACACGAGCGCGGGTAAAGTTCCTGATTCCTTCGCCAGGCGCATATGCTCGCGAACCTTTCCACCCGACTCGCCGGCATCGGTCAGGTTTACATCCACGAACTGGGGGACAAGACCCCAATGCTGGATGGCGCCGAGCGCTCCGCCGTGGAGCCCCTCGGGATCGGCAAAGTCTGGATCGCTTATGACCAGCACGGAGGCGCCGGGGTTAATGCCGTGTTTGGCGACGGCGGCGGAGATTAACTCGTATCCCGCGCGCTGGAGGTCGGGACCTGCAAAGCCAAACCCCTGGACGCTGTAGATGCTCTGCAGTTCCGGGAAGGGGCGCGCATAGGATGTTACCGTAATGCCTTCCTGGAACGCGTCTCCGATCAGGGGGGCGAGGGCGTTCGTTTCCGGTCCGCCGAACAGGCAGATGGCATCCGGTACCCCCGCCATTTCCTGCTGGAAGAGGTTGGCCAGCATGTCGGGATCCCAATTGGTGCACTGCACGTCCACCTGGCAACCCAGATCGCTTCGCGCGCGCTCCACCCCGTTGCTGACGGCGGTCTGGAAGGACTCTCCCGGCTTGCCGCCGACGAGCATAACGACCCGAAGCTGCTCAAATGGACGACGCGGGGCGGGTTTGTCCACAAACCGGATGGCGATCAGGACCGACAGCACCAGGGCCGAAATCACAAGCAGGTATCGCATGGCTCTCCAGATTGGCGGGTTCCCAAGTTACCCGCACTCATCCCAAGCGGGTATACTACCACGTACCCTACGTAATTCAAATCCATGACAACTTGATGTCATTGGAACCCTACTTCGCAATTCAGCTACACTTTTCTCACTGGCAATTACGCCGGTTGCAACCATTCCGCGGAAGCCATGCGGTGCAGGACGCCATCCATGAAGTCGTTTGAAGTCAGAGTCTACCCGTCCAAGGAGGAACTGCCGAAACGGGACCAGCTCGCCTCGCGCCTCTCCGATGTTGCGGTGCAGCGTCCCGAGGTGGACCCGGAAGCGCGGGAAATGGTGATCAATCGCTTCATTGACAACGCGGCGGTGGCCATCGCGGCGATCAACCGCAGCCCCGTATCCAACGCGCGCAGTCAGGCCCTGTCCCATCCACGCCGTGGCGGGGCCGCCGTATTCGGCATGCCCGTTGAGCAGACCTTTGATGCCGAGTGGGCCGCCTGGGCCAATGGCACGGCGGTGCGCGAGTTGGATATGCACGACACCTTTCTGGCGGCGGATTATTCCCACCCGGGTGATAATATTCCCCCGATCCTGGCGGTGGCGCAGCAGTGCGGTCGTGCCCAGGGGCTGAGCGGGGTGGATTTGGTGCGCGGGGTGCTTGCGGCCTACGAGGTTCAGATCAGCCTCGTAAAGTCTATCTGCCTTCATGCCCACAAGAAGGACCACATTGCCCATCTATGTCCCGCCCAGGTGGTGGGGATTGGCGCCCTGCTGGGACTCGATCACGACGTGATCTGTCAGGCGGTGCAGCAGGCGGTGCATGTTTCCTTTACCACGCGCCAGTCGCGCAAGGGCGAAATATCGAGCTGGAAGGCCTACGCGCCCGCCCACGCCGGAAAGCTGGCGATCGAAGCGGTGGACCGGGCCATGCGGGGCGAGAAGAGCCCATCGCCGATATATGAAGGCGAGGATAGCGTCATCGCTTACATGCTCGATGGCGCCGATGCGACCTATGCTATTTCGCTGCCGGAAGCGGGTGAGCCCCATCGATCAATTCTGGAGTCGTACACGAAGCAGCACTCGGCGGAGTACCAGAGCCAGGCGCTCATCGATCTGGCGTTCAATATGCGTGACAAAGTGACCGATTTCGACAATATCGACGAGATTGTGATTCACACCAGCCATCACACCCATTATGTCATCGGGACCGGGGCAAACGATCCACAGAAGTTGGATCCAAAGGCCAGCCGGGAAACGCTGGACCACAGCATCATGTACATCTTCGCTGTGGCGTTGCAGGACGGGGCCTGGCACCATGTGGCCAGCTATTCGCCGGAGCGCGCGTCGCGACCAGATACGGTTCAACTGTGGCACAAGATTCGGACGGTGGAAGATCAGGAGTGGACCCGACGCTATCATTCGTCCGACCCGCAGGAAAAAGCCTTCGGCGGTCGGGTGGAGATTCGATTCAAGGACGGGTCGAGCATTCAGGACGAAATGGCGGTGGCCAATGCCCACTCCCTGGGGGCCAAACCCTGGACCCGGCCAGACTATATCCGGAAATTCGAAACCTTGACGAAAGGCATCATCACCCAGGAAGAGAGCGAGCGCTTTCTCGGGGTGGTTCAGAATATCGTCGAGCTTGAGGCCAATGATTTGCTTCAACTCAACGTGCAGTTGCCCTTTGATGCGTTGAAGTGCAACAAGCGGGACAACCGGGGACTCTTTTGAGGGGATGGGGGGCGTCAGAATTCGCCCAGCCAGTTTTCCACTTGCAATCCGTCTACGCGACGGAACTCGCGCTCATTGTTCGTAACCACTACGGCCCCGATTGACCGTGCATGCGCGGCGATCATGGTGTCGAGCGGACCGATTGGTGTGCCCGAGCGCTGGAGTACGGCACGAATTGCACCGTAATGAGTTGCGGCGTCGGCTCCAAAGGGCAGCACCTGAAGTTGGGCAGTGAACGCCGCGAGTGCAATTTGATTCCGGTCGGTCTGCGTGCTTTTCTGTATGCCGAACTCCAATTCGGCAAGCGTGACGGCGGAAATGGCGACGGTTCCGGGCGTGCAGTTGACCAGACGCTCACGAACAGTAAGGTCGCGTTGGCGGATAAGCGCTATACAGATATTCGTATCCAATAGGCAGCGTATCAAAACGCCTCTCGCTCCTCGTCTACTTCAGGTGGTTCCCGCTCCGCCATGAAATCATCGGAAAACATGTCCAGGCTTGCAAGCAACGTATCCCAGCCGCCGGTTACAGGGAAGAGCATGACAATCCCGTTCAACTTGCTGATGTAGACCTCTTCGCCATCAAAGCGAAAATCTTTAGGCAGACGAATCGCCTGACAACGCCCGTTGGGGAAAATCTTGGCTTTCTGCATGGGAGCACGCCTTTCAGAATGATTGCCATATACCGGAGTATATACCATGCTTTTGAAGCGGTCAAGCAGGGGCTCATATGCGAGTCAAAAAGAAACGCCAGCGCCTCGGGTGAGACGCTGGCGATTGATATCGCGGTGGACTAGATCTTGATGACGATATTGCGGTTATAGAAGTAGCGCGCCATGGAGTACATGATTCCCCAGTAGACCACGAAGGATCCCAGGACGAACAGCCCGCTCTCGGTGGATCTATAGTTCCAGTGAGAATTCAAATTGCCGTACATCTCCAGGGTGAGCGACTGGAAGATGTAGAGGAACAGCGGGTTCATACCCACGACCGCCATGCCGGGCACGTTGAATTTCAAAATATCGCAGATGATGTAGAAAGCGAGCAGGTGGAAGACCGCGAGGGCGGTGGCCCAGAAGGGGAAGGGCATGGTCAGGTAGTTCTTGGAGAACACCCAGGCGTTGGCGAAGCGCGGCGCTTCGGCGGGCTTCTGTGCGGCCAGGGCAACCAGTTTATCGTGGGAAAGGCGCGCGAACTCTTCGAGATTGCCCGCTTCCAGCGCCGCTTCCGCTTCAGGATTGCCCTTCGCGGTCGAGGCGAACATGCCGTGGCTCTTGCCCATGATTTCGCGGGCGGGTTTGAAGTCGTCTTCCAACATGGCCGCCGCAGCCCAGGGCTCGGCCTTGCTGAAGTAGGCCTTGGTGCCGATGGACCGGACGCCCCAGCCCGCAATTGTGAGGATGAGGCCCATGCAAGCCAGGCCGGTCAAGATCTTTTTGCGATCACGCGTGGCCATGATGTCATAGGCCACGGTACCGCAGATGAGCATGAAGGCCCAGCTCCAGTGGCCCAGCGGTCCGCCGTTGATCTTGACGTCCAGCAGGGCTTCACGCAGGGGAAGGAAAATGGTGATGACGGGCCAGGGCAGTTGCTCCCCGTAGTTCCCGAGGCGCAGCAGCCAGACGCCATAGCTGGTGTAGGAGAAGATGAGCTGATAGGCGGTGAGGAGGGCCAAGGCAAATACGATGCGCACGGTCCATTTCTTGTCCACGACCAGCAAGCCCACGAGCCCGGCGAGGCCGATGCTCATCAGCGCGTCCCAAAGCCAGCCCGTGTAAATCGCAAAGGCGATCAGCACCAGCGTAAAGTAGCGCCCGGCCAGCGACTTTCGCGCGACGTTGGGCGGATACTTTTCTACCTTCTTTAGCCACGAGATGCGCAGGCCGATACCGACAACGAACATGAAGATGGGGGCGATGGTGTCGGCGTAGGTCATGTAATGGTTGTGGTGGTGGAGCTGCTCGCCGAAAATGAACTTCAGGGGAGACTTAAGCCCTTCAATGCTCAGCGCATCCACCCATTTGGTGCCGTAGTGGCCGAAGAAATTGACGAGCATCATGCCGAAAATGGCATAGCCGCGAAACTGGTCGATGGACTGGACTCGATCTTTGGACGGATCGATAGCGTGCGTGTTGGACATGGCAGGACTCCGAGGTTAACCGATTGGACGGCGCATGCTACCATTTGGTTGCGATTGGGAACAACTTTTCTGGAATTTTTCACAACTCTTCGGACTCGCCAGGCACCGCCGAATTTGCACAACCACGCGTGGACACGAAAACTGTTGGCGCAACCGGTGAGTGAAGCCAAAGTAACTGAACCGCAAATTAACGCAGATTTCCGAAAATTTAAATGCATCGGTTGTGCTTGCCGTGTGCAGGGCGTTACCCATGCTGGTGAGGATGGTCAATTCCGTGAAGTTCCGTGCACTTCCGTGGTCTATGTCCTTTCTTGACCACGGAAAGGCACGGAATTTCACGGAAAATTCTCCGTGGTATTTCTTGTTCGCAAATCCAAGTACACCAGGTTTCTGCATGTCTATGGGATGTAAAATCGGATGGGAATATTCGTATATTCTTGAGCAGGCATAGGCAAGCCGTCGGTCGACTTCCTGCAGATCGCGTCAGCAGCCGTATGCAGCTCCGCTTCTGCGAAACTTGTTTTTTCTCGGTGTTGTACTGTTACATGGTTTTCGGCGCTTGCTCCCGCCCTATTGACTGTTTGACCAGAACGCGTGTTTGGAGAGAACTCATGCTGATGAGAGTCGTCATTTTGCTCTGTTGTGTCTTTGGCGCAACGCTTCCGGCCATCGCCGCGGAGCAGCGCCCCAACATCGTCCTGTTGATGGCCGACGACCTCGGCTGGGGCGATCCGGGCTTCAACGGCGGCAGGGTCATCGGGACGCCCCATCTGGATGCCATGGCCGAGGCCGGACTCAAGTTCAATCGGTTTTACTCGGCTTCCCCGGTGTGCAGCCCCACGCGGGGCAGTTGCCTTACGGGGCGGCATCCGTTCCGCTATGGCGTGCGCTTTGCCAATGGTGGCCACATGAAACCCGAGGAGATCACCCTGCCGGAGATTCTTTCGGAGGCGGGCTACGCCACGGGCCATTTCGGTAAGTGGCACCTGGGGACAATGACGCCCGAGTATTCGGGACAGACCGCGCGCGAACCGGAAAAGCACTATGCCACACCGGGTATGAACGGGTTTGCGGAATGGTTCAGCACGGAGTTTGCCGTAGGCACCTGGGACCCATATGCGGTGGAAAGCCTGCACCCGGTGTTGAAGGGCGTCGTCGACAAACGCGCTCTCTACTGGCGCAATGGCGAGATCGTGGAGGAGCCGCTGGCGGGGGACGACTCCCGTATTATCATGGACAAGGCAATTCCCTTTATCGAAGGAGCCGTTGCTGCGGAGAAACCTTTTCTTTCGGTCATCTGGTTTCACGCGCCTCATGCGCCGGTGGTGGGCGGGCCGGAGTATCGCGCGCGTTATGGGGAGCATCCCGAGGAGGCGCGACACTACTATGCGGCGGTGGCGGCGCTGGACGAGCAGGTCGGGCGACTGCGCGCGAAACTGCGCGAACTCAAGGTGGCGGAGAATACGATGGTATTTTTCTGCTCCGATAATGGTCCCGAAGGGGACGAGCCAAGCGGTCGCAGCATGGGAGCAGCGGGGCAATTTCGCGGACGCAAACGGAGCCTGTTTGAAGGGGGTGTTCGCGTGCCGGGCCTTCTGGAATGGCCGGGCCATGTGAGGGCGGGTAGCGTGACGGACTATCCCGCCGTGACGAGTGACTACCTGCCGACGATCCTCGAAGTCTTGGGTATTTCGCTGCCCGACGCCCGCCCTCTGGATGGAATCAGCCTGCTCCCGGCTATACGCGACGGGCTCCAGGAGCGCCCCGCCCCCATTGCCTTTGAGACCCTGGGTCAGGCGGGTTCCGTGGAAACGCGGGAGTCGCCCGCGACGGCCCTGATCGACAATCGCTACAAACTGCTGACGGATTTTTCGGAGGGCGGGGCGGAGGATCTACTTTTCGACCTGCAGGCTGACCCGGGCGAGACTACGAATCTGGCTGCAACGGAAACGGAGCGCTTGGCGGCCATGAAAGCCACCCTGGCGGCGTGGCGCGCGAGTTGTGCGAAGAGTGACGGTGGGGCGGACTACCCTAAAGGAAAGTAAGAAATAAAATCGTTGCATATCTAACAGTTCGGTGCTATCATTTCCTTGCGGGTGGCCGATGGTCGGCTACCCCCTACCCGGCTTTGGCCGGAGGGGAGAAGGATCATGAGCCAACGATCAATACGATGGCTGTACGACGAACTGCCCGGACTGGTGGCCTCGGGCGTGGTGTCGGCGGAAACGGCGGCGCGCCTTCGCGAGCACTATGGGCCTGCGCCGGAGGGCGGCGTCAACGTGGCGAAGATACTCATCGCCATCCTTGGGGCGCTGCTTATTGGTTCGGGCGTTATCCTGACGTTGGCAAGCAATTGGGATGAGCTGGGCAGGTCGGCGCGGGCGGTGTTGAGCTTCCTTCCGCTGCTGCTGGGCCAGGCGATTGCCGCTTGGACACTGGCGCGGCGCATGGACTCCACGGCCTGGCGGGAGGGGGCGAGCGCCTTTCTGGCCCTATCCATAGGCGCAAGCATCGCGCTGGTGGGCCAGACCTACCACATCCCCGGCAATCTGGCGAATTTCCTGTTCACGTGGCTGCTGCTGGGGCTACCGCTGATTTACCTTTATCGTAGTGCGACGGTGACCATGCTCTACTTCATCGGGGCGACGGGCTGGGCGATTGAAGCGCAGCATCAGGGCGGTCACGCACTTTGGTATTGGGCACTGTTGTCGGCCGCGCTGCCCTTTCTG
>JBHEKR010000457.1:0-3928 GCA_041859365.1 Candidatus Hydrogenedentales bacterium
AATCCAAGTACATTTGACGCACAGTCTTCATTCGCATGGTCTGCTCCTTACTGTGATTGCAGTCACAGATGTTTGGTTTGCCAAAGGGAGTAGGCCATGCGTTCGTCATTTTGTCAATCCATCTTTCCGCCACAGAAACTAATTAGAATGCAACCTTCATGAATGATTCGCTCGCTGATTCGGGTGTCGCGAATGAATCAGAGGAACAGGAGGCACGAAGACTATGAACACCTTAGACTGCGCCGGGATCACCTTCACATCCTCCCAGCGCGGATGGCGCTATGGTCGCCTGAATCAGAACGTAATATTCGCGGTGCTTGCAGGTGGGATATTCATCCGAGACTACGTCCGAACAGGTGAGCTGGAATGGGACGGGCCGGTCATATTTTTACTTGTCTGGACACTCTTCTCATGGCTGATGCGGGGTGCCGACAAGCGCAGGATATTCGATTCGCAGGTTAATGTTCGCGAAGACCATCTGGACGTTTTCGAGGACGGGCTGACTTCGCCTATACCCTGGAAAGACATCCTGTACATTCGCATCGACCGTTCACCCTCTGGACATCGCCGAAAAATTCGCATTCGCGCGCGCGGGGGAAAACTTTTCAGGCTGATGGACCCGGAAGACGGCGAGTTGCTGGAGTCGTGGGCCCTGGAAGTGGCGAGAGCAGAGGGCATCAAGGTTAAGGTGCGAAAGTGGGTGACGCTGAATGCCGAGCCGGTGTGGACCTTTATCATGTGCCTCATTGCAATGGTCGCGGCTCGGTTTCTATAGTGTGCGAACTCTCTTGAGTTTCTCGTAGAAACGCCGCCCAGCCCGCCTCACGTGTCTCCACCCAACTCCGCCTCGATCTGCTCTATGCTGGGTAGGGCCGATTTGAGTTTGTCCGGCGCAATGGTCGGGCCGTAGACATAGGAACAGCCCTGGTGCTCCAGGAGTTGGATCGCGAGTTTCTCGATGGCGTCTTCGGTGATTTTATCGGTCATTGGTCATCCAAAAGATTTCAAAAAAAGGATCTCGGACATTCCTGTCCGAGGCAGAGCCCACTTTGGGGTAGAAGGGGCCCTGCGGGCGTGTCTCGCGACTTCAAACTCGGGAACATTGGGGTCGTGAAACGCGGCGTCGGGCCTTTTGGGAATTCGGGCTTGCTTTGCCGCGGACAGGAATGTCCGCGATCCTTTGCTTCGCCCCTTCTTAGCTCTCCGCATCATCACTCCAGTCGCCCAGTTGTTTCCTGATGCCGGGAATCTCGTAGTAGAGATATTCCCCCTCACGCAAACCGGCCTTCTCGGGATTCTCGGCAATGTAATTGAAACACTTCACGAGATGCTCAAAACAGCGGATCGACGTGTCCCGCGACTCCTCCATCCAGAGCGTGCCGCGCTGGCCGAGCTGTTCGTTGATCTCCCGCGCCGAGGTCCCTTTCCAGGCTTGCAGCAGTGGCTTCACTTTCGTCTTGTCCCGCAATTGAAACAAGGCATGCACATGATTCGGCATCGCGACGAACGACGCGATATCGTAGCGCTCCCCGTCGAACTTGCGCATTACCCGGGAAACGATTGCCGCACATGCGGGATTTCGCAATACGCAGGAACCATATCCCCGATCCAGCCATTCCTCCATCCGCTGGGGGAACTCCCTGCGATAGATCGCCTCGGTCCGCGCGTCCCACGGTTTCGGGTGCTTCCCCAGCCAGAGCCGCCGTTCCTCCGCCCACTGGCGCAGCATGGCTTGCGGGAGAGAATCCGCCAGGCGCCACGTCACAAAATACAGCCCGCCATCAAACTGCCAATGGGGCATATGGCGACGCGTGGCCTCAATCTCCGACGACCGTGAAAGAAAATTGGAGAAGGACGGAATCTCTCCGTCTTGATCCCGATTGTCTTCCAAGGTGTTGCCTCCCCGCCCATACTGGCGCCTGGTAATGTTGCCGCCCGTCGCCGGGGCTTTTCAAGTTTGACGCCGGAATCGAAAGCAAGATCCCGAAAACAGGATCGCGGACATTCCTGTCTGCGGCAAAGCAAGCCCGAATTCCCAAAAGGCCCGACGTCGCGTTTCATGACCCCGATGTCCCGGCGTTTGAAGTCGCGCTACAGGCAGCAGGGCCTTTTGGCGAGTGCGGTGGGCCTTACCTCGGACAGGAATGTCCGAGATCCCTTGCGCCGGGACTATTCGGCGCACTCCCTCCCTCGACTGCCGACATGCTATCGCGCCACACTTCCACGCGATGCAGGGAAAGAATACCCGGATCCAACTGGGGTTGCAAGAGAGCCCCCCGCCCGTCGAAAACACAAGCGGGACGCCTCTGCCAAATTGCGACAGTGTCGCACAAATTTCTCACCCGGGCACGCCAGCGCAGAACCTCGCCACTGCTTTTTCGTACTTTAATTTCAATTGCGCAACAACCTGCTTCGCAATTGGCCAACAGGCCGTTGCCCAATTCGGTCGCTCCAAAGAAACCGCGCCGCCCCCGACCTCCGGAGGCGGCGCCTCTCTTCTTAGTCTTATGCCTCCAGCTTCCAGTCGCCGCGATATTTCCGGGTCAGCATCCCGTTGAGCGCGGGGTTATCCGTGATGGTCTCCGTCTTCGGGTCCCACTTGAAGGAGCCGCCGAGCATGCAGGCGATCTTGCCCAGGTGGCCGATGGAGGCGGAGCGGTGGCCGGCGTTGACCGGGGCGATGGTCTCTTCGCGGCTGACGATGCAGTTGAGCCAGTCGGTCATGTGGTTCGTCTCTTCGCGGAATTTGAAGTCGCCCTTGGCGGGCTTCAACTCCAGGAGTTTGGGGTCGCTGGCCTGGATGCCGCTGCGATCGACCCAGAGCCAGCGCCCGCGGGTGCCCTCGAAGAGGGTGCCCAGACTGCCGGGGCTGGGCCACTGGGCGGGCATGTCGCTGGCATTGGCGACGGTGAGATTGGTGCCGCCCTTGTATTCGCAGTTGAACCAATAGCGCGCGGGGGCGTCATAGAGGTTGTTGCGCTCTTTAACGGGATCCCAGCGGACGGCTTCGACGCGCTTCGGGCCGGTGTGGTCCCAGTCCATCGCCATGTGGGCGATGTCGCCGTGGTGCCCGATCCAGTCCATCATCTGTCCGCCGCCGAAGCCCATCCACCAGCGCCAGTCCCAATGGTTGCGTTTTTCGTGGTAGGGCGCCCACTCCGCCGGGCCAACCCACATCTCGTAGTCCAGCGTGGCGGGCGGCGCGGGCCACTGGTCGACCCAGAGGGCCTTGTCAAAATCGGGGAGCGACACGTAAATCTGCTTCACGTCGCCGATGTAGCCATTGCGCACCAGCGCGCAGCCCTGCTTGAAGGTCGGGTTGGAGCGCTGCATGCTGCCCACCTGGAAGACGCGCTTGTTGTCCTGCACCGCCTTCACCACGGCCTTTCCCTCGCCGAGGGACCAGGTGAGGGGCTTCTCGCAGTAGATGTCCTTGCCGCGCTTTGCCGCTTCGACGCAAACGAGGGCGTGCCAGTGGTCGGGCGTGGCCACGATGACGGCGTCGATGTCGGGCCGCGCGAGGAGCTCGCGGTAATCATGGTGCGTGGCGCAGGCGGTGTCGCCATAGAACCCGTCGATCTTCGCCTTGGCCTCCGCCAGGCGGGTTTGATCCAAATCGCAGATTGCTACAATACGGACATTCTCGTGCTTGATGGCATTCTCCATCAGGCCCCCGGCCTGGCTGCCCGTGCCCACCACGCCGATGTTGATGCGGTTGCTCGGGGCGGTCGCGCCGTCGGCCCCCATGGCCGTGGACGGGATGATGTACGACGCGGCGGCGGCCACGCCCACGCTGCCCAGAAATCTTCTGCGGGATAAAGTCATGATCAGGTTTCCTCTCCACTTGGGATGTTGGCCGCCCCGGGCGGGGTTGGCAATTGGGAGAGTATAGGAGAATTCGGGGGTGGGTACAATTTCGGATTCCGGC
>JBHEKR010000469.1:0-5281 GCA_041859365.1 Candidatus Hydrogenedentales bacterium
GAGTGACAATCCGGACCTTGTGACCAGCGTGATCGCGGCGGCGGACCGGGCCTGGTCAAAAAATGTATATCTCATGCCCATCGGGCCTGGACCCGGCCAGGTGGAAGCCTTTGAGAAAGAGGTGCCGGCTATCTTCGCACATCCCGGCTTCCTGGGCGCCTATCCGAAGCAGTTCTATTACTGGAACCTGGATGACACCCAGGTAGCCTACCGGAACCAGATGGAAGGGCTCTTCGCCGCCCAACCCTCGAAGCGCCTGCTGGTGTGGGGCCATCACGATTCGAGTTTTCTCTACGACCATGATATGAACTGGCCCGAAGTTCACCCGGCGGTGGGTTATTGCTATGTGCACATCATGGGGCGACCCGGCTCCGGTTGGCGCAATGCCCCCTTCCTCACGCGAACAGAGCAGGTACTGGACCCCGGCCGTTTCAAACTGGCGGAGGTCAATCTCTATGTGACCTGGCACGACGACGAAATCGTACCGGAGCATTTCTCCACCTACTACTCGCTCCGAGCCGATTCCATCGCGGGCTTCCGCAACGAGTCCTATCTGTCGGTCATCTATGGCGCGGACGGACTCTATCACTATATCTGCACCCAGACCGGGGGCCTGCAGCGGCTTCGCGGCTGGTTTCAGGAGCTGAACTTCATGTGGCCCGTGTTCGCGGCGGAGGATTCAGGCATCGCTGTGACGGTGTCGCCAGCGGGAAGCGGCATCGAGGTCCGGCTGAAATCCCACGAGGGGCGTTTGTATCTGCTGACGGCTAATGCATCCGAAAAGGCCACGGAGGCGACCATCACGATCGAGGGACTCGACGGGATGACGGTGAAGAAGTGCTTTGATCTGCCGGGCGCGTTGACGGTCGAGGGTAACACGATCCGCGAGAAGTGGGGCGCACAGGACGCCTTTGTATACGAGATCACGACTCAATGACGCGCCTTCGGCGCATGATCCCGGCGGGCCGCCGGCGCTCCATGCGTACGCGATATTTTTCGTTCACGATCAGGTTATTCAACTGTAGCGACTTCGGGTGCAATCCGGGCAGAGGCTTTCATGGCAGACGATTCGAGCGATGCAGTACGTTCCGCGCTGGACGCGATCTATCGCACGGAATCGCGGCGGGTTCTGGCGACGCTGATCCGCCTGCTGGGCGATTTCGATCTCGCGGAGGACGCGCTCTATGAGGCCTTTCGCGCGGCGCTGGAACAGTGGCCCGAGAAAGGCATCCCGGCGCAGCCCCGGGCCTGGCTTGTGTCGGCGGGGCGCTTCAAGGGGATCGACGCGCTGCGGCGTCGCAAGCGATTCGAGGATGCCGCACCCGAGCTTGCGGATGGCTATGGCGCTGAAACGGCTGGCGAGTGGGACGGCGAAGATCTGGAGGATGATCGGCTCCGGCTCATCTTCACCTGCTGCCACCCGGCGCTGGCGCCGGAAGCCCGGGTGGCCCTGACCCTTCGGGAACTCTGCGGGTTGACGACGGAAGAGATCGCACGGGCCTTTCTGACCGCGCCCCCCACGCTGGCCCAGCGCATTGTTCGCGCCAAGTCGAAAATTCGCGATGCGGGCATACCGTATCAGGTGCCGCCGCCCGAAGAGTTGCCCGATCGGCTGGAGGCCGTGCTCCAGGTCATCTACCTGCTCTTCAACGAGGGCTACTCCGCGTCGTCGGGCGCGACGCTGACCCGAGCCGACTTGTCGGGCGAGGCCATACGATTGGGACGCCTCCTGGTGGAGCTATTGCCCGAGCCCGAAGCGATGGGCCTGCTGGCCTTGATGCTGCTGCAGGAGTCGCGCAGGGCCGCGCGCAGCACGGAAACGGGCGACTTGATCCTTCTGGAGGATCAGGACCGCAGCTTGTGGCGGCGCGATCTGATCGAGGAGGGCCTTTCGTTGGTGGATCGGGCCCTTACCCTCCGACCGGAGCGCCAGGATCCCTACACGATTCAGGCCGCGATAGCGGCGGTGCACGCCCAGGCACCGGACGCCGCAGCCACCGATTGGGCGCGCATCGCGGGGCTCTACGGAGTGCTTGCGCGCCTCCAACCTTCGCCTGTCGTGGAACTGAACCGGGCGGTGGCCGTGGCGATGGCTGAAGGTCCGGCGGCGGGGCTGGCGCTGGTGGAAAAGCTCCTCGCCGGGGGGGAACTGGCGGGCTATCACTTGATCCATTCGGCGCGAGCGGATTTTCTGCGCCGCCTGGGCCGTCGAGCTGAGGCGCGGGAGGCCTATGGGCAGGCGCTGAAACTGGTACGGCAGGAACCGGAGCGGCGTTTCCTCGAGCGACGTCTGCGGGAACTGGGATAAGGATGTCGGAGTGTTTTTCCACAGATCTTCACTGATCCCAACCGAAGAAGTGAGACTGGACAATCGCATCACGTTCGCCGTCTGAGGTATCAAACGAAGGTCAACCACGAATGGACGCGGAGCAACCGTTGGCCGTAACCAACAGCGTTGAACCGCAAATTTACGCAGATTCTCGCAAATTAAACAAACGAGATTTTCATACGCTGAATCCGATGTTCCTATTCGTCTGGATTCGTACTACTATGCGTCATTATCTTGTTCTTTTGGAAATATAATTCGAACAATCTATCCCCAACCCACTCAGATTCCGACACTTACGATTGGGAAATGATGGGAGATTTTCTTCACCACGAAGGCACGAAGATTCACGAAGAGAAAAGAGAGCGTGGCGTTGCGCGGTCTCGGCGATCGTTCAATCACTCCTGGCATACATGCTTCCTGATGTGTTGCACGCGAAGGCGCAAAGAACAAACTCGATTGGCCCTGCCCTGATTGCAGGGGGAAATCATAGTCGCAGAACGCTTCATTTTCCGCTTTCTTCTTCGTGCTCTTCGTGGCCTTCGTGGTGAAGCATTGGGTTGCGGCAAACGGCTGCGCTAAGTTCATTCGTGGTTAGTATTCTTTCCTGATTTATGATGCCTGAAGTATTTCGAAAAAAAAATTCGACGCCTGTCGATTTCCGTCTTTCCCAATCGACTAAGGGGTAGATTCTCAACCGAAACGAATGGAAAGGTCCACGCTATGTTGTTCATATGTCTGGGGTACCACAATGAATTGCAGTCGGCGACGCAGCCCGTCGAGGTCGGCCAGGCCCTGATGGACGAGTGCTTTGAGTATGATGACGAGTTGCGGAAAAATGGCCATTTTGCCGGGGGCCACGCTCTTCACCCTTCCGCCAATGCCACGACACTGCGCTGGAAGGACGGTAAGCCGTTGATCACCGACGGACCCTACGCCGAGACGAAGGAGCAGATTGGCGGCATCCTGCTGCTGGAGGCTCGGGATCTGGACCATGCCATCGAGCTGATGTCGAAGCATCCCGGCATCAAGATTGGACCCTTCGAGATACGCCCGGCGGCGGATCTGAGTGCTTTCATGCGGGAGAGTGAAGCCCGGCGCGCGGCGAAGCAGGGCTAAGGATAGGAGACCATCCGGGCTGCAGGCCCGCGACCTGAAGAGGAGCTACACCATGACCATCAACCCTTCAAAAAAGATCTATCCCTGCCTGTGGTTTGACCACCAGGCGGAAGACGCGGCGAAGTTCTACACGTCCACCTTCCCCAATGGGAAGCTCGGAGGCATTACCCATTATGGCGAGGGGGCGCCTTTGCCCGCGGGCACGGTGCTTACGGTGACGTTTCAGCTCGAAGGCGCGGAGTTCATGGCGCTGAACGGCGGGCCGCACTACAGCATCACCCCCGGTGTATCCTTCGTGATTGGTTGCGAAGATCAAGAGGAAGTGGACTATTACTGGGAGAAACTTGGCGATGGCGGACGCTACGACCAGTGCGGCTGGCTTACGGACAAGTTTGGCGTAACCTGGCAGGTGGTTCCCGCGATGCTCGGCAGGCTGATGGCGCTCGGCGATGGCCGGAAGACCGGTGCGATGATGGGCGCGATGATGCAGATGGTGAAACTGGATATCGCGGCGCTGCAAAAGGCTTGGGACGAAGGCTGAGGACCGATAGGACCGATAGGATGGATTTTTCTTATCGGCCATATTCGTCTTATCGGTCCTATTGAAAACGAACAGCAGAAAGGACGCCCCATGAAATACCTGTGCCTCATCTGCGCGGACAAGATGATGGAAGACATGCCGCAAGCGGACGCGGGTCAACACTACCGGGACTACGCCGCATTCACCGAAGCGATCCGGCGCAATGGTCACTTCATCTCGTGCAACAGGCTGATGCCCCCGGAAACGGCCACCACGGTACGCGTGCGCGGTGGAAAAATCGCCACAATCGACGGCCCCTTCGCCGAAACCAAGGAGCAGATAGGCGGTTACTTTGTAATCGAGGCGCGGGACCTGAACGAGGCCATCCTGGTGGCCGCAAAGATACCGGGGGCCTGGCACGGCTGTGTGGAAGTTCGGCCGATCGCGGATGATGCCCAGACCATGGAAGCCCTTGGATTGTAAGCAGGCGTGCTTTCCCCGAACGCCCCGATTGCAGCAAACTTGACGCGCATACCGGCAAGTGCTTAAATGTGGTGTTGATGCCGACCATGCCTATCGCCGGTTGCCGAGGGCATGGTTGCCGTCAACTGCCCACCTTTGTTTTCTTGCACCGATCGGGGAATTCGCATGAAACTCATCACCGCCTTAAGCCTGTTCGTCCTTGTCACGATGCCGCTGCATGCCGCAGAACTGGCCCCCGCCGAAATGAAGGGTTGGGGCATTGTCGTCGCACAGGACGCGATTCCCAGCGAGCGCTTCGCCGCTGAAGAGTTTCAGTCGCTCTTCGAGCAACTCACCGGTCTTGCGCTGCCGGTTGGCCCGTCGGCCCCGGAAAGTGGTCACGGAATTTACATCGGCCCAAGCGCTGCGGCTCAGGCGCCGGGCGTGGGCTTTGACGCGAGCGGCATGGACGAAGAGGCCCTGCGCATCCGGCTGGATGGAACGAATCTGGCCATCGCAGGCGGGCGTCCCCGAGGCACGCTCTATGGTGTTTATGAATTTTTCGAACGCTTTTGCGGTGTGCGCTTTCTGACGAAGGACCACACGTGGTTTCCGGAGATCCAGGCTCAGCCGACGCTGGGCGATTTGGATTTCACCTACGAGCCGCCTTTCTCTTTCCGATGGAGCTACTACAAGGCCAACGCGGATCACCCCGACTTTGCCGCGCGCCTCCACGTGAATACGGTGACAAGCGACGAGAAGCTGGGTGGCAAGACTGGCCAATCGCTCATCGGCCACAGCTACGCCCGGTGGATTTCTCCGGAGAAGTACGGCAAGACGCACCCCGAGTATTT
>JBHEKR010000480.1:0-3572 GCA_041859365.1 Candidatus Hydrogenedentales bacterium
TAGGTGTTGCAGGCCCAGTCGGGCGGGGTGAAGTCGTCGGTCAGCTCCGCCAGGCGGGCCAGACCGCCACCGGCGTCGTCGTGTTCGGCTTCCCTGGCGTGGACGGGATTAGCGAGGCTGCCGAAGGGCATGAAGGGGAGGCCTTCCCCGGCGGCGAGCAGGCGGATCACGGGAAAGAGCACGCGCTCTTCTTTCATGGTGTGAGCGCCCAGCTCGGCGGCAAGCTCCCGCAGGGTATCGGCCACGCCCTCCAGTCGGGAGTCACGGTCGCCGTGGACTTTGGCGACTTTATCGGCCATGGCCTGGAGGCGGGGCAGTTCGCGGCGGAGGTAGTCGTGGTGTCGCGCGACGATATGATCGCACAGGGCGTCGAGGGGCAGGGTCGCCGGGTCGAGCTGCACTTCGGTCGGGTGCTTGTCCGCCTTGAGGAGGGCGTCCACGACGTCGGCGGCCTCGATGCCGCGCTTCCGGCAGGCTTCTTCCAGGGAGCGCTTGCCGCCGCAGCAGTAGTCGATGGCGTAGGCTTCGAAGACCCGCGAGCGGGCGGGACGCTGGGCGACGAGTTCGCCCACGCTCTGGTTGATGGAGATGGTGTTCATGGCTGTATCCTTTCGTGGGGTATCGGTTCAGCGTTTCTTGGGGTCTGCGGCGGTGCCCTGGAAGGACCAGCCGGTCTTCAGGCCGAGAACGAACCAGCCGAGGGCGAGGATGCCGATGGCGAAGATGGTGTCTCCGATGACGCGCATCCAGCGCAACGTATCCATGACGCCAGTCTGCATGAACTCGGCGGAGCGGGCCATCCACATGCCGTCGTTCACGCTGGCCCAAACCTGCATGAGTCCCCGGGGCAGATCGCTCAGGAGCACCATGAGGGCGAGGCCGATGTTGATGGACCAGAATGCAAAGGCGAGGGTGCCGGTCTTCCAGTTTCCGTTTCCGGAGAGTCCCTTCAGGCAGAAGAGGGTGAGTCCGATGCCGAGCATGCCATAGACGCCGAATAGGGCGGTGTGGCCGTGGACGGCGGTGGTGTTCAGGCCCTGCATGTAGTAGAGGGCGATGGGCGGGTTGATGAGGAAGCCGAAGATACCGGCGCCCACGAGGTTCCAGAAGGCCACGGCGACAAAGCAGTAGATGGGCCATTTGTAGGCGGTCACCCATTGCCGGGCGCGACTGAGGGAGAGGTTTTCATAGGCCTCGAAGCCGATGAGCACGAGGGGCACCACTTCGAGCGCGCTGAAGACCGCGCCCAGGGCCAGCACCGCCGTGGGCGTGCCGGTGAAGTAGAGGTGGTGAAAGGTGCCGATGATGCCGCCGGAGAGGAAGATCGTGGTGGCGAAGAGTACGGCGGAGGTGGCGGTTTTCGTCTTCAGCAGGCCCATGCGGGTGAAGAGGAAGGCGATGACCACGGTAGCGAAGACTTCGAAGAAACCTTCCACCCAGAGATGGACCACCCACCAGCGCCAGTATTCGGCCAGGGCGAGGTGGGTGTGCTGTCCCCACATGAGTCCCGCGCCATAGAAGAGGGCGATGGCGAAGCTGGACACGAAGAACAGGGAGAGCAGGCTGCGGTTGGGTCCGGGATTCCTGAGGGCGGGCCAGAGGGCGCGGCCCATGAGGGCGAGCCAGATGAAGAGGCCAGCGAAGAGGAATATTTGCCAGAAGCGGCCCAGGTCGACGTATTCATAGCCCTGGTGGCCAAACCAGAAGTTCATGGTGTAGCCCAGTTGCTGGCGGGTACCGTACCACGTACCAAACATGGAGCCGATCACGATGACAAGCAGCGCGCCGAAGAGCACGTTCACCCCCAGGCGCTGAAAGCGGGGTTCGTGCCCCGAAACGGCGGGAGCCATGAAGAGACCGGTGGCCAGCCAGGCGGTGGCGATCCAGAAGATGGCAAGCTGGGTGTGCCAGGTGCGGGTGACGGCGTAGGGAAGATACTCGGCCAGGGGGATGCCGTAGAAACCGGAACCCTCGACGCCATAGTGTGCCGTGATCGCGCCAAAGGCGACCTGCACCACGATGAGGGACACGACCACCCAGAAATACTTGAGCGTGGCGGCCATGGAGGGCGTGGGCTGGAGGCCCAGGAGCGGATCGTGATCGGGCAAGTGATCGCCCTCATCCTCACTGTGCGTCAGCACGGCGTGGTACCAGGCCAGGGCGCCAACGCCCGCCAGCAGGACGACAAAGCTGATCACCGACCAGATCACGTTGGAAGCCGTCGGGCGGTTGTCGATGAGGGGCTCGGGCGGCCAGTTCTGCGTGTAGGTGATGTCGGCCTCGGGCCGGTTCGTGCCGCAGGCCCAGGCGGCCCAGAAGTAGAAGGCGCTGAGCTTTTCCCGGCGCAGGTCGTCGCGCAGTACGTTATTCGGCAGGGCATAGGCCTCGCGGAGTTCCGCCAGCGCGGGATCGCTGCTGTAGAGGGTCTCGTAGTGGTCGCGCACGGCCGCAATCGCCTTGGCGCGGGTGGCCGAGACCACGAGATCGCCGGTCACCGGGTTGAAGGTGTTGGTGCGGACCTCGACCTTGAGCCGGGCGCGGAGGGCGGCCTGTTGCTCCAGATCCAGGGCCTCGTAGCCGGTGCCGAAATCGGCCTGCGCCCAGTGCTCCAGCAGCCACACACACTCCCGATGGAGGAAATCCGCCGACCAGTCGGGGGCCACATAGGCCCCATGCCCCCAGACGGAGCCGCTCTGCTGGCCGCCCGTGGACTGCCAGACATTTTGCCCTTCCTGGATATCCTGACCTGTGAAGAGCACCGCGCCGTCCGCTGTGACCACCCGGGCCGGCAGGGGCGGCGCTTTGTGATACAGGTCATACCCGAAGTACCCCAGGACGAGGAAGGAAAGTACCATTACGAGGGCCAGGCTGACCCACAAGCGTCGATTTGTCATTGCTGCCTCCATTTCCAGTTGGAACGCGTTTAATATGTACTAACTTGACTATACAAGAATAGAATAGACTAGTTCGCCAGTATTTGTCCGGGAAGCATTTCGGCCCGTTCCCGTGCGGCATGCCGGCGCATCAGCCCGACCAGGTGCAGGCCCCAGATGGCCAGCGCGGTGACTTCGAGGAGCCCGCTGACGCCCGCGACCGGGAAGGCCAGGGTCGTGAAATCCGTCAGGGTCTGAAAGGTGACGCGCAGCGCGCAACCGGTATTCAGCAGGAGAAAGGGCGCCCAGAGGGGTGTCAGGGTGCGTCCATCGACCCCCGTGAAGACCGGAACGAACTTGGCCGCAACACCAAGGATCATCATGCTGATGAAGCCCACCGTGGCCGCGTGGCGGATGGCGCCGTACCAGGCGTGGGAGAAGCCAATCTCCGCCGCGTGGCTGGCGGGTGCAAAGGTGCGGAGCAGGCCGAACTGGTAGACCGGCAGGAGCACCAGCATGGCGAGGGAGATCAGAAGCCAGACGTAGGCCGCGCGGATAAACTTCACGCTGCGGTCTGGACGCCACACGGGCTGGTGAAGTCGCCAGGACCACACGAGGGCCGCCACGGCGCCGAAGAGCAACAGCACGCCACCGTACCACAGGGCGGCCCAGGCGTGCCCGGCGGCCCGCATGGCCACG
>JBHEKR010000069.1:0-5431 GCA_041859365.1 Candidatus Hydrogenedentales bacterium
TCCAATCGATGCTGCCGCAGGGCGTCGGCCTGTTCTTTTGCGCGGCCTGGCATGCGGCACAGGTCAAGATAGAGTTGCGCGTCCGATACGCATTCACCCGTCGCGGAGGGCGTGGTGAATTGGAAGACGCCCGCGTCCTGCGGTAGATAGAGGGTCACATTGCCCTGCTTTTCGACGGGGAAAATCCCTTTTATCCCTTTTGGCACCTCGGAGACATAGGCCGTAAATTGTACGGGCGTGGTATAGGGCGCTCGGACCTGGGCTGCGCTCCACCCTGTCCAGGCAAAGTTGCTGACCGAACCTTTCAGCCCCGCTCCCAGCTTGGTCATTCCGTCTTCGTAGCTGCTGGTGCTGATGGCGTAGGAAAACTTCCGGTGCCGGTCGAATCGGTAGTGGCCGACCCAGTCATCCAGCAGGCGATCCGGATCCTCCAGTTGGATCTGCCCGGATCGCTCCGTCGCATAGCCCTGCGCCACGAGGCGTCTGGTCAGGCGGCTCACATAGCCCGCGCTCAGGCCCGTGGCGCGGACCAGGTCCACTTGGCCCCAACCTTCAGGATAGTGATGGAGGCAGGCCCGGACGACTCGCGCGGCTTTGGCGGTGAAGACGGTGCCGGAAGTGGGCTCGGGCTGCCCCTGGGTAACCGGGCGGAGGCGCTCTATGAAGATGCCCGGCATGCGGAGGTACGCATTCCCCTCCAGATCGAAGAGGGCCACCCCCGCCGCTTTACAGGCGTCGAGCAGGGCCGAGGACATGCGCCGCACGCAAATCCCGACTTGTGCTTTCGGCTTGGCTCCAGCACGCAGGTGTGCCGCCGCAAGTGCCAGGTCGCGCGGGGACAACGCGGGTCTGTAGTCGACCAGCAAGGTTCCACGGCCCGGGAAGAGACGGTACGCTATGTTGCTACCATGCGCCTGGCGGGGCCTCTCCAGCGGCTCGTGGCGAATGCCCGCCTCAGCGAGAATTCCATTAACTGCTTCAAGGACGCTATGTTCGGTAGTTGGGTTCACGGGTTGTGCCTGGAAAGTTCTTGACGGAAGTTTACTATATGGGAAAATATTTTGCAAGGAAAACTAACCCATATAGTACATCCAGCGCCATTAAGTTCCAGCGGCGCAGTGCCTCGGTGGCCAGTGCGGACGTCCGAAGCATGACCCCGCCTCGCACATGTCACGCCTCTCCCCCGTTCGCAGGGTTCGGATCAATAGCCGCGCTCCGAGGCGCTCGTTGGCGCCTCCGAGCGTGCCGGGTTGCATGATCCGGGCTTCCGATGGCCCTGCGGGCCAACCGAAGCCCTGGGAGCGCCCCCTCGGACTCGGGACCGATCCGGTAGGGGGGTGTAGCGGTTCTCCCCCACCGCCTTCGGACGCCGTGCGTCGGGCCCGTGCCGGGGTGAGACCCGACGACGACGGCCGAAGACGGTAGGAACTCAGTCCATGATGAAATGTCAGCGAGACATCCGTAGTCGAGCCAAGCCCCTGACGACGCATTCGCAAGCGACTTCCCCCACGACCAATCGGCGACGTTACGCCTTGAGACCGTTGAGTCCGTTTTTCAGTGAGTAGACTTTCGCGTGGCCCGTTTCCCTGAGCGCCCTGGCGAGTTGACGGCTGCGAAGTCCCCGGCCGCAGCAGAGGACGCTGCTTTTCCGGGCGTCGACGGGGAGACCGAATCGCAGGACTTCGCTCGCGGGCAGCGCGAGGTCGGCCCAGGCCGCCGGAACGTTTTCTCGCTCCGGTTCTTCTCGTATGTCGATGAGGACCAGATCGGAACGGGCCTGCTCGATCGCCTCCCACGGAATCTCAAGGTCCTCGTCCTGGGCGGGCGCCAAGGATGTTTCAGGGTGGTGACAACGGCACCGGGGATTGTCACGGGGCACACGGGCCTGGCGCGTGCGGAGCGTGAGCAGATCGAGAAAGGTCATGACCGTCTCGGGCTGTCGGGGCAGGTCGAGGATGATCTTGAGCGCTTCCATGGCCTGCATGGCGCCCAGGATGGCCGGTACGCTGCCCAGGACGCCCGCCTCGGCACAGGAGCCGGTGCAGTCTGGCGCGGACATCTCGGGCCAGATACACCGCAGGCAGGGACCCTTGCGATGAGGGTTCACGACCAGGATCTGCCCTTCGTACTGGTAGATGCTCGCCTGAACAAGCACTTTGGAAAAGGCCATGGCCCCGTCGTTGAGGAGGAACTTGGCTTCGAAATTGTCCGTGCAGTCGAGCACAATGTCATAAGGCGCGAGCAACGTTTCGATGTTGGTCGCCGTGGCTCGCTCGGCATAAACCTCAACTGCGATGAGCGGGTTGAGGGCCCGCAGGTAGGCCGCCGCGAGTTCGGCCTTGGGCTGCATCACCTGATCCGCCCGGTAGATGGTCTGTCGATGGAGATTGGAGATTTCGAGTTGGTCCGCTTCGCAGATGCCGATATGGCCGACACCCGCCGCGGCCAGGGCCGGCAGGGCGGCGGCTCCCAGGCCTCCCGTGCCCACCACGAGCACGCGGGCCGCGCCGAGCTTCTTCTGCCCCGCCGGCCCCACCTCGGCGAGGTTCAATTGCCGAGCGTAGTAGGCTTCTGGGGTAATCGCTTCCGGGGTCGCGTGGCGGGATGCCGCGATTTCCCCGTGATGGTGACCGTGGGTGGCGCAACGCTCGCAGTTCACCCACCCGGAGTCCCCGTCGACGTAGTGCTCTTTCTTCCAGATGGGCACGCGGTGCTTCACTTCATCGATGATGTAGCGGCACGCCGTAAAGGCTTCGCCCCGGTGGGCGGCGCTCACGCCGACCCATACCGCGACATCCTCCAGGCCGAGATGGCCCGTGCGATGCACACAAGCGGCGCGGAGAAGGCCAAAGCGTTCCCGCGCCTCTTCCAGGATGCGGTTGCCCTCCTTCAGCGCCAGGGCCGGATAGGCCTCGTATTCGAGTGAGAGCACTTCCCGCCCGTCGTTGTGGTCGCGGACCCAGCCTTCAAAGCTCGCGTAGCCCCCGGCCCCCACGTGTCGGGTGGTCGTGCGCAACGCGGCCAGACCGAGGGGCTGTTCGGACAGGCAGAACACGATTCAACCTCCGGCCACGGGTGGAATGAACACCACGGTGTCGCCACTCTTCAGGGTAGTATCCCAGGGAACGAAGGCCTCGTTGACGGCGACACCCAATTGCGATGGGAGGAGCGTAAACCCATGTATGCCGCGCAGCTCCTCGTAGAGCGCGGCGGGGGTATCGGCCCCGCTTTCGAGGGTCTCCTCGGAGCAGCCCCGCTCTTCCCGTAATTTGGCGTAATAGGCCACGTTGACTGATTTCATGCGTTCTCCTTACGGGCTTGCGCCCTGTGCGCGATTAACCACCGATGTGGTACATCTCGACTTTTTCCTGGCGTCCGGCGGGCCCGCAACTGCGCTCTTCCGAGTAGCGATCCGTCCGCCGCTCCCACAAGCCCCGAATCTCCGCCTCCAGGCGACCTTCGTTTTCCGTATTCCGCAGACAGGGCCGCAGATCGAGTCCACGGGCCGCAAATAGGCAGGTGAAAAGGTGGCCATCACAGGTCAGGCGCAGTCGGGAGCAACCGCCGCAGAAAGGCCGGGTGACCGAAGCGATGACGCCGATCTCGCCCTGGCCGTCCAGGTAGCGGTAGCGACTGGCGACTTCGCCGGGGTAACTCGGCGCGACGGGCTCCAGCGGGAAGTGCTCGTGAATGCGGGCGCAGACCTCCCGCGCGGGCACGACGCGATCCAGCTTCCACTGATTCATGGTGCCCACATCCATGAACTCGATGAAGCGCAAGATAATGCCCGTTCCGCGAAAGTGGCGGGCCAGATCGACGATGCCGCCGTCATTTACGCCACGCTGCAGCACCGTGTTCACCTTGATCGACTCAAAGCCCGCGTCCCGCACGGCGGCGATGCCGTCCAGGACGAGATCCGGGTGTACGTCGCGCCCGCACATCTGGCGGAGCACCGCGGGATCAAGACTGTCCAGGCTCACGGTAATGCGACTCATGCCCGCGGCCTTCAATCGGCTCGCGTAGCGCGACAGGAGCAGCCCGTTCGTGGTGAGGGCCAGATCCGGGCGGGTTGGCAGATCCGCAAGCATGGACACCAGGCGGTCGAGGTTGTGGCGGAGGAGGGGCTCGCCGCCCGTGAGGCGAATCTTGTGAACACTGGCCTCCGCCGCAATGCGGGCAATCCGCGCGACCTCCTCAAAAGTAAGCAGGGCGTCCCGGGACTGAAAGCAGTGGTCTTCGGGATAGATGGCGGCGGGCATGCAGTAGGCACAGCGCAGGTTGCAGCGATCCGTGACCGAGATCCGAAGGTCGCGCAGGGGCCGTTGCCGCGTATCGCGCAGGGGCGCGGCTATACCGGTCGGCTCCGCCACGGCCCGATCGAGGGTCACGCAGTCCATGCGGTTTTACTCATTGTGGCAACGTGGGCAGCCTGCTGCTCCACCCATGCCACAAGTTCTTCCAGGCTCCCGTTTTCCGGCAGGCCTTCCTTCTTCTTGATTCCGAAATCGTGCAGGCGCAGGTGCAGCACGGCGGGCCGATGGACCTTCTCGGCGATGCCGCCCCCGCACTCGATGGGGCAACCATCGATAATCCAGACCGGTCGCCGCTCCGCCAGTTTCAGGAACACGGGTTTCTCTGCGCCCAGTCCGGCCAGGCACGACATCTCCGCGATACCGTGCCGGTCCAGCTCCAGGGCGAGTTGATTGGCGAGCTGCCCCGCCGGGGAACAGCCGGAACAGGCGAAGACGACGGGTTTCAGGGCGGTTTCCATCAGGGCGACTCCTTCAGCAGGGCACTTCGGCGTTCTTCCGCGCGTAGTACCACCAGTTGAGGACCAGGCAGGTCACGTAATAGACCGCGAAGCCGTAGAGGGCATACTCGGGTTTTCCCGCCTTGATCTGCATGGCGAAGATCGTGGGAATGAGGAATGCACCGTAGGCCGCCACAGCCGAGGTCCAGCCGAGGACGGGACCAGCAAGTTCTTTTGGGAAGATTACCGCGATCATGCGGAACGTGGAGCCATTCCCGATACCGGTGGTGGCGAAGAGCAGGATGAAGAGCGACAGAAATGGGAGGAACCAGGTTTCCGGTTGAGCCGAGGTGTTGGCTTTCTGGATCACCCAGGCCGAGGCGAGTGCCGCGCCTATCATAAGTGCCGTGCTCCACTGGGTGACGCGCGCGCCGCCGAACTTGTCGGAAAGCCAGCCCCCCACGGGCCGGATGGCCGCGCCCATGGCCGCGCCGAGGAAGGCATACTTCAGCACATCGGGGGCGTCGGGATTGACGATGGCCTGGGCCAGGGGATTCCCGCCCGCATCCACGTGGATATAGCCGAATACGTCCTTAAGCAGCTTGGGGAATGCGCTGGCATACCCGATGAAACTGCCGAAGGTCATGACGTAGAGATAGGTCATGATCCAGTTGTGCTTGT
>JBHEKR010000202.1:0-12285 GCA_041859365.1 Candidatus Hydrogenedentales bacterium
GGCCGCCATGGCCATGCTCAAAGAACGGATCGAAGCCTTTCGCAAGAAGCCCGACATGAAGAAGGGCGACAAAATGCTTTTGAAGGAAGCGGAGGACGCCCTGCGCATCGCCACCGTCGATGTGATGGAGCTATCCGCGCCAGCTTTCATCGAATCCCGCGACTTCCGCGCCCAGGGCAACCGCCGGATCTGGCACACGCCGACGGATGAGTGGCTGTTTCTTATTCACCGGGCGCGGATCGCGGAGTTTACGATGGCATTGGGGGAGTGAAGGGGACGGACTCGCGCCTACGACTTCTACGAGCGAGCGCCCCGCTGAAACTTTCAGGCGACCACAAGTTGCACAGGCGTCGTCAATGCGCGTGCCTGTCCGAGGGGATGGGTGGGAGGACTCCGAAATGACTCGCGTCACGCTTCCATCATCCACGGGGACATGCCGCCGCCCTTGAGTGCGCGTTGTCCAGTCGGGAGCATGGTGTAGGTGATTGTTCGCCTTGATCTGACCAGGTGCCTGTGCGGCGGTACGTCCCTACACTCAGGGACGGACTCGCGCTCGTCACTACTTCGAGCGAGCGCTACGGGCAACTTTCAGGCGACCCAATGGTGGAAGAGGGCCGTCAACGCGCGTGCCTGTCCGAGGGGATGGGTGGGAGGACTTGGGCGATCATCGCGTAGTGATATCCTTGCCTCACTTGACGCGCCGCATAGAAAACCGTAACATATAATTATCGGAGAATTAT
This sequence comes from Candidatus Hydrogenedentales bacterium, assembly GCA_041859365.1. GTDB lineage: Bacteria > Hydrogenedentota > Hydrogenedentia > Hydrogenedentales > JAEUWI01 > JAEUWI01. The sequence continues at coordinate 741 of JBHEKR010000202.1, forward strand.
ATGGAGACTCCTCAATGATCGACCTTACCGACATTCACCCCCTCACGGGATTTTTACGTGATCACAAGTCCCATCTTGAAAGGCTTCATGCGACGGGCCGTCCCGAAGTGCTGACGGTCAACGGTCGGGCGCGCGTGGTGGTTCAGGATGCCGAAGCCTACCAGAAGCTCATGGATATCGTTGATACGATCGAAACGGAAGCCATTCTGCGCGAGCGAATCGCATCGCTGGAGGCGGGGGAGGAAGGCATCCCACTCGAAAACGTGCTGCGGGATATGCGAGCGAGACTGGGGATAGGGAAGTAGATTGGCAATGGGGCCGATTTTGATCGCCCGCTCGGGCGAATGCGATGGTTTTCGGTGGTATGTGAATCCTGAGCAGAGGTGGCAGGTTGATAAGGGGGCGGGCGTATTCTATACTTTCCAATCTGATTCTTTCGCTGTCAAGGCAATGATATAGACCAAAGGAAAAGCGAATGCCGATTGACGTCTTGCATTATCAGTTTGCCTATTACGGTCCCGGCACTAACCTGAAGCCGGAGCCGGACGTAATCGGAAAGCTTTTGAGCAGCCTAAGTGGACGTGGCCTAATACCAACTACTGCAACTGAGATAGATACAACAGTAAGTCTGGAGCCGAAACTCCAACTTCGATTCATAACACCAGATCAGTCATGGTTATTGGCTTTCGAGCAGAAAAGGGTAATGTTGCGCAACGAGCGTGTGCGAGGTGTCGAACTAGGAAGCCCCGCCCTATTTCAAACTGAGTGCACAGAGATCATGAACATTTTACTTGATGAAATGGCACTACAGGGGAATCGGTTGTCTTATGTAGTAAGGGCATTTCTCCCGGAAACTTCCAAAGAATCACTCGATAGCGCTTACAGTCGGTTGCTCAGACCCATCCCATTCTACCAAGAGCGAGCTCCAGTTCAATGGACAACACGAAGTATTGCGAATCTGCGAGTCGATATTGGCGCAGAGTCGGAGATGTTGAATGTTATTGCTGATATAAATCGTGTGCAAGGTGAAATTAAATCTGAAGATGGCGGTACGACTCCATTTGATCGAATAGAGTTGGTGTTGGACATAAATACCCACCAAGACCACACTGGTTTGAGGTTTGGAGCAAGTCATATCTCACCATTTTTCGCACAGGCGCAAGAACTGGCAGACCGTCTGACAATTGAAGCGAGGGGGCTTACAGATGAATGATTGCACTACAGCACTACAAGACAAACACTTGCCTGCGGAATCCGCGTGGGATTCTGATGATGGCTCTGAAGTCACCGCCACTGTTTCGACCACCAGTAGAACAAGGTTTAATTCGGTGGTTTTTTTGTCTAATTCGGTAACATCCTCTGTCGAGGGATTTCTCGAAGATGCCTGTCGGGTGCAAGCGGAAGCGGAGATGGTGTTTCTGAGTCGATTTCGGATCCTCTTGGAGGAGTCCGTTTTTGAGTATGGGTTCACTACTCCCGCAGATCAGTTTGTCCGAGAAGCTTTCGATAGGTACGGAGTTTTCGTCAGGGACTGGATTGTTAAACTGTTTCACTCCAGCTACGAAAAACCCGAGGAATTGTGCAAGATCCTAAGAACGCTCGCACATTTTGAGTATAGTCAAGTATCGAGTCAAGGGGCACTAATGGCAACGTCTGCTCTCTTTCATGTTCACCCGGAAGTACAAGAAAGCGGGGTTCGTTGTTTTGAGAACTGGGAGGAGCCCTCATGTTTGAATATACTCAAGAGTTGCCAATTTGGGGAGGCGTGGCTCGCCGACTACGTCAATCAGGTGATATTAGAACTTGACGAGGCCTAAATGTCGTTGCTCGTGAGAAAAATCGCAATCTCCAAGTGGCGACAGACGGATATCGAAGGTGGCAAGTCACCCTCTGCTGATGCGATAACCGGATGTCTCAGAACATCCGGCAACACACTTTCTCTCTGGGCGATTGAATCCGAGAAAGAGCTTGAGGACGCAGTGGTAGCGATCGCGGCAACTCAGACTGACAAACTGGAGACATTCGACATAACGGCTATCGAGCAAGAGTTGATCGAGAACAGTGGGCTCAGTGTCATTTCCAGCGCCGGGAAGACACCTTATCAGGATTTCGTGACAAAGCATCGAGATATCTGCCAACTTGATTATGAGTCGCTCGGCAAGGTGGCCAGTTTGATTGTCGAGTCGATAAGGAACAACCGAAACCAACGATTCACAAAGGCCCGACTCGTAAATCTTGTTTCAGAAGCAGTCAAGGCAGGAAAGATACAGATCGAGACCTTGGAGCCAAAGATGCAGGAACAATTGCAACGTCATATGAAGACCTAAAGAAACTCATAGGCTGCCCCCCCCGGAATTCACACAGGTCGGCGGCGACTTCCCCGTCAACACCGCGATGATATTCTCCGCCGCGAGGTTGGCCATGGCGGAGCGGGTCTCCAGTGTGGAACTGCCGATGTGGGGCAGGAGCACGATATTGCTCACCGTCAGTAAGTCCGGGTGAATCTTGGGCTCTTCCTCGTAGACATCCAGGCCCGCCGCGAAGATCTCGCCGCCGTGGAGCGCCGCCGCCAGGGCCGCCTCGTCCACCACCGGGCCGCGCGTGGTGTTTACGAATATCGCCGACTTCTTCATCGCCCGGAAGGTGGCCGCGTTGAACACATGGCGCGTTTCATCCGTGAGCGGGCAGTGGGGGGACACAATGTCCGACTCCGCCAGCAGCGTCGGGAAGTCCACAAAGGTCAGGCCGAGGCCCACTTCTTCGGCAGCGGGCAGTTGCGTCCGCGAGTGGTAGAGCAACTTCATGTTGAAGGCTTTCGCCCGGCGCACCACGGCCTTGCCGATACGGCCCAGACCATAGATCCCCAGCGTCTTGCCGTAGACGTCCATGCCCAGCATGAATGTGGGGGACCAGCTCGCCCACTGGCCCGAGCGCAGGAAATGCTCCGACTCGCAGAGCCGCCGCGCCGTCGCCAGGATGAGCGCGAAGGTCAAGTCCGCCGTCGTCTCCGTAAGTACATCCGGCGTGTTCGACACCGCAATGCCCCGCTCCGTCGCCGCCGGCACGTCGATATTGTTGTACCCCACGGCCATGTTCGCCACGATCTTGAGCTGGGGCCCGGCGGCTTCGAAAACCTCGGCGTTCATCGTGTCCGTGAGCATCGAAAGAATCGCGTCCGCCCCCTGTACGCCCTTCAGCAGCACCTCGCGCGGGATGGGCCGATCCTCGGGGAAAATAGTGACGTTGTCCTCACCAAAGGCCTCGTGCAGCAGGGCAATGGCGCTCTCCGGCGGGCGGCGGGTGACGAAGATTTTGGGCATGGGGATAGACTCCGGGATGGGAATGGAACGACGGGAAAAGGGTGTCACAGGCGGAATGGGGAGATCAAGGGGAATGGACAATTGGGAACGGAGCATAGTGAATCGCAGAGATCGCAACGGAGCAAGTGTTGTCGACGGCAAGGCCGTGAATGGCACGGCCCCTTCTCGACGCGAACTATTTTATTGCAGGAAATCCCGCACTGACCAGGAATGCTTCCCAACCAGGACGATAGACCGGCTCCGATATTACAAAGCCCAGATTGTGGTCGCCCCGGATCTCGAGGAAAGTCTTGGGTTCCGGGGCAAGCTCAAACAACCGTCGGCCATGCTCGTACGGAATGACTTCGTCGTCCGGGCTGTGGATGAAAAGGACTGGACTGGTGATCTTCGCGACCTTGTTTTTGTTCTCAAAGCGGTGGCGGATGAGCCATGTGAGGCGACCGACGAGCGCCATCTTTCTTGCCACATCGGGCACGGAGAGAAAGGCGCTTTCGAGGACGACGGCACCGGGCGTGACCGATTGGGCGAGCTCGGCGGTGGGCGCGGCGCCGAGTGAACGACCGAAGAGAACTATCTGTTCTTCCGGGATCCGCTTCACCGTGATGAGATAGTCCCACATGGCGCGGATGTCGGCATAGCATCGCTCTTCGGAGGGCGTACCGGTGCTGTAGCCATAGCCGCCGTAGTCGTAGGCGAGCACCGAGAAGCCAAAGCTGCGAAGCAGTCCGATGGATTCGAGGCGCCCGGAAAGATTGCCCGCGTTGCCGTGGGAAAAGAGCACCACCCCCCGATGGTTCTCCAAGGGGACGTACCAGGCGTGGGTCTCGTAGCCGGAAACCGGAAGCCGGATATCATCAAACGCCAACCCCGCGTCGCCAGGATCGCGATCCATCTCGCGGGCGCCGAGAAAGATGAGTTTCCCCTGGGCCAGGTAGAGAGCCACACTGAAAAGCGCGACGGCGATCAGAGCGAGGTAGACCAACTTCACGAGCAGGAGAATCATGCGACGGAATCCGGTAGCCATGGGGAATCAACGCTCCGTGTTAACTTCGGAAGCTCGCCAAGCGCGGATGCGTCAACGCACGTCTTCACGCGGCCCGGTCAGAATCGGCGTCGTGCTCATCGCGAAAGCGGTGTAGCCGCTCCACGATGGGCTCCACATCCATAAGGGCCATAAGGTCCTTGCGAAGGTTGGCGATATTGGGCACATTCTTGAGGTAGCCCGCGTAGTGGCGGCGAAAAGACGGTACGCCGCGCTTGCCCCGATAGTCAACGGAGTCCTTCAAATGGCGAATACACATCTCGATGCGTTCCGTCAGATTGGGCTCGGGCAGGTGCTCACCGGTGTTGAGGTAGTGTCGCATGTAGCGGAAGATCCACGGGCTGTGGATCGCGCCCCGTCCGATCATGACGCCGTCGACACCCAGATCGAAGCAGGCCTTCGCGTCTTCCGGCGTGGCGATGTCGCCATTGGCGATGAGCTGAATCTTGCTGGCTTCCTTGATACGGGGCAGCCAGGCCCAGTCGGCGCTGCCGGTGTAGCCCTGCTTCCGGGTGCGGCAGTGAACGGTGAGGGCCTGCACGCCGATGGACTCGAGCATCTGGGCCACTTCGAGAATCACAAAGCTGGACTCGTCCCAGCCGAGCCGGGTCTTAACCGTGACGGGGAGGTCCGTGCCGCGCATGACGGACTCAACGACGGCCTGAAACTTTTTCAGGTCGCGGAGCAAACCCGCGCCGTCGCCGCGCATGGCGATCTTCTTCACCCAACATCCGCAATTGATGTCGATCCAGTCGGGACCGGCGGCCTGGGCGATGGCTGCCGCCTGCTCGAGGGACTCCTCACCGCTGCCATAGAGCTGGATCGCGACGGGGCGCTCGCCGTCGTGGACTTCCATCTTTTCCATGGTCGACTTGACGTTGCGGACGATAGCCTCGCAATTGGCGAACTCGGTGAAGACGAGATCCGCGCCCTGCTCCTTGCAGATGCGGCGAAAGGGCACATCGGAGACGTCCTCCATGGGCGCGAGGCAAAGGGGCTTGTCGATGTCGATGGAACCGATTTTCATGGCGATTACTTGGGGTTGAGTGCGGTTTGCCGGGGGCTGCGTAATGAAATTATAGCAGAAAGCTCGGTGGAGTTGACAGTGCACAATAGGACGGATAGGACGGATCTGATCAAATCCGTCCTATTGTGCCTTGTCGATTGGTTGGCTCACCTCAATCGCCCGCCCTCGCCACCGCTGCTGGATCGTGCCCAGCGGCACTTCGCTGCGACCGGAACCAGGATCCCAAATCTCGAAGAGGTCTCCTTTGCGCCCCATATAGGCCACGGCGTGGGCATCAGGATCGATGCCCGCATCGACCAGCAAGATCGCCGGTGGATTCACCTTGGCCAGATCGCGGTCAAGGTACTGAACTTTCTTCGCCTCCAGGCCCAACGCGCGGAAGCCGTAGACCATCTGCGCGGGCGAGGTGCCCGCCCAGGTGGTATGGAGCAACTCCACCATGCGGGCCTCGGTGGCGTCGAGGCCAAAGTGGCGCGCTATATTGGCGGAGGCCGCGGCGGCGCAGGTGGAGGAATTTGACTGTAGTACGACGCCGTCCGACTCGCGAACGGTCATTTCTTCAAGATTAGGTCGGGCACTGTAGCGGGCGAGTCCTTCCACCGTCACGATGGCCGCAATACTGAAGATCAGTAAGGTCCAGCGGGAGCCATGTCCCTGAAGGAAGCCCGCCACCGTTACCGAGCTCATCCCGAAGGTCACGAAAGCCACTTTGAGCAATCCCATTGTCGCGGTGAGGTGGTACTCAATGAAGACCGGCAGAGGCCAGCCGAACCTGGGGTTGCCAAGCAAGGTGGAGGTGCCCACGTGAACCGCGACGAAGAGGAGCAGCGCTATAGGAAGCAGGGGGCAGTCGGAGACGGGAATTCGCGCGGCAATGTCAAAACCCCGCGCATGGAGACGCTTGCCATAGGCAAAGCCCAGCAGACTTGCCACCGCCATGGCCAACAGGCTCAACCAGAGTGGGATCTCGTTCACGGTTGGCTCCTCGAGAGGCTAATCGGACTGATCAGGCCGAACAGACGGATCGGAGTGGGCCTGCGAATTCGTTGTCACCTATCAACAATCAATTGTAGTCGCTTCGCGATCGCGCACGCCGATCAAATAGAGAATACCATCCAGCCCCACCGTGCTCAGGGCGTGCTTCGCGCTCTGTTTCACCAGCGGCTTGGCGCGGAAGGCGATGCCAAGGCCCGCGAGGCGGAGCATCGGCAGGTCGTTCGCGCCGTCGCCCACGGCGACCACCTGCCGGAGACTGATACCCTCCTGGGCGGCGAGTGCCTGGAGACATTCGGCCTTCTTCTCCCCATCCACGACCTCGCCCACGACGCCACCCGTGAGTTTGCCGTCCGCAATCTCCAGTTCATTGGCGAAGACGTAGTCCACACCAAGCTTCTTCTGCAGGTACTCGCCGAAATAGGTGAAGCCGCAGGAGATGATGGCTGTCTTGTAGCCGAGTTGCTTGAGCATCTTCAGGAGGCGCTCCGCGCCATCGGAAAGGGGCAGGCGCTCGGCGATTTCCGCCATGACGGACACATCCAGCCCCCTGAGCAGCGCCAGACGCTTGCGCAGGCTTTCCTTGAAGTCCATTTCGCCGCGCATGGCCGCCTCGGTGATGGCGGAGACTTCCTCACCCACACCGGCCGCCTTCGCGAGCTCATCAATAACCTCTGTCTGAATCAGGGTCGAGTCCATATCGAAGGCCACCAGACGGCGATGGCGACGGTAAAGATCGTCGGCCTGGAAGGCAATGTCGATGCCGGTCTCGTGGGACAGTTCCAGAAAGCGCGCGCGGAGGGCGTCGGCGTCGTCGGCTATGCCGCGTACGGACATTTCCACACACGCGTATGGCGTCTCCGCCTGAACTTCCAGGGGAATTCGCCCGGAGAGGCGATGGATGATGTCAATATTGAGGCCATGGGTCGCGAGCACTTCGGTGACCGCGGCGATGTGGGACGCCTCCAGTCGCTCACCGAGGAGGGTGATGATATGCCGCGCCTTGCCCTGCTGCTTGACCCAGTTTTCGTATTCCTCGGGTGAAATCGGGTCAAACTGAATGTGAATGCCCAGCTCGTGGGCCTTGAAAAGGAGATCCTTCAGAATAGGGGACGAGTGGGCTGCTTCCGGCACGCGCACCAGCATACCCAGGGAGAGCATTTTATGAATGACCGCCTGGCCGATGTCCAGGATGGTCACGTCATAAGCCGCGAGGATGGTGCTTAGGGAATGGGTGACGCCGGGACGATCGACGCCGTTGACGCTGATCAAGAAAATTTCGTGCATGCGTTGCCTTCGCGCTGGAGAAATTGGGGGTGGGTTGCAGCGCCTATGCTACGCGGAAGAGCCGGAAAATTGCAAGAATGGCGGGGACTGTTGCCGATTGGCCCACATCCGCAATCATGAAATCGGGACTACTGCCCAATCGGAAACTGTCCCCCTGAAGAACTTCAGGATAGAAATTGATATCGCCGTACGTTATTTCTGACGGGAGACAGTTCTCCTGCGGCGAATCATCGACCGCATCAGGAGCGTCATGATCCTGGCTGAGGCAGTCTCCCCAACGCATCGCGAATCTGCTTGTAGAGTTCGACGGTCCAGGGTGGCACCCCTTCGACGCTCACCTCGCCCTCCCGAAAGTCGCCCGGCGCGATTATCACGCGAAACCTCTCAACACCGCAATCCAGCGCGAGGATAAACAACTCTTCAATAGCGGTGTCCCCTATTGCCAGGCACCCCACGGACGCCGATCCGCCGTGAATGTATATGTCGCTGCCCGCGTCCAGGCGCCCTTCGGCGGCGGCTTTCTGCAGGTCAAAGTTGTTGGGGTAGTTCAGCCGCAAGGAAACGTGGTAGTTGCTGTTGGGATTGACGCCCTCGATTCGGTAGAGGCCCTCCGGCACCTGCCGATCGCCCTCGCGCAGCTTGGGCCCCAGTTCACCACTCTGCCCGAGAACCGGGTAGGTGGTAATCGTTTTTAAGGCATCCTGCCCAGTCCCCGCATGGAGGGTGAGTGTGCGGGAATCTTTGAAGGCCACGAGCATCACAGCGTTTGGCGGATAGGCAACGCCCGCCGCTTCGAAAGCGGGCCTCATCCGCGCCCGCGCCGCGTCACCAAACTCCGCCAGGCGATCGCCGACTGTCTTTCTTCCCGACATGTGTTGCACGATGCTTTCCCTGTGTTGATGGAGAACTCCGAACGTGAGCGTACCGACTAATAATCCGATGATAGTCACGTGCCCCCGCTTCAATTACAGCCCCCCGTCGATTCCGAATTGTTTCAGATGATGCACAAAATGCCGGTAGTGAAGCTTGCGCCATTCCTCCGGGCCAAGCGGACCGAAGAAGGGATGGATCCGCGTGACCAGTTTCCCAGAGGATTTGGCTGTGAAATAGGCATCGACCGCTTCGCGCAGGGTCTCCAGCCGACCCTCCTGAAACCACTGCTCCTTTGGCACCTCTTTGGGCCTGGGCAGGCGAATATTGTGGGGGATTTCCTTGAAGCCGTTCAGAATGAGGAATTTGAAGACCGACTTCGACATCGTGTTGCCTTTGAAGGGCAATTCCGGCCCCTCACCCAGCGTGTAGAGCAGGGTATTCGCCAGATGGGCGATGAGTTGAGCGCGGTTCAGTTCGCCCCAGCGTGGCGCAGCGTCTTCCGGCAGGGACTCCACGCGGGAGAGCAGCTCGTCGCAAAACGCGCGGTCGAAAGTTTTCATGGGGCAATCTCCTGGCGGGCATTTTTTGGGGTAAAGCGAGCGGCCCGGTTGACTTCCATGGTATCAGGTCCGGTGCGTGTTGGGAAAACTGCGATTTCAAAGGTCGGAAACATCGCCCGAATAGAAGACACGCTCCTCGCCACCCTCTAATCGAAGCACAAGGGCCCCCTGATGCGAATAGCCCAGAAAAGTTCCCGTCGTGTGCTTCTCTCCATCGCGAACGCGCAGCAACGTACCCAACGCCGCACTACGACGCAGGTAGGCATCGCGAATCCCGGCAAATCCCGCGTTTCCCCAGGCATTCATCGGCGCGACAAGTGCCGCAAGCAGTCGGGACAACACCCGCTCTGTCTCGAACGCAGCACCCGTCTCCAGCGCCAGCGAGGTCACCGGCTGATCGATGGTGTCCGCACCCGCCCGGCCCATGTTGACGTTGAGTCCGATGCCCGCAACGACGAGACTGTTTCCGGCGCACCCGCCCGCCAAGCGCTCGCACAGGATGCCCCCAATCTTCTTTCCCCCCACCAGCACGTCGTTGGGCCACTTGATAACCGGGCTGACATAGGCTTCCAGCGCTTCGCAGATGCCGACCGAAATTGCCTGGGCCATGGAGGGTACGAACTCAGGCGCAACGGGCGCGTTCCACAAGAACGACATGGTTATGTTTTCGTTCGGCGCGGCGATCCAGCTTCGCTGCTGGCGTCCACGCCCCGCCGTCTGCGCCCGCGCCGCGATAACGGTGCCGTGGGGCGTCTCTGGCTTGCCTTTCGCGCGCTCGATCAGAAAGGTGTTCGTCGAGGGCAGGGAATCGTGCCACTCGACCTGAAGAAACTTAAAGCTGGATGGGGAAATCGGGACTCTCCTCGCGCGCCGCGCGGCCGTTTTGCATCGCGCCGATCATAGCACGAAGCATCCCGGCGGTTGCGACGGGCCGAGCAAAATCGAATGGGGGGCACACACGGAGCTAACGGGACGCCACTATGCTTTCGGGGCGGGTCGCCTGGGGGCCTGTGCTCTTATCACAGGAAACCTGTGTACCCCAGGCCCCGTGACGATTCTTCGTTCGATACATCCAAAGGAGACGAGTATCATGTTGCGGAAAAGGGGTTTTACCCTGATCGAACTGCTGGTGGTCATTGCCATCATAGGCATCCTTGCGGCCATCCTGCTGCCGGCCCTGGCCCGGGCCCGGGAAGCGGCCCGGCGCGCCAGTTGCCAGAACAACCTGAAGCAGATGGGGACCATATTCTACATGTTCTCCTCCGAATCGAAAGGCCAGAAACTTCCGCCAAACCACCTCTGGGACGAATTTCGCAACGGCGCTCCCCTGGTTCCGGGGCTGTCGAACTGCGATCGCCGGTACTCCTCCAAGTTCCAGCAGTGCCCCGATGGTCCTTCGATCTATCCCGAGTACATGACGGATGTGCTCATCTGGCGCTGTCCTTCGGACGCCGACGGCGACGACTGGTATGATGGGCGCTTCAATCTGAACAATGATCCGAGCAAGGGAATCGACAGTTGCGACTTGGAGAACAAGTCCTATCTTTACTATGCCTGGTATTGGCCGGACAACCTGCTCCTCAATGACCCTTCCCGCGCGAACGCGGGCGACTTCAACGCCAGTCCCACCACCGGTGACTTCAATCCCGCGTTCACGCTGGCCATAAAAAACTTCATCCTCACCAACATCCAGACGAACTGGGGTGTGAACAATGACCCCTCCTATATCAATCAGGAATTCGGTGGCTCCAAGCTGATCCGCCAGGGTTTCGAGCGGTTCTTTATCACGGATATCAACAATCCCGGCGCGAGTGCGCAAGCGGCGAGCACCATTTTCGTGATGTGGGACGACTCGGAAAACTCGAACAACATGAACCACAAGCCGGGCGGCGGCAACGTGCTGTACCTCGACGGCCACGTGGAGTTCATCAAGTACCCCGGCAAATCGCCCCTCTCCCGGGCCTACACGGAATTCCAGTATAACTATGACGAAACGGCCGCGCCTTACGGCTGGCTGCAGTAAGAACTGAGACGCCGGGGAAGGTCATTCGCGGGCCTTCCCCGGTAATCTATTGACAGGCTTGGCAGAAGGCTGTCCTATCGTGTTATTATGGCCCCGGTGCCTTCAGGGGTGTTGTTGGGGACACGACGAATAGGCGCCTGGTCCGCCCGTGGCCGCGTCGATACGCCGATGGGACCGCGCCCACACCGCGTGCAACTGGACCGCGCACGCCCCAACATGAGGAGAATGCACCATGGCTGGAAAAAAAGACATCGTACGGGACGTACTGGAGCTTGCCGGGGATTTCGTCATCAAGCGCAAGGGTGAATGGGACCACGAGGGCTGGGAAAGCTTCGTGAAGAAGGCCGGCAAGGCGGGTGCGGACACGAGCGAATTGGGTCAAGTGAAGCTGGGCGCGCTGCTTGAAGCGGCCAAGAGCCT
>JBHEKR010000342.1:0-19100 GCA_041859365.1 Candidatus Hydrogenedentales bacterium
CTGGGACGCCATCGGCACCCACCCCGCCATGCTCCCGCTGGGTCCCGAGGGCTCCTGGGACGCGGGCATGGTCCTCCTCGCGGAGAGCCCCGTGGCCGTGGGCGACGAGCTACGCTTTTACTACGGCGGCTTCGCGAAGTCCCACAACGAGCCCGAGAACCCCTGCGCCATCGGCCTCGCCACCGCCGCGCGTGATCGCATCGTGGGCCTCCGCCCCTCGGGCGAAGAGCCGGGCTACGTGTTGACCCGCCCCTTCATCGTGCCCGAAGGCGCGTCGCTCACCGTGAATGCCACGGTAAATGAAGGCGGCACGCTCCGAGCGGAACTCCGCACCGACAACAACAAGACCGTCGACGGGTTTACGCTGGAGGATTGCACGCCGGTGACAAGCTCGGGATTCGCGCAATCCATCACCTGGGGCGAGAAAAAGTTGGATGCCGTCGCGGGCCAGGAGCTGCGCCTGCGCTTCGAGCTGAAAGGTGCGGCGATATTCACTTACAGCGTGGAGTGAGATGCCAGCCCGCAGTTAGCCATCCTTCCATCAATAGTGATAGCGGCACTGTGCGATATAGATGATATCGCCTTCGACGCGGTAAACCAGTCGGTGCTCGCGGTCAATTCGCCGCGACCAGTAGCCCGACCAATTGTGACGCAACGGCTCCGGGGAGCCTGTGCCTTCGAAAGGCGTTCTTGCAATTTCACGAAGCAATGCGTTGATGCGCTTCAGCATGGCCTTGTCATGGGTCTGCCAATGCACGTAGTCATTCCAGGCATTTCCATCCCAGCAGAACTTCATTCTTCGAGCAGGTCATGAATCGTGCCCTCACCCTTTGATAGCGCTGCGATAGATTCGTCGAGACGCTGGGCATTGAGAGGACTCGCCATTAGATAGGCCGTCTCCTCGTAGGCATTGTAGTCGTCCAGCGACATGATTATCGCCGGCTTACCGACTGCACGGGTTACAAGGAGGGGCGCATGGTCTTCGTTGACCCGATCAAGATACTCGGGCAAATTTTCTTTGAGCGCACTGACGTCTACGGTCTTCATGGGTGTGTCTCCTGAAAGCGGACACTTATAATATCTCGCCTGCCGCGCCGTGTAAAGAAACACTTCGACGGGAGTACGCTCACCTTCAGATGGATTTAGGACGATGTCTCCGGGTGCTTTTGTCGTTGTCGCTATGCCGGAGGCAGTCCACGACGTTCCAGCCACCCAGTAGCCTCCTCCTCATAGGCCCGGAGATGCACCGCCTTCTCCGCGAATCCCGAGCAAATACCGCCACGCCCGCATTCCGCACAGCCCGCGCACAGGTCGTTTTCACGCGTGTGTTTATCTCGTTGGCGCTGGAAGAGCTGCCGGCATATCCCGAGGATCGCGACTTGCAAGGCACCCCACGGCCAAGCGGCACTGAACAGCATCACGACACACAAGCCGGTTAACAGACCCAGGGTACTTCGCAGTCCATCTCGCAAGACTCGCGGTGCGCGGCGATAGATAGCGGGATGCGACGCGGCCACAACTACCATCAGTGCGCCACTGGCAGTTGCACCCGCATTCATCCCGAGCGCGTCGAGGTAAAGCGGTGAAGCCAGTAGCGCAAGGAGAAAACTTCCGTAAAGTGCCGCGCAACTGCGGCACACGCGAAGCGAACCCAGCCGAATCACGTCCCCATGAAATCGCCCGCAGAGGGGTTTGTGCGCCGCCTGAAAAGTCCACGTGTGCTTCCACCACAACCATCGCAGGTAAAGCGGCATGGCCCTCATGGCCGCTTTTCCAACTGCTCCTTGATCTCCAACAGGATATTGCCCGCCGCGCCAACGGGAACGTAGTTCTCTATGGGTTTGATCACGACCGCAGTGCCATGGACCACAGCCTGCGAGGCACCCTGATTGGCCCCGCCCAGTTCAAACTCCACATTGATAATCGCGTTTGCGCCCTGGCGCTTCGCCATCTGGAGCATACGGTCCAGCGCACGCTGGCGCGATTCATCGCCCAGTGCGGTGTAGGAGCTCAGCTCGCCACCGGAGATCTGCTTGCATCCCATGGCGAAATCCTGCCCGATGTCCTTCGCACGCGCTGAGATCCCCCAGACCATCCCCTTGTACTCCATGATCTCATAGCCATCGAAGCCGTCCGATCCGCTCATGATAATCTGGTGAATCTTTAGTTCGGGCCGCGTGCCCGCCAGCAAGTCGGTACGATTGCTCATCCAAGAAAACTCCTCGATGCTTCTTCGTTGATAGAGTCCGTTCAGTCGTGGTAGTCGCGATTCAATGGCGCACCGCAAGTACTGCAATGGCTAGCGTCCAGATGCTCGGTGTGAACCCGTTCTCCGCAAGCCGGGCAGATATAGCGCTTGCGAGATTGGACGGACAGCGTATAGAAAAACACGCCCAACACAATGGCCACGATTCCAAGCACGCAGTAAGCAATGATGATGCTCAAGACAGGATTCCTTTCTGAGTCGGTTGGAGTTCTTACCACGGGCTCTTGAGAATTATTCGAGCACAGTATTGCGTTTGCGCAAGCCTTCTCCATTCATGTATCATAAGTTACAAAAGTTTAGCAAAGTAAACAATTTTGGAGCATCGAATCATGACCTTCGGTCGCGTGAATATGAAGTGTATTTTGATCGCAACTGCGTGCTGCGTGGCGTTCAGCCTCTCCGCCTATACCGATGCCCAATGGCCCGCGTGGCGCGGCCCCAACGGCGACGGCATCGCCGCCGAGGGCAACCCGCCCACCACGTGGAGCGAGACGGAAAACGTCAAGTGGAAGACCGCCCTCCCCGGCGAGGGGCAGTCCACGCCCGTAATCTGGGACAACAAGATCTTCATTCAGTCCGCTGTGGCGCTGGGCGAAGAGCCCACGGTCGAAGAGGCGCCCAGTGGACGCCCCATGTCCAAACCCGCTACAGTGCCCTACCGCTTCGTGGTGCTCTGCGTGGACCGGAGCAGCGGCGCCATCCTCTGGGAGCGCACCGTCCTTGAAGCCCAGCCCCATGAAGGTCTTCATACCACCGGCACCTATGCGCCCTATTCACCCGTCACTGATGGCACCCACGTCTGGGCCAGTTTCGGTTCTCGCGGTGTCTACTGCTTCGATCTGGACGACAACGAAATCTGGCGCGCCAACACCGCGCCCCTGAAAATGGCGGGCACCTTCGGCGAAGGCAGTTCACCAGTTCTCGTGGGTAATGCCCTCGTCATTCTCGCGGATCACGAAGGTGATTCCCGCATCTTCGCCCTGAACAAAGATACCGGCGAGAGGCTCTGGGAACAGAAACGTGACGAAGAAAGCTCCTGGTCCTCGCCGGTCGCCGCGAAAGTGGGGGAACGCTGGGAAGTCATCACCGCCGCCTCCGCCTTCGTGCGCAGCTACGACGCCGCCACCGGCGAGCTCATCTGGCAGTGCAGCGGCCTCACCGGCTGCGCAGCACCCTCCCCCGTGGTCTACGATGGCAAAGTCTATTGCACCACCGGCTTCCAGGGCAACGCCATCATGGCCATCACCCTCGGCCGCACGGGCGATCTTTCGGGCACCGACGCCGTCTCCTGGAATGTGGACAAGGGCGGCGCCATCGTGCCCTCGCCCCTCGTGGCGGACGGGCGGCTCTATGTGATCCAGGGCTACAAGCCCCAGCTATCTTGCCTCGATGCGAAAACCGGAACCTTCCTCTATGAGAGCGAACGCCTCAGCGGCCTCCAGAGCATCTACGCATCACCCCTGGCCGCCGGCGGCCACATCTACATCCCCGATCGCAAGGGATTGACCGCCGTGCTCAAGTCATCAGAGAAGCTGGAAGTTGTAGCCACCAACACCCTCGACGGCGTGCTGGATGCTTCCCCCGTAGCCATCGGCGACGAATTGTACCTTCGCAGTCGCACACACCTCTATTGCATCGCGAAAAAGGGTTGAAGCCCCTGATCGAGCCCATCCGGTCCACTTCGCGCGGCGTGTCTCAGTCCCCAATCCGCGCCCCGAAAATCCACCGTCCAAACCAGCGCAGGGCGAGGCCTCCGGCGATCAGCCCCACGCCCGCCATCCACACCGGGGTATCCACCCAGAACGCCAGAAACACACACGCCATGAGACCGCCCCAGGCCCAGAGCGGAGAATAGAGCCGCTCATTCGGGGCAAGCCGGAGCGCGGCCAGGTTGTTGATGGCGTAATAGACGAGCACGGTGAACGCGCTGAAGGACCAGGTCGTTTTTACGCTGCCCACAAGCGCAAGCGCGCCAATGGCCAGACCCACCGCCCAGACCGCCGCCGTGGGTGTCGCCGTGTGATCGCTGATCCTGGCGAAGCAGGCTGGCGCGTCGTTGCGCCGCGCCATCGCGAGGAGCACGCGGCTCAACCCGAGAATCAGATTCAGCAGCACGCCAAGCATCGCCGTTACCGCGCCCAGGCTCACAAGCAGCGCCGCCCCGGGGAAGGCGTGGGCGGCCGCCACAATTTCCAGCGGGGCTGCGGCCTCTTCCACCGCCGCCCGCAACGCGGGCGCGCCCGCAGCCGACACCGCCGCGAGAGCAAGGCCAATATAGAGCAGGGCGGAAATCGCCAGTGTCGTGACGATCGCTTTCGGAATCGTCCGCCGGGGCTCGTGGACTTCTTCGCCCAGCGTCGCAATACGGCCGTAACCGGTGAAGGCCACAAACATCAAAGCCGTAGCCTGCAGGAAGTTCGCCCAATGCTCGCCGCCCGATTCCCCGCCGTCGAAGAAGGGGAAAAGGTGCGTTTCAGCACCCCGAATGCCCGCCGGGGCAACGCCGACAATGAAAATGAGGAGTGAGCCAATCGTCAGCGAGACGATCAGGGTGTTGGCCGCGTTGGAGCGTTTAATGCCGCCCGCCGAAAGCGTCGTCAGAATGACCACGCCCCCGACCGCCAGTCCGATCCGCGCTCCGGCGCTGTCAACGTTGGCGAGATGGAGCAAATAACCTGAAAAACCGAGCGCCGCCGTCGCTGCGGAAGCCGTCTTGGCGCAAAGGAACATCCAGCCCGCGGTAAAACCCGCTGCGGGGGTCAGGAGTCGGTAGCCATATTCATAGGCGCCGCCGCTCACCGGATGGGCCGCCGCAAGCTGGGCGCTGTTCAGCGCATTGCACGTTGCGACCAACGCGGCGAGTATCGTCGCAAGGATGACCGATGGTCCGGTAATACCGGCGGCAATTCCAATGCTTACGAAGGCGCCCGTGCCCAGGATCGATCCGAGGCCCATGAGCGTTGCGCCAAAAAGTCCTATCTCTCGGCGTAGACCGGTCGATGGTGTCGGTGTTGGTGAAGTGTTGCTCAAGCGCTCAAAATCCTAGTGTTTTCCAGTGGGACGTGACTTTCGGGGTTCACGCTCGGATCGTGTTTCGCCCGACAGTTCGCCAATTTGTTGTTTGACCACCGCCAATACCGCCGCGCCCTCGGCCGTAAGGCGGTAGGCACGGGGCGCCTTCGGGCCCGTCCCCGCTACGGTGGAGGAAAGCCAGCCGTGGGCCTCCATCCGAGCAAGCAGTGGGTAGAGGGTGCCGGGGCTCGCATCGTAGCCATGGTGGCGCAGCTCCTTGAGCATCCAGTTGCCAACGACAGGCTGCTCGGCGGCGTGGTGCAGAATATGCACCTTCCAGAAAGCGAGAAGTATCTCACGATTGATGATTTTTGTATCGGGACTCATGACGACAACGGTAAACGAAAACCGTAATAGATGTCAAGTGCTCCCCGCGAAAAAAAACGTCGCGTCTAGAGTCTCGTCAGTCCGCGGGTGCATGGTCCAGCACTTGCCTGACCTTGATGGACAGGCCTGCCGGTGTGAAGGGTTTCTGGAGAAAGTTCACGTTGGCCGTCATGATCCCATGTCGGATGATGGCGTCGTTCGTATAGCCAGAGATGTAGAGCACCCGTGTCTCGGGATGCAACGGCTTGATTAGCCCGGCCAGATCCGCGCCGCCCATCTTCGGCATGATCACATCGGTTAAGAGCAGGTGAATGGCCCCTTCATGCTCCCGGGCAAATTGCACCGCGTTCTGCCCGCTGAGCGCTTCCAGTACCCGGTAACCGTAAGACGTAAGCGCGCGAAGGATCAGTTGGCGCACTTCGTCGTCGTCCTCCACCAGCAGGACCGTCTCCGTTCCACGACACGAAACCGGATCGGCCTGGCTCGCGCCATCCTCCGCAAGGGCCTCGCCCGTCGCGGCGGGCAGATAGACCGAGAAGCGCGTCCCCATGCCGACCTCGCTATAGCAGGTGATATGGCCATTCATTTGCCGCACGATACCGTAGACCGTCGCAAGCCCCAGCCCGGTGCCCTGCCCCGGTTCCTTGGTGGTGAAGAAGGGCTCGAAAATCTTGGACATAATGTTTGCGTCCATCCCGATGCCCGTGTCCGAGATGGACAGTCGGACGTAAGCGCCCGGCTGAAGCCGCTCAGAATCGCCCCGATTCATGACGTAGTGCTCGTCAAGCTCGATGTGTTCCGTTTCAATCACCAATCGGCCCCCGCGCCGCATCGCATCCCGGGCGTTTACCGCCAGGTTCATGATGATCTGCTCCATATGGGTCGGGTCCGCCAGAATCTGACCCGTATCCACCGCCAGCAGCACATCCAGTTCGATATCTTCGCCGATAAGACGGCGCAGAAACACCTCCAGCCGCCGAATGATAGCGTTGATGTCCACGTGAGACACCTTCACGATGGAGCGCCGCCCGAAGGCCAGCAACTGGCTGGTCAACGCCGCCGCACGGGATCCGGCCTGCTGGACACAGCCCAGCATCTCCAGTTGCTCCGGGGCGAGCGCCGGATCGTCTATCAGCACCTCCACGTAGCCATTGATCACCGTAAGCAGATTATTGAAGTCGTGGGCAATTCCACCCGCGAGTCGGCCGATTGCCTCCATCTTCTGTGACTGGCGCAATTGCTCCTCGATGCGTTTGAAATCCGTTCGATCCCGGATCGTAACCAGCATCGCCGGCTTGCGAAGCCACTCCACACTGGCCACCCGCACCTCCCCGACACGGGGATCCCGCCCGCGCACGATTTCAATTTCCTCCAGCCCGGCCGCGCTCAGATCGATATCCAGCGGTCGCCCCACCAGGTCCTCGCGGCTTCGACTGAAGAGTCCCGCCGCCGCCTCATTCACAAACTGCACCGTCCCGCCGCTGTCGATGACCAGCACCGCATCCGGATTGGCCGCCATCACCCGCTCCAGATAGTGCTGCTGTGACTGCGTCCGGTACCGTTCCACGGCATAGAGTATGGCCCGCGCCAGCAATTGACCGGCATCGTCGCTCTTGGCGATGAAATCCTGCGCCCCCGCGCGATACGCGGCAAGCCTGTTTTCATCGGACGAAGACCCCGAAAAGACCAGGATCGGTATGGTTTCACAGCTCTCCCGTAGCAGGGTGAGCGTTTCGATACCCTGAGAGTCCGGAAGCGACAGATCCAGCAGCACCGCGTCGTACACATCCGATTGGAGCGCCATCTGCGCCTGTTGCAGCGTGGTGACCGGAGAAAGCCGAAAGCGATACACGCCCTCCTGCTCCAGCCACTCCCGGACCAGATCGGCGTCGCCGGCGTTGTCCTCCACAAGAAGAACACCCAGTGGGACTGAGTCTATGGCCATGGTCCTGCCTCACTTTCTCCGGGCAGATGTCCGCATGCCGACTGCCCGCCCGGTACCGATCACCGTCTGATTAGAGTCCACTGCCCGAATGCGTAGAGGTGGGAAGCTTCACGACGGTAAACCAGAATTCGTTGACCGACGCGACGATGGACATGAAGGACTTCAAGTCAACCGGTTTGGTGATATAACAGTTCGCGCCGAGATCGTAGCTTTGAACCACGTCCGTCTCCGCGGCGGACGAGGTCAGAACCACCACGGGGATGGTCCGCAGACCGGGGTCTCCCTTGATCTCGGCCAGCACTTCCCGGCCCGAGATCCGGGGAAGATTAAGATCGAGGAGGATCAGGTCGGGCCGGCGCGCCCCGATAAAGCCGCCCGATTGCCGCAGGAAATCGATGCATTGCTCGCCATCCACCACCACGGAAAGGTTCAGTACGAGCTTGCTCGCTTCAAGCGCCTCCCGCGTCAGGTCGGCATCCGCCGGATTATCTTCCACCAGCAGGACTTCAATCGTACTTGCCATCTTAAGCCTCCCGTGGCGACCGACTTGCACGCCGACCCACGAAAGCCACCAGGAAGCGAAAGGACGGGAGCCGGGGACTAAGTACGCCGCATACAAATGTCGGATAACAGGTCCATTTCGAGCATACATGGACGACGCGACCGCTGCTGCCAGGCACGACCCGCGCCATTCCCATGGGAACAGCCTGTACATTCACTGCTAATTGAACGATATCACCAAATCGGCTTAATTGTAAAGTGAAAGGTCGTACCCTGGCCTATTTCCGATGTGAACCAGATTCGCCCGCCGTGGCGCTCCACAATCTTCTGGGCGATCGCCAGGCCGATCCCGGTTCCGGGGTACGCCTCGCGCGTGTTCAGTCGCTGAAACATCTGAAACACCCTGCCGCTGAAGCGGCTGTCAATACCGATGCCGTTGTCCCCCACCCGGAACTCCCACATACCGTCCACGAGCTCGGCGTCAATCCGAATTCTGGGCGCGGACTCGCCGCGAAATTTCAAGCCATTCGCGATCAAGTTCTGGAGAACCTGGCCGAGCTGGATAGGGTCGGCAAGCACCATCGGCAATTCGCCCCAGGTAACCTCGCCTTCCGACTCCGCCACCAGACCCTCCAGGCCACGCATGACCTGGGTCAGTACCAACCCGCTGTCCGCGGGCTCCAAGTCCTTACCCTGGGTGCTGACTCGAGAATAGGCCAGCAGGTCATTGATCAATTGCTTCATTCTCTTCGCACCGTCCACCGCATAGTAGATGTACTTGTCCGCCTTTTCGTCCAGCTTGCCCTCGTAGCGCTTCGCCAGCAGCTCCACATAGCTCGCCACCATGCGCAAGGGCTCCTGAAGATCGTGGGACGCCGCATACGCGAAAGTCTCCAGCTCCCGATTGGAGCGCCGCAAGTCCTCGGTGTGACGCTGGATGTTTGCCTCGGCTTTTTTTCGTTCCGTAATGTCCACCACTACGCTCAACACCATCATCCCCTGCCGGGTGTGGATCGGATTCAGCCCCACTTCAATTGGGAATTCCGATCCGTCTTTCCGCTGCCCGTAAAGATCTCTACCTTCCCCCATGGGTCGCCCGCTCGGATTCGCATGGAACTCTCCACGCTTCCGAGGGTGCTCCGACCGGAAGCGCGTCGGCACAAGAATCTCCATCGACTGGCCGATCAACTCCTCACTTGCGTAGCCGAAAAGGCGTTCCGTCTCCCGATTCACCAGTTGCACGATACCCGCCCCGTCCACCATCACAATGCCATTGGGTGAAGACTCCACCACCAGCCTGAACTTCTCCTCGGCCTGGATGCTCTGCGAAATATCCCGGGCGATCGTCGAGGCGCCCGAGATATGGCCCGACGCCATCTCAATGGGGGATATGGTGAGAGAAATATCTACACAGTGCCCATCTTTGTGTCTGCGTACCGTCTGCACGGACGCCACACGCTCCCCGGCCGCGATGTGTTTCATAAGGCCCTCGAACTCCTCGGCCCGATCCGGCGGGACAATCAGATCAACGGAACTACCCAACGCCTCGTCTTTCGAATAGCCGTAAAGTTGCTCGGCCGCCGGATTCCACGAGGTGATGACCCCGTCCAGCGTCATGCTCAGGATAGCGTCGTCCGAAGACTCCACCACCGCAGAAAAAAGTCGCGCTTTGTCCACGTAGTCGTTCGACGCGACCTCCGTCTGGCGCCGAACCGCGATTTCGTCTTCCAGCGCACGGGTTCTCAATCGAATTTCATTGGACATGGCCTCCAGTGTTGCACTGAGGTGGACAATTTCGCTCGGACCGCGCGTCAATGCGGGCCGGCGCTGTTCAACGCCGAGCCCCTCCAACTGCAGCCCAATTTGCCGGAATGGCCGTGCGAGTGAGCGGGATACGCTAACGAGAGCAGGACGGCAACCGCGGCGGAGGCCAGTCCCGTCAGCAGGGTCGACGCTTTCACCGACGCCAGGGGCATCATAAGCGCGTCGTAGGGCTCGACCTGCACGACCGTCATGATATCGGCGCCCTGTGGACCCACCGGGGTGGCCGCCAGCGCGACCAACTGGCCGGAGGCGTCGTTCACAAGACGCGTCTCCGGATTGTTCCGTGCCAATAGATCGAAAATACCCGGAAACCCCTCCTGCAGTCGGTGCGGCTCGCCCAAAGCGAATCCGAACTCCATGGATGGGTCCGGGTGAAGCAGGAAGTCCCCGGCGCGATTGACCACGTAGGTTTCACTCCTGTTCTCCGTGAGCGAGCGGATCAAGGCAAAGGTTCGCCGCAGATCGAGATTGATGATCACGATCCCAAAGGGTTCCCCATTCTCCAGGAGAACTGGAGAGGCGACCCGGAGGACGGGCACGTGGGGCACGGAGATCTTGCCGTGTTCCTGATTGAGTTCCACCGTACCCAGGTAGATCTGGCCACGCCCAAGCCCAATTGCTTTCTGGAAGTAGTCGCGATCGCCCTTGATAGCGAGTTGTTCTTCGGCCACGATTTGCAGGGCTTCATTCTCGCCCATGCGATCGACACGGACCAGCTCCCGGCCCCCGCCGGCCATGCCAATGTACCGGATCTGGTGGTAATCTGGCTTGGCGCCGAGCTGCGCCTCAAAGCCGGCGGCCAGGCGCTCTCGCCATTGCGCCGCGTCGATCCCGTGTATGGGATCGACGGTGCCGGTCAACAAGGCGCCCGTAAGTCCCTGGAGCGGTTGAGAGGCGACTATTGCCAGCACGTCGGACTGGGCTGCGCGGATGGTTGCATCGATGACGTTGGTCAGTTGACCGCCGCTTTCCGCCAGTTGATAAAGCATCACCGGGCGCAACCTCGATTCGAGATTGAAATACGTGAAGACGCCACCGGCCGCCGCCGTCAATATCGTTACCGCAACCATTGCAAAGGTTATGCGGGTTGAAAGGGTCATTGCCAGTCTCCCGGTTTCACTTGCCGCCAGCAGCAGTGTAGCACGGGAAAGCCAAAGCGTACAGACCGCCCGTTAGGATCGGAGAAGCCTCGTAGAATACCGGCAGGCACTTAATCGGGGTGTTGTGTCATGAGCGCCATCGCCACATCAAAAACCGCGGCCGCATAAGGCCAGGGCGCCCCACGGACCACACGCACGCGCGGGCCTGCGGGCCGCCACACGACAGGATCGGTGGGGCCGAAGATCGCCACGGTCCGACAGCCCGCTGCCCCGGCCAGATGACTGATGCCGCTGTCATTCCCCATGAATAACCTCGTACCCCCGAGCAGCCCGGCGAGTTCCACGAGGTCCACCGGTGGCAGGGTGACCCGATCATCCGGCAGATTCTCTTCCGCGGGCCCAGCACACCAGGAAACCCGAAGCCCCTGCTCGACCAGACGTGCGGCCACTTCTTCAAAGTGCCCCATCGGCCAGTTCTTGCTCCGCCCTCCGCTCCCCGGATGGATCACCACTTCCGGAGCGACGGCGGCCTTTGCAAATGGAGCGTGATAAGGGAGAGACACCGGAACATCGGCACAGGAGCCGTACCACTGCGACGCATGATCACGCCAGCCTTGGGGCGGAATTCCCGGAAAACAGCGAACGCGCGGGATACCGGCCTCGCGCAGGCCCGCTGCGATCACGCCGTTTTCATCGGCCATCCACACCAGCGCTTCATCGAAGCCGGCTACAAAGCTGCGAAGCCGCGCATCAGGCTCGCTGAACACACTTGTGAAGCCTGTCCGCTCCAGGTCGTGGACTTCGTCCGCAATGCCCGCCGCCCGGGCCAGTGCCACGCGTTCGGGTAGACCCGCAATCTCGATAGCGCTGGTCTGGGCCAGGACGGTAAGCGCGGGAAAGGTGCAGATGAAGTCGCCCACACCGCCCGAATGAACCACCAGCAGGCGCCGCTTCATGGAGCAACCGGCCCTCCAGGCTCCAGCGCATACACCACCACACGACACCCCGGCCAGGTATCGAAACTCTGCTGGTGCACCAGTCCGGTCGGGGCCTTGGCCGGGTCCAGCAGAGGCGCCAGGGCGGGCGCCATCGCCGCCGTGTAGCGTTCGTCCACCACCACGTAGCGCGCTCCCGCTCGTCGCGCGCGCTCCAGCGATTGCGCCAGAGTCTCTTCCAGCACCGGACCCGTTGATGGCATCTCTGCGTAGAAGCCCACCTGCGGTTTACGCGTAAAAATCAATCCCGGTTCGAGGTGCTCCGCCATCCAGCGGCCCGCTTCCTTATACTCGCGTGGCTCCCGGGGGGGCCGTCCCAGGTGCTCCGATCCCATCGTCACTGCGGCGTGCATCAGGAAAAAAGTGACCAGCGCGCCCAATGGGAGGCACCGTAGAAACCATCCAACACGATCGGTCTGGGTGATCCGCGCGGTAACCAGCACTATGCCACTGGCGGACCAAACGGAAAGGATGATCAGTGGGGCCATCAGATAGCGCGGCGCGGGCGACAGCACGAACAGGCTCACGCCCCACTGCGCCAATGCAAACAGCAGCACGGCGGCTTCCAGGCGGCCATCGCGCAACGTGGCGCGCGGGTGAAAGAAGCCCACCCCCAGAAATAGGAACAGCACCGGACCCAGCATGACGGGGAGCACGTCGCTCAATGTCTGCACGCCGGTGTGGACAAAGCGCATCCAATCAAACTCCGCCACAATAAACCCGATGCGATAGTTCGCCGTTGCCTCGCCCACCAGAAACCGATTGTAGATTGTATTGGCCACGATGAGGGCCGCGCACAGCACAACGAAAGGAAACAGTCGCCGCGCCTTGGTCCGGTCAAAGGGCCAAAGCAGGATTGCCGCGGCGGGCACGGTGCAGAAAAGGATGAACAAGCCCTCGGGGCGCGTGAGACTGAGGGCAAAAAGCGCCACGGCGCCGCCATACAAAGCGCCGCCACGTTCTCGCACCCCCCGCACAAAAAGAAACACGCCCGTGACCCAGAGCAGTACCCCCAGCGATTCCGTCGACACGCTGCACCCGTAGTCCGCAAGCCAGGGCCAGAGCGCTACGATCAGCCCCGCAACGCGTGCGGCGGGACGGCCGTGGAGGTCCCTGGCCAGGAAGTAGACGGGAATCACCAGCAGGGTGGAGGCGACAAAGGAAACCATCCGGCATGCCCATTCCATATCGGCGATGAACAGCTTGGAGAACAGCGCGCCGAGCAGTGGGTAGAGCACGGGAATCTTCGGATCATGCCCCCAGAGACTTCCCGAAGCGAAGGAGACCGCCGTTTCCACGTAGTGTATGGCGTCCGCCGTGTCCAGTACCCGAGGCACCGCGATTAGAAAGAGCACGCGATACGCAAAGGCAAGCCCTGCAAGTTGAAGCAGGTCGCTGCGGAGTTCACGTTTCGGCGGTGGTGGAGTCACGCCGTGATGCTACGTGACAAAAGCGCCACGATGCAAAAACTCGTAAGGACAGCATCGCCCCGCGACCCGACCCCGCCAGAAGAGCCAATTGCTTTCAGCGCCGCTTTGACCAAGCGCGATTATTTGAACCAGCGAGGCTGCACTGGAAATACACCGGCAGGACGCGAAGAGACATGCGATGCCTACCGTCAACTCTGAAACCCACGCCCCCCTACCCCCGCAAGCGGGGGGAAGCTCGGATACTTCTTCCACCCTCCATGGGTGACGCGAAGCGTCATGAACGACTGTCCTGTAACTTGACGTCGCGGCCTGGTGTAGTCAGCACGGACCTTATTGTCGTGGAGCGTACTCTTTTGCCAGTTGTTTATCGCGCGCCCGAAAACAAAATTCGCCCCCCGGTACTCAGGAGGGCGAATTGGGATAACCGTTTTACTGATTACGGCTGCTGCAAGGTTAGCCGCGTATAAACCGTAAGCGTGGCGGTCGTGTTGAAGGTGATATCACCCGCGGGCTGATCGCCTTCGAAGTGCAGCGTTGGTGCGCCGCAATCGCCATCTTCCAGATCGTTCAACAGATCCACCGGCACGCTCTTCGTCAGGTCAAAACTGCCGCCCAGACCCTGAGAGTCCGTCGCCTCGCCCAGAAGCAGGGGAGAATCGCCCAGGAAGATAAGATTCAGGTCCGAGTCGGTGAAGGAATCGAAATTTCCTTCCGTGGCGGTCACCGAGACTTTCGTCAGTTCGACGCCGGTGATATCCACCAGGTCGGCGACCAGATCACCGCCAAACTGCCGAATCAGTGCGTCCAGCTCTTCTTCGCTGAACAGGTCGCAGAAAGCGCCCACCACAATATTCACATCGCCATCGGCCTCGTTCGCCGCGACGATGGAGGAATTTTGAACCAGAGGAACGACCACCTCAATGGGAAGTTCGATCCCGTCGCAACCCGAAAGGCTGCCGAGTGAGATTCCAGCCGCCAGCGCGCCGAGAGCCATCGCCGCTGTTCTGCGAAAACTAATAGATTTGGTCATCGGAATATCTCCAGATTGGGGTCAGCGGCCCGGTACCAGCGCCGGGACACGTTCCAAACAGTACCACCAGACAACGTTGCCATTACAGGGGGGACGCCAGCACGACGTCAAGAAGGTTACGACGATGTCATGGTCTGCCCAGGGTCAGCTCCGTGTAGACGAGGACGCGCACGCCCACATCGAAAGTGACATCTTCCGGCTCCAGCGGGCTCGCCCCTTCGAGGCGCAGGGTGGGCACGCCGCACTGGCCGTCTTCCAGATCGTTAAGAAGGTCAACCGGACGTTCCCGGGTGAGGGCAAATGCGACTCCCAGTCCGCTATCGTCGGCCGCCGCGCCCAGAGTCAGGGGAGCCGACCCCACGTCAAGAAGATGAAGCACAAGGGTCGATCGCGTGAAGGGTTCGAAACTGCCCTCGGTCGCCGTGATCTCCGCCGCGTCAAGCTCCACACGGGTTATCGTCAGCAGATCGGCGATGCGGTCGCCCGCCGCCGCGCGAAGCATCGCATCCAGTTCCTCCTCGTTGAAGAGGTCGCAGAAGAAGGCCAGGGGCAGTTCCACGGATCCGGCGGCGGCGCTGACGGCGGAAAGTTCCACACCCTGGGCCAGCGGCAACTCCACCGGTATGCCGGGGAATGCGAAGCCATCGCAGCCGGAGAGGGGGCCAAGGGCAAATGGAACGAGCAGAAGCCTGCGGACTATACCGCGACAGGATACGCAGCAGCCTCGGTGTGCCATGGGATGTCTCCTCAAGGATGGGCAAGGGGGGACTCACTACCAGGTAATGTACCACGGAACTATCGCCGCCCGCCGGAACACCGAGGACTCAACCCGCCTTCAAGGTGGTCAGCACCTTCCACATGCTCTTGTCCCAGGCGAAACGCGCCGCGATTTGCGCCCCCGTGTGGATGCGCTTCGCCCGCAGGTGCTTCTCCTCGGAAAGGATCCGCTTCAGGGACTGGAAGAAGGCGTCAAGGCTTTCGCCGTTGAAATAGATGGGCGCATCGCCCGCCACCTCCATCACGCCCCGCGAGCCGGCCGCCAGCACGGGAACGCCCGCTGCGAGGGCCTCCAGCACGCGCAAGCCACTGCCATCGTCCGGCGCGGGATAGAGGAAGAAATCCGCTTCGCGGTAGAGGCCGGCCAGATGGGAGTCCGGACACTGCTCCACGCGAACAACCCGCGGGCCCCAGTTGTCGGGCTCATCCGGGAGCGTGGGCCCCACGATGACCTGGGTCTGGGGAAACTCGTCCTTCCGCTTTTCCATCGCCTCGCGCACCGTGTGGAGCAGCGGGGCTGTCAGCGGGTCGAAAAACATGACGATATAGGGCTTCTCCACCACGGAAATGGTGGGCTTGGAAAGATTGGGCGAGACCCCCGGTGGCGCCACGATGATTTTCTCCATGGGAGCCTCAAAAAGTTCCAGGCAACGCCGCCGCACGTGTTCCGTCGGCGCGATGATGTGGCGCGCCGTGGCGCAGGCCCGTTTCGTGTTCTTGAAGCCGGGCGCGTTGGCCCCGCCACGCTCCCAGGGGGAAAGGTCGAGGGCGACGAGGATCTGGGGCACCGTGGGCTTCAGGCACGGGGACTGGATGGAGGACAGGACGAGATCAATGCCATTCTGCTGGATCGCGCCCTCCAGGGAACTCCCTCCCCGCCTCAGGAGGGCCTGAAGGCCGCCCGCGGGGCGCACGACGGGGATTCCGGGCATACCGGGCATTTCCGGCGCATACTCCGCATCGTGGAGGCACGAAAAGGTGAGATCGCTCTTCTCTCTCTGGATCGGGGTGATGATCTGTGAAAGATAGCGGATCACATGGTGGGGGAAGGGGACCGCTTCCGCGGGGAGGGTATTAATACCGATATGCATAAGGCCGGGTAAATTGACTCCAAAAATCCGGTAAGGACGGGCGCAGGGCCCTGCCGGCCACGCGATAGCCCCTATACTACACCAACGCGCCGCCGAATGCACTGAAGCGATTCGACCCGCCATAGAATCACTCTGTGCCTCCATGGTAGAATATTCGCTTGCCTGCACCCGGAAAGCCCGCCGGGGTCGCCGTCGCCAGTGAACCGCCCATGTACAACTTCCGAGCGGAGGTGACGGCGGATGGTGGCCCCAATGTTTTGAGGATAGTGTTTCGATGAATCAGCTTGACCAACTTGAATCCAAGAGCATTCACATCCTTCGCGAGGCCTATCGCGAGTTCAAGAGCCTGTGCATGCTCTGGTCCATCGGCAAGGACAGCACCGTCATGCTCTGGCTCGCGCGCAAGGCCTTCTTCGGCCACTGTCCCCTGCCCCTGGTGCACATCGACACGTCCTACAAGATTCCCGAGATGATTGCCTACCGCGACCGCCTGGCCCTGGAGTGGAACCTCAATATGGTCGTCGGCCAGAACAAAGAAGCCCTGGCGAAAAAACAGACTTTCCCCGAGGGCGCCATTACCCGTCTCGAGTGCTGCAAGGCCCTCAAGAGCGAGGCCCTGAAACACACCCTCTCCGGCGACTGGGAGCGCATGCGCCTCAACCACACCACCGGCAAGTACGAAGTCGACACCAATCGCGAGCCCTACACGGGCGTCATCGTGGGTGTGCGCTCCGACGAAGAAGGTAGCCGCTCCAAAGAACGCTATTTCTCCCCCCGAGACAAGCAAAACGACTGGGACGTGGACGATCAGCCCCCGGAATTGTGGAACCAGTACAAGACCGACTTTGCTCCCGGTACCCACGTGCGCATTCACCCGCTCTTGGACTGGACCGAGTTGAACCTCTGGGAATACATCCAGCGTGAGAACATCCCCCTCGTCGATCTGTACTTCGATCAGGGCGAAGGCACCCGCTACCGCTCTCTGGGCTGCGGACCCTGCACCAGTTGCGTTCAGTCCACCTCGAAGAATGTTGCCGAAGTGGTGGAAGAGATCCGCAGCGGCAAGTTCGCGAACATCGCCGAGCGCTCCGGGCGGGCCCAGGACAAAGACGACGGCGGCGGTCTGGAAACCTTGCGCCGCGACGGCTACATGTAGGCCGTCCCCGCTTGATTTTCCGCAGACGGGACTATTGTTTTCTTGGCACGTCGATGCGCGGTTTCAAAATAAAGAGTTACAGTGGTACTGTCTTCCCCGCGAATGCGGGGATCCAGCGCTTTCGCGCAGTTGGTGTCGCACGGTCACTGGATTCCCGCGTTCACGGGAATGACAGCGAGGCGAAAATTTTCGCTACAAGGCCGTCGGCGCCAGGCTGGCAGGGCCATTCTCAATCTTAACGGACAACCTGGGTTTCTCATGAGCACAAACGCAATTCTCGAACGCGAACATATGGACGTGGTGATTGTGGGCCACGTGGACCACGGCAAGAGCACCGTCATCGGCCGCCTCATGGCCGACACCAATTCCCTGCCCGAGGGCAAGCTGGAACAGGTCAAAGCCATGTGCGCCGCCAACGCCCGCCCCTTCGAGTACGCCTTCCTGCTGGACGCGCTCAAGAATGAACAGGCCCAGGGCATCACCATCGATACCGCCCGCTGCTTCTTCAAGACCGGTAAGCGCCACTACATCATCAACGACGCCCCCGGCCACATCGAATTCCTGAAGAACATGGTCACCGGCGCCGCACGCGCCGAAGCCGCCCTCCTCGTCATCGACGCCGAAGAAGGCGTCCAGGAAAACAGCAAGCGCCACGGCTACATGGTCTCCATGCTCGGCCTGAAGCAGCTCTGCGTCCTCGTCAACAAGATGGACCTCGTGGACTACAGCGAGGAGAAGTTCAACGCCATCAAGTCGGAATACTCCGCCTTCCTCGAACAGCTCGGCGTTGAGCCCGCTTCCTTCATCCCCATCAGCGCCCGCGAAGGTGTCAACATCGCCGCAGGCTCTGAAAAGGAAATGCCCTGGTACAAGGGCGTGACCGTGCTGGGGCAGGTCGACACCTTCGAAAAGCCCCGGGGCAACGAGAGCAAGCCGCTGCGCCTCCCCGTGCAGGACATCTACAAGTTCACCGCCCAGGACGACGACCGCCGAATCGTGGCCGGCAATATCTTCACCGGCACCATCCGCGTGGGGGACAAGGTCCGCTTCCAGCCCTCCGGCAAGGAATCCGTGGTCAAGACCATCGAGGCCTTTTCCGCTCCGGAGCGCACCGAAGTCGAAGCGGGCTACGCCACCGGTGTCACCCTCACCACTCAAATCTACATCAAGCCCGGTGAGCTCATGGTCAAGGTCGACGAGGCACAGCCCCACGTCAGCCGCCGTTTCCGCGTCAACATGTTCTGGATGGGCCGCCCGCCCATGGTCATGGGCAAGTCCTACAAGCTCAAGGTCGGCGCCGCCTCCGTCTCCGCCCAGCTCGCTGAAGTCATTCAGGTGCTGGACGCCTCCGAACTGACCTCCATCGAAAACAAACAGCAGATCGAGCGTCACGACGTGGCGGAATGCATTCTCGAAACCACCCGCCCCATCGCCTTCGACCTGCGAAACGAGCTCGAAATGACAGGGCGCGTTGTCATCGTGGACGATTTCGAGATCGCCGGCGCCGGGGTCATCCTCGAAGCCCTTGGCGAGTCCGAATCCGTCATGGCCGAGCACATCCGCGAGCGCGAATTCTCCTGGGAGCG
>JBHEKR010000080.1:0-3130 GCA_041859365.1 Candidatus Hydrogenedentales bacterium
TCGATCCGGACGACCCCCACGGGAAGGACGACATCGTCACCTTCAAGCAGCTTTTTCTGCCCGTGAACAAGCCCGTTCGCATCGAAGTCTCTTCAAAGGACGTGGTACACGGTTTCTATCTGCCCGAATTCCGCGTCAAGCAGGATGTCATTCCCGGAATGTCCATCCCGGTCACGTTTGTACCTACGATGACCACGGACGAGTTCCGAAAGATCAAGGGCGATGATGCGCGGGATTTTGAGATTGCCTGCGCCCAGCTCTGCGGCATCACGCATTACACGATGAAGGGCATGGTGCGCGTGCTGGAGCCCGAAGCCTTCGAGGCGTGGCTAAAGGAGAAGGCTCCGGCTGCGGGTGAAGGCGGCGAAGACGAATTCTGGGCGGAAGGCGAGCAGTAGAACCGAAGGCTACTTCAACTGGAGAAGCCTCAGACCGCGGTTAAATGATTCACCACGATGGCCACGAAGAGCACGAAGAGTGGAGAAATTGCACGCAATGGCGCGAAGGCTCAAAGAAAGTTGGGATGTGAGCCCAGTTTGGCCCTGCCTTGATTACAGGGGGGATCATGGTCGCCGAGCGCTTCACTACCTCTTCATTCTTCGTGCACTTCGTATCTTCGTGGTGAAAAACCTGGTTTCGGCCGGAGGCTGCGCGGTGTCCATTCGTGGTTAAGAGTTTTCCGTCTCGGACAGTTTTCTCCTCGCCGAAGTTCGCGTTCGCTATAGCCGGATGAACCCTGCTATCGTTCACTATGAGTCGTCTGAGGTTTAGTTCCCTTTAACATCTCAAAACTGGCCGCAGTCGGGCGCGGTCCAAGCGTAGTACACCGTAAGGTGCTGTTCATTTCGCAAAGGAACCCCTGACCATGATCAAGAGAATTGCCGCCCATTGTGTGTTGTCGGCGCTGGCCCTTACGGCGGTTGCTGAGGAAGATCTTTCCAAGCTTCCCTTTCCCCTGCACAACGTGGTGCCGCCCCTTTTCGACACGGACGATCCGAAGGCCAACTTCAAACACCCGGAAGGGCGCCTGCCCATCGTGGTGCCACCCTTTGAAGAGCAGGTGCGCCGCTGGCTGCCGGATTCGCTGGGCCAGGAGCCCCTGCAGGCGGTGCGCCTGGCCGATGGCGCCGTCGTGACGGATTCAACCGGCTCAGTAAACACCTATGACCCGAGTACCTGGTCGCTCACCTCCTCCGTGGAACTGAAGCGCGATGGATTCTTTCATCCTCGTACCGGAAAGAAGTTGAGCGAATCGGCCCGCGCGCTGATCGACGCCAACCGGACGGGACTGACGGCTGCTTCGGTGGAGCAGATTCAGGATATAGCCGAGGGCGCAAGCGAAATCTGGCTGGCGACGGCCAAAGGATTATTTCGCGCCACCGCCGATTCCCTGGAACACCACGAGTCCTACGGCGTGGACGGCCCTCTCGCGACGAATGTCACCGCCGTGGCGTTCGACAGCAAGGGGGCGCTCTGGACCGGATCTCCTGCGGGAATTGCCGTGCGCAATCCGGATGGCACGTGGCGCGCGATTCGGGGGCGGGAGGGTCTGCCGGTGGAGAGCATTACGGCAATCGCCATCGACGCCGCCGACCGCCTGTGGATCGGCACGGTGGAGGGCCTGATTCACTACCGCCCTTACGAGGAGGGCCGCCAGTGGTTCTATCGCGAGGGCGAGCGATATCTCCCCAGCAATCAGATTAACGATGTGGCGATTACCCCGGACGGCAAGACGATCTACACCGCTACGGAGAGTGGCCTCGGCCAGCTCGACATCACACAGACCACGCTGCTCGCAAAGGCGGAGGCGATTGAGACGCTGCTTAATAAGCGCCACCGCCGTTTCGGTATGGTGGGCGCCTGCGTGCTGGACGACGCGGTGAATCCCAAGTCGTATGAAATCGGTGACAACGACAACGACGGTCTCTGGACCTCCTACCACGTCGCGGCCATGTCGCTGGCCTACAGCGCCACAGGCGATCCCGCCATGAAGACCTCGGCGAAAGAGAGCATGGACGCTATCTACATGCTCCAGAATGCCTCGGGCACGCCCGGGCTTGTTGCGCGCAGCGTCGTGCCGCTGGAGAAGGCCATCGCGATTGGCAAAGACAAAGACCCCCAGTGGCGCCTGACCCCAGACGGCAAGTTCTACTGGAAGAGCGACACGTCGTCCGATGAGATCGACGGCCACTATTTTGCTTTCTTCACCTACTGGGAGCACATTGCGAAGAACGACCCGGTGGAGCGCGAGAAGTGCATTACCCAGGTGCGGTCGCTTACCGATTATCTCGTGGACAACGGCTATCGACTGCTGGACTGGGACGGCAAGCAAACCCGCTGGGGCTTCTGGGATCCGGAGCAACTGAACAACCGCCCGAGACATTTCCTGGAGAGTGGTCTTAATTCGCTGCAGATGCTTTCCTTCCTCAAGACGACCTATTACATCACGGGCGACGAGAAGTATCAGCAGCATTACATGAACCTCATCACTGAGCACCACTACCTCGCGAACGTGCTGCTGGAGAAGAAGGTTTTTCCCGATTCGAACAACCACTCCGACAACCAGCTTGGCTATGTGGCCTGGTACCCCATCCTCCAGATCGAGCAGGACCCCGATATCCGTCTTCAGCTTCACAAGGCGGTGCGGAGACACTACAAGACCATCAACCGCGACCGCAGCAGTTTCTTCTACTACGTCACGGCTACGATCGATCCCGACTATGTGGATCTTGAGTCGGCGGCGGAGAACTTGAAGGGTATCCCGACGGATCGGCGCCAGTGGCGGCAGCGCAACAGCCACCGGGTGGATCTGATTTTCGATCCGCGGGTGGACCGCTTCGGCAAGAAGCAGTTGATGACCGTGCTGCCGGAGGATGAGCGCGCCTGGGACCGCTGGAATGGCAATCCCTACCTGCCGGACGACGGCAGCAGCGGAACCGTGGAAGATGCGGGCGCGGACTACCTCCTGCCCTACTGGATGGGCCGCTATCACGGGTTCATCACGGAAGCGAAGTAGACAAGGCGAGCCAATCACTCTCAGGGGCGGGCGCCAACCATGGCGACCCGCCCCTGTGCTATTTGGACCGTCCACAGGGCTCTTGAATCAGGTCGCTTACTCGATGGCGTCCAC
>JBHEKR010000319.1:0-4612 GCA_041859365.1 Candidatus Hydrogenedentales bacterium
GACTGAAGTCGGTGCGAAAGTTCACCTTTACCCGCCCGATCCCATCCTTATCGTCGATGATGATCCTCAAATGCTCCGGGTATTTGAGCTCACCCTCAAGTCAGAAGGCTTGTCCAACGTTCTGACCCAGTCCGACGCGTCCCTCGTGCCCGCCATGCTCTCCAAACACCCCGTGAGCCTGGTGTTGCTGGATCTCAGAATGCCTGGAGTGCAGGGCCATGAACTGCTTATCCAGATCCGGGAAGCCTATCCCGCGGTGCCCATCATCATGATCACGGGCGAAAGCGATCTCGAAACCGCGATCCGCTGCATGCGGCTGGGTGCGCGGGATTATCTTTCCAAGCCGGTGGAGCCGCGGCGGCTCATTTCAAGCGTTACCCATGCCCTGGAGCTCGGCGAGCTTCGCCATGAATACCGTACCTTCATCAACAAGTCCACCCAGGACCACCTTGATCATCCCGAGGTGTTTGAAGGCATCATCGCGGAGAGCGCCAATATGCGCTCGATCTTTCACTACGTGGAAACCATTGCCCCCTCTCGAAAACCGGTCCTGGTGACCGGCGAAAGCGGCGTGGGCAAGGAGCTTATCGCCCGCGCCGTGCACCGGGCCAGCGGCGTGTCGGGTCCCTTCGTCAGCGAGACCGTGGCCGGCTACGACGACAACATGTTCAGCGACGCCCTTTTCGGCCACGTGGCCGGGGCCTTTACCGGCGCCTCGGGCGCGCGCCAGGGGCTGGTACAGAGCGCCGAGTCGGGCACCCTGTTTCTCGATGAGATTGGCGATCTCTCCGCGCCTTCCCAGGTCAAGCTTTTGCGCCTGCTTCAGGAGCGTGAATTCCGCGCCCTCGGCTCGGATCGACTTCAGCGCACCACCGCCCGATTTATCTTCGCCACCAATCGCGATCTCAAGGCCATGCGGGATGCGGGCGCCTTTCGCGGCGATCTCTTCTATCGTCTGTCCACCCACTTTATTGAAATCCCGCCACTGCGCCAGCGCCGACGCGACGTCGCTCCCCTCGTCCGCCATTTTGTGGCCAAGGCGGCCACCGAACTCAACGTGGCCCCCCCGACAGTGCCCCACGCCTTGTTCCAATTGCTGAATACACACGCGTTCCCCGGCAATGTCCGCGAACTGGAGGCCATGATTTTTGACGGGGTCGCCAAGGCACGGGGACGCGCCCTCTCCCTGGCGCTCTTCGAGCCTCATCTCGCGCGGGAGGGAGGACTCCGGGAAGTGGCTCCGACCACAACGGGCGGGCCCGCCGAATCCGCCAATCTCTTTGCCACCATGGATTCACTCCCCTCCCTCACCGAAGTGCAGAGCCAGCTCATAGAAGACGCCCTGCGCCGTGCCGATGGCAATCAGGGGATCGCGGCACGCCTGTTGGGCATATCGCGAAGCGCCTTGAACAAGCGGCTTCACAATCAGGAGTCGCAAGACGGCGACTCCAATCACGCACGCTCGGATTAATTTCAGATCCGGAGCTTTGCGAGCCAGTTCCCCCCTACCCCGCAACAGACGATGGTATCGCCGCGCCGTCATTCCCGTATTCGCGGGGATGACCATGCCTCCACAAATTCCGAATTCGACTTCGCACATCATCAGCCCGGCACTGGCCCGACAGCCCCGAAAGCGTAAATAGCGGACAATCGCACACGCTTGCGAAAAATGCCCCGTGCGTGGGGTGTGAAAATCGGCACAGGAGTGCCGATCCGCGCAGGCACTTAACTTGTGCTGTTGCAAGGGTTTGAATCGATTTCGGCGCCCGCCGTGTGCCGATTCGCACAGTCCCATTTCTTCACCCCGCTTACCCTTTTTCCTGTTTTTATGGGCCAATCCTTTCATTTTCTCTTGTGGCACGCTCCATGCATTAGGAAGCGCAGTAAAGCTGAAAGGAGAACAGGCTATGTACGCACTAAGGGATGACATCCCACCCACCCTCTTCGCACCGGGCTGCAGTTCGGTTGAGCTTCGATTCTCTTCTCTGCGCGAACTCGTGCCCGGTATCTGCCTGGCTAGTTCCGCCTTTGCGGCGGGCCCCGGTGGCGGCGAGATGCCCAAGGTTAATCTCGTGCTGCGCGAACTGATCGGCAACGCCATCGAGCATGGAAACCGCAATGACCCCCGGCGGGGCGTCGTCTGCCGCGTCACCCGGCTCAGCCCTCAGTCGGTAGAGCTTAGCGTTACCGATGAAGGACAGGGCTTCACCGCGGACGACGTGGACCTCCGGGTCCTCGACTGCCCCTCGGATTCGAGCCGGGGCGGCCTCCGGCTGGTGAACGCGCTCAGCGATTCCCTGCGCTTCGAACTCGGCGGACGCCGCACCGTCTGCCAAGTCTCCTGGGACTCGGACGAGCACAGCCCAACCCAGATTCAATCCCCTTCAAGTAAACCAACAGGAAAGGAGTGATGGCCATGACAGACACCGCACTACAGGCCAGCAGGGCCGCCAGCATGGCGGGCAAGTACCTGACCTTCCGGCTGGGCCCGGAAACCTACGGCATCGAGATCCTCTGCGTGCAGGAGATCATCGGTCTGCTGCCCATCACGCGGATACCCAAAGTATCCGAATGCATCCGCGGGGTCATCAATCTGCGCGGCAAAGTCATTCCCGTGATGAGCCTCTCGCGGCGCTTTGGCGTACCCGATCGCGACGACACCGCCCTGACCTGCGTCATCGTGATCGAACTGGCCCGGGACAGTGACACCGTGACCATGGGGATCGTGGTGGACGAAGTTTCGGAAGTGATTAACATCAACGCCGACAACATCGAATCCCCGCCGGATTTGGGCGGTGCCGCCGGCGATGCCTTCCTCCGCGGCATGGGCAAGGTGGACGGCAAGGTCGTCATTCTGCTGGACATGGCCCGTGTCATTGAGTCCAGCGTGAATATTGAACTGGAAGAACCCGCGGAAGCGGTTTAGCACGCCGCGTGAGCGGTCAACCCCAACGCAGTATGAACCTTGGAGAACAGGCTTATGTTTAAGAGCATGAAACTTGGATCGAAAATCGGTATGGGATTCGCCCTGCTGCTCGTCATCGCAATCGCCCTCGGCGGCCTCGCGGTGGTCAACATGAATGGCGTTAAGTCCACGGCCGAAATGCTGGCCAATTCCGCCATGCCCGAAGTCGGGCTGGCGACCGAAGTGGAGCGCTATTCGCTCAAGACCATGTATGCGACCCGTGGCTATGCCTTTACGGAGGAGACCACCTACCTGGATACGGCGCGCGAAGAGCTCGCGAAGGTGAAGGACTTCCTGAAACAGGTGCAGACCCACGCCGCGGCCTTCTCAAACACGGCGCTGGAGGCGAAGGCGAAGACCGCCGAATCGGCCGCCCTCGAATACGAGAAGCTGCTTGAGCAGACGGTGACGACGACGAGCGATCTCAATAAGGAAAAAGAGGCATTGAATACGGCGGCCCAGGAATACATGGCCATTTGCGATGTTTTCCTGAAGGATCAGTCGGAGAAGCTGAATGCGGAAATCGCGGAGCTCGCGGGCGCGGCGGGTGCCGAAGCCACGACGTCCACGGCCTCTGAAAAGGTGAAGAAGGTTCAGGAGCGCTTTACCAAGACGGCCATGACGAATGAGATCATCGAACTGGGCAACAATATCCGTATCGGCGTGTGGAAGGCGATCTCCCTGCGCGACCCGGCCCTATTTACCGAAACGCAGAAGAAATTTACGGAAGTAAACGCCAAGCTGGATGAGTTGAAAGCCCTTACCGTCCAGGAAGCAAACCTGAAGCAGATCGAAGAATGCCGCGCCGCAGGCCAGGCCTACAATGACGGTATGACCCGCTTCCTGGAAAGCTGGCTGAAGCGCGAAGAGCTTGGCAAGCAGCGTGGTGATGCCGCCAACCTTGTGCTCACGGCCGCCGAAACCGCCTCCAAAGACGGCATGCAGTCCGCCTCCACCGCCAGCACCGATGCTTCGAGCGCCCTCAGTGTGGCTTCGACCGTGATGCTCATCGGTCTCACCATCGCGGTGATTCTCGGCATAACCCTCGCCGTCTTTATCACCCGCTCGATCACGGGCCCGCTGCAGCGCATCATCGACGGCCTCCGTGGCGGCGCCGAGCAGGTGGCCTCCGCCGCGAACCAGGTGGCCCAGTCGGGCCAGGGCCTGGCCGAAGGCGCAAGCTCCCAGGCGGCCTCCCTCGAAGAGAGCTCCGCTTCGCTTGAAGAGCTTTCCAGCATGACCCGCCAGAACTCCGGCAACGCCGAACAGGCCAACGGCGCGGCCCGCGAAGCGCGCGACGGCGCGGTGCGCGGCACCCAGGCCATGCAGACCATGAGCGCGGTTATTGAGAAGATCAAGGTCTCCTCGGACGAAACGGCCAAGATCATCCGCACCATCGACGAGATCGCCTTCCAGACCAACCTGCTGGCGCTGAATGCGGCGGTGGAAGCGGCCCGTGCGGGCGAAGCGGGCAAGGGCTTCGCGGTGGTGGCTGAAGAAGTGCGCAACCTGGCGCAGCGCAGCGCGCAGGCGGCCCGTAACACCTCCACGCTCATTGAAGAGTCGCAGCAGAACGCCAAATCGGGCGTGACGGCGGCGCAGGAAGTGGGCGCGGTGCTCGGCCAGGTGGCCAGCAGCATCGACAAG
>JBHEKR010000384.1:0-2974 GCA_041859365.1 Candidatus Hydrogenedentales bacterium
GCGAGGGCGAGGGCGAGGGCGAGGGCGAGGGTGAAGGCGAAGGCGAAGGCGAAGGCGAGGGTGAAGGCGAGGGTGAGGGCGAGGGTGAAGGCGAGGGTGAAGGCGAGGGTGAAGGCGAGGGTGAAGGCGAGGGTGAGGATCCCTTCCACACCGGCGACCAAAATGGCGATGGCGCGATCAGCCTGTCAGAGCTGTTGCGGGTTATTCAGTTCTACAACTCGTTGAACTACGGTTGCGAGCCCGGCACCGAAGACGGCTTCGCGCCAAACGACCCGGATCAGGACTGTGCCCCCCATGCCAGCGACTATGCGCCGCAGGACTGGGACATCTCGCTCAGTGAGCTGCTCCGCCTGATTCAGTTCTACAACATCGGCGGGTACCAAGCGTGCCCCGAGGGCGAGGACGGCTTCTGCGCAGGGGCGTGAGGGAGGCATGGATTGGCGGGCGACTCGTGACCAGACGCAAATGGTCTGTGCGGTGAGGGGA
This sequence comes from Candidatus Hydrogenedentales bacterium, assembly GCA_041859365.1. Taxonomy (GTDB): domain Bacteria; phylum Hydrogenedentota; class Hydrogenedentia; order Hydrogenedentales; family JAEUWI01; genus JAEUWI01. The sequence goes on from JBHEKR010000384.1 coordinate 487, forward strand.
TGCCATGCGTGCCCAGGCCGTCAAAGGGCGTGCGCGGCACGGGGATTGCTGCCGTTCGGGTCGTCGGGCCTGGAAACGGCGGCTTTCGGTGCGGGCGGGACACGGTCAGGGTGCGCTGGCCCGCGATGTGCGGAATACTCCGCGGCCGTCGCCGCAATGCGGCCTACCCGGCGGAAGGATTGAAGTTGTGTCCTACCGTGGGGTAGGGCCGCGCGCTCGGGGCCCATCGGAAATGGATGGCGGAATTGGTGGAAGATGAAATCGTCTTTATACAAGGGCGCATCCGGGGTTAGGCGCTGACCGGCAGGTGACATCAAGGCAGCGGCGTTCAGGTAGGAACTGCAACCTTCAGCACCTCATCGTGCCGATAAGGCGCGCGAACTTTGAAAGCACACACCATGACCGTAACCAGCGCCCTTCGCGTTTCCTTCGTTGCAGCGAGCACCTTCGTGTTGCTGTTCGCGCAGTCGTCACTCGGAGCAGCGCCAGTCTCGGTGCGGCCTGACGTTGAAGAGCTGCTGAATACGTTTCAGGGCGCGAAGCAAGGGGTCCGGCTGGGATATGCCGGCGGGGGCGACTTGTCCCATGTCGCGGCCCCCGCTGGAGGCGGCTTCGCCGCCAAGGCCGCTGGCGGGCCGGCTGACGCTGCGCGGGGGTTCCTGCTGGATCACGCCAGCGCCTTCGGTATCCGCAGCAACCGCACGGACTTCCAGGCCAAGCCGGACAAGAACGCCGGTGCGGCGCGCACCCATGTTCGCTTGCAGCAGTTCTACGCCGGCGTTCCCGTCTTTGTGGGGGAAGCGATTGTGCAGGTCGGGCATGGCAATCAAATCGAATGCGTCTTTGCAGACATTCTAAGAGACACAGCGCCGTTCGAGGGAGACCCCAGTTCCATCGTGCCGAAGCTGGACGCGGGCCAAGCCATCGACGCGGCCATCGCGGACGCGATGAAATCCACGGGGCTGGACACGATTGGCCCGGCCGATACCCCGCAGTTGATGATTTATGCGCCGGAAGTCGTTGGCGAGAAGGGCGATGCACTACTCGCCTGGGTGCTCAAGATTGCCGATAGCGAACCGGGCCGTTTCGTGGAGCAGTACATCGTGTCCGCACATGACGGACATATCGCTTTGCGCTTCAGCCTCGTATGCGGCGCGAAAGACCGCGAAGTCTTCGACGCCAACAATACCGACGTCAATCCCGGCACCTTGGCAAGGAGCGAGTCGGGTCCCCCTTCGCTCATCAAGGATGTCGACGATGCCTATCGATTCCTGGGCGATTCCTACGACTTCTTCCTGAGTCGCCATGGGCGCGACAGCATTGACGACGCTGGTCTCAAGCTCAGCGCGACCGTCCGTTATTGCAGCGATACTTGCCAGAACGCATCTTGGTACGAAGGCCGGATGTATTTCGGCGAAGGTTTTGCCACGGACGACGTTGTAGCGCATGAGATGACCCACGGGGTCACCGAGAATACCTCAAGTCTGATTTACTTCAAGCAGTCGGGCGCCATCAACGAGTCCTTCTCCGACCTCTGGGGCGAGTTTGTCGACCAAACCAACGGCAGCGGCAATGACGCCGTGCAAGTGAAGTGGTTGATTGGCGAGGATATCCCCGCAGGGGCAATCCGCAGCATGAAGGATCCCACCGTATACGAACATCCCGACACGACCTGCAGTCCCAACTGGGTGAGCGATTCATCGGACAACGGGGGGGTGCACTCAAACTCCGGCGTGAACAACAAGCTCTGCTATCTGCTGACCGATGGCGACACGTTCAACGGACGCACGGTTTTCGGAATGGGGCTGGAGAAAGTCGCACAACTCTACTACGAAGTGCAGGTAAATCTCCTGACTGCCAGTGCAAGCTATCTCGACCTGTACCACGCGCTCAACCAGGCGGCAGAAAACCTCGGCTTCAGCGAGACGGAAAAGACCAACATCGAAGAAGCGTGCACGGCGGTCGCCATCACCGCGGCCACCTCCTGCAAGTTACCTCCCCCGCCGCCAGCAAATGACGACTGCGCAAATGCAATCGCGCTTACCGAAGGCCAGTCCTTCACCGGGGACACCACCAGCGCCTCGGGAAGAACAACGATCTCATGCGTTGAGGAAAAGGATGTCGCTTCTGACGTCTGGTTCTCCTTCATCCCGTCCCAGACAGGCACCTACGCGATTGCCGTTGACTGTGGCGCCGCGTTTGACACGGTACTCGCGGTCTTTTCTGGCGACTGCCAGTCGAAGTCGGAGCTCGCCTGTAACGATGACTCATGCGGCACATCGTCGAAGGTCTGTGTCCCCCTGGAAGCCGGCACGAACTACTTGGTGATGCTCGCGGGATACTCCGGCGCTACAGGTGCCTACACCATCAGCGCTACACCGGCTTTATCTGGCTGTACTGTGGGCGAGGGTGAGGGTGAGGGTGAGGGTGAGGGTGAGGGTGAGGGTGAGGGTGAAGGTGAGGGTGAGGGTGAGGGTGAGGGTGAGGG
>JBHEKR010000407.1:0-8884 GCA_041859365.1 Candidatus Hydrogenedentales bacterium
CGGGAGTCGCGCACAATGGAGCTTGGACATTTCCGCCACGGCGCATCTTCGACTTGTCCGAGGCAAGGGGCACTCCGGCGTCGAGTCCCGCGCGACCAAAGGGGGTAGCCTTCGTGCGCCGGAAGCCTGGGCTCTAATGCGTCCTGTTTCAATGCTCGAATCAAGTACACTTCGGCATTTACGTCTCCCCTGTCTCGGACAGGAATGTCCAAGATCCTTGGTGCCGCGAATATTGGGTTGTGGGCGAGTCCCAGGCTAGTGTGCTGCCTCGTGCGGAAGTCTTCCACTCAATCCGGTATGGCGCAGTCTTCGGTTACCAGCCGCATGGCCGTCTCGTGGGGAATGCAGCGCTCTTCCCTGCGCTGATCTATTTCCGCAGCGTCGGTCAAATCTTCCAGCAACTCTGAGACTTCGTCGAACTCGGCCAACGTAATAATAACCGCCATGCGTTCGCCGTTCTCGTCAGTCACATACTTTGGATTTAATACGGGCGTATGCAATGTTCAAGTCTCCTTTCGTTTCCTCAAATTGTAGCACACAGAAAGCGCTATCTGGCCCACACTGCCATTTCATCACGCCAGAATGTCCCGCACCACCTTCCCATGCACATCCGTGAGCCGGAAATTCCGTCCCTGAAACTTATAGGTCAAGCGCTCGTGGTCGATGCCCAATTGGTGTAGAATCGTTGCCTGTAGATCATGCACGTGGACGCCCTTCTCGGCGATGTTGATGCCCAAGTCGTCCGACGCGCCGTAGGTCATGCCCGGTTTGACGCCGCCGCCTGCGAGCCAGGCCGTGAAGGCGTAGGGGTGGTGGTCGCGGCCCCAGCGGGGGCGGTCGTCCAAGTTGCCCTGGAGGAAGGGCGTGCGGCCGAATTCGCCGCTCCAGATGACGAGGGTGTCGTCGAGTAACCCGCGCTGCTTCAGATCGCGCACCAGGCCCGCCGCGGGCTGATCGGTGTCCTTGCACTGCGTGTACAGTTCGGTGGTCAGGCTATTGTGCTGGTCCCAGCCCGCGTGCATAACCTGGACGCAGCGCGTGCCGCGCTCGACCAGCCGCCGCGCCATGAGACAGTTGTGGGCGAAGGTACCGCGCTCCAGCACTTGCGGACCGTAGAGGTTCAGCACGTGCTCCGGCTCCTGCGAGAGGTCCGTCAACTCCGGCACGGAGGTCTGCATGCGGAAGGCCATCTCGTATTGCGCGATGCGCGTCTCGATTTCGGGATCGCCGGACTGGCGCAGCTTGATCTCGTTGAGCGCGGCGATATCATCCAGCATGCCCCGCCGGGTCTGCCCCGTCATACCTTCGGGGTTCGAGAGGTAGAGGACGGGATCGCCGCCGCCCCGGAATTTTACGCCCTGAAAGCGGGAGGGCGGGAAGCCCGATCCCCAGTAGAAGTCGTAGAAGATTTGTCCGCAACTCGTGCCCTTGCTCACTGAGGTCATCACTACATAGGCGGGCAATTCGGCACTGTCGTTGCCGAGGCCGTAGGTCAGCCACGCGCCCAGGGCGGGACGTCCCGGCATCTCCGCGCCACTCAGGCAGAAGGAAATGGCCGGCGCATGGTTCACCGCCTCGGTGTGCATGCTCTTGATGAAGCAGACATCATCCACGATGCTCGCCGCGTGGGGCATGAGATCACTGACCCATGCGCCGCATTCTCCATATTGCTTGAAGGGCTCGATGGGCGCCAGCAAAAGTTTGCCCTGGGGCGCGCCGGTCATCGTGCTGAAACGCTTCCCCTGGATGTACTCATCGGGAACGGGCTTCCCGTGCATTTCCTGGAGGCGCGGCTTGTAGTCGAATAGGTCCACGTGGGTCGGTCCGCCGTTGTGGAAGAGGTAGATGATGCTTTTCGCCCGCGCGAGGTGGTGGGGGAGGTCGGGCAGGCCGATCTCCCGCGTGCCCTGGCCCGTGGCCGCGAAGACCTTCTCCCCGCCCAGCAGCCCGGCCAGCGCCGCCGTCCCCAAGCCCGTGGCGCATTGGCCCAGGAAAGCCCGGCGCGTGGACAATAGCTTGTGTTCGTTCACGGGGTTCAAGGGTTCACTCCTTCGTGAGCGCTTCGTCGGTATTCAATATCGAGAGGCAGAGCGCGGCATAGGCGGCGTGCTCAGTGGTATCCAGTTCGGCGGACGGCGTTGACTCACCCACAGAAACATAGGCCCGCGCCGTCTCCGGGTTCTGCGCGAATTCGCGTCGCAGCCGCGTAATGCTTTTCTCCAGCAGCTTGATTTCGTCCTCGCCCGCGGGTCGCGTCAGCGCGTGGCGAAAAGCCGCGTCGATGCGACTCCGATCCGTCGCGCCCGGCATCAGCAGCAACCGCTCCGCCATCGCCCGCGCCGCTTCCACATAGGTCGGGTCGTTGAGCGTGGCCAGGGCGTGCAGCGGCGTGTTCGTGCGCGGCGCCTTCACGGAACAAGTCTGTCGTGTGGAGGAATCGTAAAACATCGGCGGTGCGACAATCCGCCGCCAGTAGGTGTACAGGCTGCGGCGGTAAAGATCCTCGCCCGTGCCGGGCTCGTATTTCAGGTTGCCGAAGGAGAACTCCTGCCAGAGTCCGTCCGGTTGATAGGGCTTTACGGGTGGCCCGCCCACCTTGGACACTAGCAATCCGCCCGACGCCAGCGCCTGATCGCGGCTCATCCACGACGGCATACGAAAGCGTGCGCCCCGGGAGAGAAAGCGATTTTCGGGATCAATCGCGAGTCGGTGCTCGTCCACATCGGAAGACTGGCGATAGGTCGCGCTGGTGACCATGAGCCGGATAAGCGCCTTCACATCCCAGTCGCGCTCCACAAATTCCACCGCCAGCCAATCCAGCAACTCGGGGTGGGTCGGCTTTTCGCCCTGCGCGCCGAAGTTCTCCGCTGTCTTCACCAGGCCCCGTCCAAAGAATTCCGCCCAGAAGCGGTTCACGGTCACCCGCGCCATCAGGGGATGCTGCGGATCCGTCAGCCAGCGCGCCAGGCCCAGTCGATTGCGCGGCGCGTCGTCGGGCATGTCAAAGAGGAAGTCCGGCACGGCGGCGGAAACCTCTTCGCCGGGCTGATTGTAGAGGCCGGTCTTCAGCATGAAGGTCTTGCGCGTTTCCGCCATGTCTTCCATGACCATGACCTTCACGGCATCGGCGTCGATCTTCTTTAGGTCTTCTCTTGCGCGCTTCAGTCGATCACTCGCGCTGCGATAGGCCTTGTCCGACTGAAGATACGCTTCCGCGATCTTTTTTTTCGCTTCCTCATCGCGCGTATCGCGGGGCGTTGCAAGGAGCGAGGCCAGTTCCTTCTGCCCCTCATCGACAGGCGCCAATCCGGCAAACTGGGCAAGCGTCGCGGTTTCCCAATCTACCTGCAGCGGCTCAAGTTCAACTCGCCTCGCGCTTATTGGGCGCTCCAGGCCGGAAATCTCCACCTGCAGCGCCGCGATCCGCGACTCCGTTTCCGCCGTGTTGAAGGTCAGATTCGGAGGTCGTTTTGGATCGCCGCCGGCGCCGTCCACGGCGGTCTGGTTGAAGAAGGCGAAGAGCTGGTAATAATCTTTGTTCGTCAACGGGTCATATTTGTGGTCGTGGCAGCGGCAGCAGTTAAAGGTCAGCCCCATCCACACCGTCCCCACGGTCTCAAGCTGATCGAAGATGTATTCGACCCTGTTTTCCTCGGCGATGCGGCCGCCTTCGCCATTGATCATATGGTTCCGGTTAAATGCCGTCGCAAGCTTTTGAGCATTGGTCGCATCGGGCAGCAGATCGCCAGCAAGTTGTTCAATTGTGAACTGGTCGTAGGGCATGTTGCTGTTGAAGGCGTCAATCACCCAGTCGCGCCAGGGATGCATGGTGCGCTCGTTGTCTCCCTGATAGCCGTTCGTGTCGGCATAGCGCGCGGCGTCGAGCCAGGGCCACGCCATCCGCTCGCCATAGTGGGGCGAAGCAAGCAGGCGATCCACTAGGCGCTCATAAGCATCGGGCGAAGTATCCGCCAGAAAGCGGGCCGTCTCTTCGGGCGTGGGGGGGAGGCCCGACAGGTCCAGCGACAGGCGCCGGATCAGTGTGGTCCGCGATGCCTCGGGAGATGGTGCCAGCCCCATTCCCTCCAGCTTGGATGCCATGAAAAAGTCGATTGGATTGCGCGCCCAAGCGTCGAACCTGGAGACGGGTAGGGCGGCCTTTGCGGGGGGGACAAAGGCCCAATGGGCGGACCAGTTCGCACCCTCGGCGATCCACTGGCGAAGAAGCGCCCGTTGCGCATCGCTGAAATTCTTCTTCGCTTCGGGCGGCGGCATCTGCTCCGCCGGATCAGTAGTAGCAATCCGTTTAATCAGCGCGCTTTCTTCGGGCTTTCCGGGAAGCACCACCGCCATGTCGTCGATTATGGCGAAGGCGCCTTCCTTCGTGTCCAGGCGAAGTCCTCCCTTGCGCGTCGCGGCATCGGGCCCGTGGCACTGAAAGCAGTTGTCGCTGAGAATCGGTCGGATGTCGCGGTCAAAGCTGACTGCGGGCCCCGCCTGGGTTGGCAGGCAAAGCAGTAGTGAGACGGCGGCAAACGCAAAATGAAACAGCTTGGGAAGCATCGGGTTTACCCTGGCGATTTGTGTAGATCTGATCCGTCAAAGCTCATCGTGATTATACTGATCTAACCGGGACATCATACGCAACCATCGCACAGGCGAAATGGACGAAGGCTTTCGAGACCTCTTTTCGGCTCCGTTGCGGCACAAAAAAGGAAACGCGGGCCGCACTTGCGGCCCGCGTCCATTCACTCGAACAGTATTACCAGCGATCAGGGATGGTGCCCACCGCCCCCAGCCGCGCCCATCGTGCCGAAGTGGAGGTTGAAGCCCGCCTCGTTCATGGGGAAGGGGTTCGTCAGGCCGGTGCCGCCGGCCCACTTGATGAAGGCCACGTGACCGTCCATATACAGTACGTTGGCGCCGCCGGGTACATGGCTCAAGTGCTCGGGATGGGGGGCGACGGTGTCGCTCATCAACACGATATCAGACTGGGCCTGGGCCGTGCCTCCCGCATTGTTGATGTCCGTAATGAAGAAGCGCTCGATGCCTTCGCGAAGACGGCGGGCGGTACCCTGGCTGCCGATATCGCCAAACCCGCCGTGGAAGAAGAAGGCCCAGTCCTTATCCACGTAGGCCTTCGCACCTTCGAATCCGTCGTGCATGAATGCATGCTCGAGTTCCTCACCGAAGATGCCCACTGCTTCCGCAAAGTGGGACATGTTGTGGGCGAGGTCTTCGTCTTCGAACATCGTCTGGCTCATCGCGAAGCCGTTGTAATAATAGGGATGGGTCACCACTTCGCAAGGCTCCACTCTGCCATTGTTCATCAGGGGCGAGTGGGGGTAGATCATGTGGTTCGTCTTGCCCTCGTCCCAAAGTTCGAGCGCCGTGGCGCCCGCCGGATTGCTCGGGCACACCAGCACATCGAAGTCCGTGAGGTACTCGGGGTACACCACCGAAGTGTCGAACATCGCGTTCCACACCAGCAACTCGTCGTTGCAATCGCGTACGCCCATCGCAGGGTAGCGTTCGCCCTTGCTTTCGTTGGCGTACATCTTGAGCATCAAGCCGAGTTGCTTGAGGTTGTTCTGGCAGCTCGCGCGGCGTGCCGCTTCCCGGGCGCGGGCCAGGGCCGGCAGCAGAATGGCCGCCAGGATGCCGATGATCGCGATGACCACCAGCAGTTCAATAAGGGTAAATCCCTTTCGGTTCATTGTAAAGACTCCTTCACCAGGGCGCGTGCCCTAGATGATTCCGTTGATACCTTGAAGTGCGCCGCGCGGCATGGGCCTCCATCCGCGGCGTGAAGACACACTTCGGGCGTTGTTGAAACAGGGATCGGAGAAGGGAGTCTCAGGCGGGCGGTGCGCGATTCGGCGCGGCCGCAAAAGGTGCTTCCTGCGCAAGCTGGAACAGGAGTGGAAGAGGCCGCGCATGGGCGGGCTCGGGCAGGGCCGTCATGATGAAGGCAAACGGTGGGTCCGTGTGGGCGATGAGCAGATTACAGAACGCGCAACCCGATTCCGAGGGCGTAACCGGCTCGCGCTCGTCCGTGGGGCAGCTTTCCGACGGCGTCGCCGCCTTCGCGGCGCAGCAACTGCGCCTGACCGGACTTATTCGCGCCGCGCCCTGGGGCGTGTGGCACTGCGCATCGATCGCGGCTTGCGTCGCGCACAGTCCAGGCACGAAGGCCCGGGCAGACGCCAGAAGATAGAAGGCTACCAGCGCCCAGACAACAACGGCAGTCCCCCAGCCTGATCGTCGGGAGGGCAAAAGCCTTGTATGTCCAAATAAATGGGCCATGATGGAGACACGCGTTCCGCTGCCATGGGAAGTCAATCTGAGATCGTATAACAGGGATTGGTCCACGTTCAAGTGAACCGCGAGGTTTTCGGTGCGAAGCGATCTCTCCATGGGTGGCGTGGCGATCCGCCGGGACCCCGGATTATTTTGCGGTTGCCCGTCGCTTCGTTGTGGAGTATGATGTCGGCAGTTTGTGCTGGGTGAAGGAAGCTTGGATCCATCATCGCGTGTGGGGCTTGACAGTCCCGCGCGCTGCGGCCACGCTCCGGAATTTTGATTGGGGCACGGCCACCCACCGCAAAACCTACCGTACGGTCGGGAAATTTGTTCCAGTGGTACCGTCCGGTAGGTCCAAAATGGCACGCATTTCCAATCGTGCCATCCAGATTAACCCTAAGTGAGTATGGGTCAGTTGCTAACCGATTAGTAATGCAAATGCCGAATTTCTGGCATGGAATTGGCTTGCTAGTCGGAGTTAATCTACCCCTAACCCTCAACAAGAACACGGTGCAATGGAGAAATTATGAGCGGGAATGCGGTACGGCTTGAAGCCATTTCGGAAATCATCAACATGCAGCCCGTTGGGAACACCGTTCCCTTCGCGGATGTCCCCACCAGCCAGATTTTCGGCGAGAATATTTTCAGCCTGGCGGTGATGCAGAAGCGCCTTCCGAAAGACGTCTACAAGTCTCTGAAAAAGACCATCGAGAAAGGTACAAAGCTCGATCCGTCGACGGCGAATGCCGTGGCGTCGGAAATGAAGTCCTGGGCGCTGGAGAAAGGCGCAACTCACTACGCCCACGTATTTTATCCCCTTACCGGCCTGACGGCGGAGAAGCATGACTCCTTCTACACGCCCGACGGCAAGGGCGGAACCCTCGTTGAATTCGAAGGTTCCACCCTCATCCAGGGCGAGCCCGACGGCTCGTCGTTCCCCAGTGGCGGCATCCGCCAGACCTTCGAGGCTCGCGGCTACACGATTTGGGACGTGACCAGCCCGGCCTACATCCTCGAAAACCCCAACGGTACGACCCTGTGCATTCCCACGGCGTTCGTGTCGTGGACCGGTGAAGCGCTCGACAAGAAGACCCCCGTCCTCCGCTCCATGCAGGCCCTGAACAAGCAGGCCCAGCGCGTGCTGAAGTTCTTCGGTACCGCCGGTGCCTTCGTGTCCTCCACCGCCGGTGCGGAGCAGGAATACTTCCTGATCGACCGGAACTTCTTCTACGCCCGCCCGGACCTGCTCAACGCCGGCCGCACCCTCTTTGGCGCCGCGCCGCCCAAGGGCCAGGAGTTTGACGACCACTACTTCGGCGCCATTCCCGAGCGCGTGCTCGCGTGCATGTTCGAGGTGGAGCGCGAGTGCTTCAAGCTGGGTATCCCGGTGAAGACCCGCCACAACGAAGTGGCCCCCGGCCAGTACGAGATCGCCCCGGTCTATGAATTCGGCAACGTCGCCACGGACCACCAGCAGCTCGTCATGGTTACCCTGAAAAAGGTCGCCGAGAAGTACGGCATGATCTGCCTGCTCCACGAAAAGCCCTTCAAGGGTGTCAACGGCTCCGGCAAGCACCTGAACTTTTCCATGGGTTCGGCCGATGCCGGCAACCTTTTTGATCCCGGTGACACGCCGGCCGAGAACGCCCAGTTCCTGGTTTTCTGCGCCGCCATGATCCGCGCCGTGTACAAGTGGTCGCCCCTGCTTCGCGCCGTTGTCGCGAGTGCCTCGAACGATCACCGTCTCGGTGCGAATGAAGCACCCCCCGCGATTCTCTCCATCTTCCTGGGCGACGAGCTCACCGAAGTGATCGAGTCCATCGCCACGGGCAAGCCCATGAAGTCCCGTGAGAAGGTGATGCACGTGGGCGCCGATGTGCTCCCGGAAATTCCCCGGCACTCCGGCGACCGCAACCGCACCAGCCCCATGGCCTTTACGGGCAACCGCTTCGAGTTCCGCGCCGTCGGTTCCGGCCAGTCCATCGCCGGTCCGTTGGTCGCGTTGAACACGATTATGTCCGAAGCGCTCGACTTCTGCGCCACGAAGCTGGAAGCCGCCGACACGAGCAGCCCCAAGAAGCTGGGCGCCGCCGTGGAAGAGCTCGTCAAAGAGATCTACCTCGAATGCCAGACCATCGTCTTCAACGGCGATGGTTACTCGGAAGCCTGGCACCAGGAAGCGGCCAAGCGCGGCCTGCCCAACCTGAAAGCCACGCCCGACGCGCTCCCCGCGCTGAAAGACCCGGCGGTGTACGCACTCTTCGAGAAGTACGAAGTGCTCACGCCCCGTGAAACGGAAAGCCGCTACGAAGTCTATGCCGAGCAGTACATCAAGAGTATCAACGTGGAATCCAACCTGATGCTCGAGATCGCCCAGACCATGATCTTCCCGGCGGCCATCCGCTACCAGGGCGAGCTGGCCACGAGCCTGGCCAACCTGAAGGCCGTGGGCATTGAAACCGATGCCGACACCCTCAAGTACATCACCGGCCTCATCGCCGACCTTCAGGCCGCCCTTAAAGCCCTGGGAACCGCCAAAGCCGGCGAACCCCACGATCCGGCAGCAGGCTGCAACTACTGT
>JBHEKR010000409.1:0-22467 GCA_041859365.1 Candidatus Hydrogenedentales bacterium
GAGTCGGCCTTTGCCGGCGGCTACGGCATGAACGTCGACCTCGCGCCCCTGGGCCTCAACGATTCTATTGTGGCCCTCTTCAGCGAGAGCCAGAGTCGCTTTGTGGCGACGGTGTCGCCAGAGAACGCGACGAACTTCGAAGCACTGATGAGCCCCACCGGCTGTTATCGGATTGGTGAAGTGACCGAGGCCCAGCGCCTCGTCATCAAAGGCGCGGTGGACGCGTCGCTGGCCGAATTGAAGGATGCGTGGCAGGCACCGCTGCGCTACTAGGGACTGCCTCGGACACACGACGTCGAAAGCAACACTCCCTGGACCGAATCAAGAAAGTTTAATACGAGCGGCAATAACGCCAATGTCCGTGGCTGTCCCGTCGTTAGCGAGGGTGACCCGACGTCACCCTCGCGTACGTCGGGACAGCCACGGATGCTGCGGCGCACTACCCTCGTGCACGCGAACTTAGTAAAGTGAAATCACCGGCGCTGCCTGGATCACGAGTCCGTGTCAGTCCCCTGGAGGCTCCCATGCCCGTAAACGCCCTTATCCTCACCGGCTTCGGTATCAACTGCGATCACGAGACCGCGCGCGCCTTTGAAATGGCGGGTGCGAAGGCCGACCGCGTCCACTTGAACGATCTCGCCGAGAATCCCGGTCGCCTGGGCCAGTATCAAATCCTCGCGATCCCCGGCGGCTTCTCCTTCGGCGACGACGTGGCCTCGGGCCGCATTTTGGCCAACCGTCTGCGCTATCGCCTGGGGGGACCGCTTAAGGAATTCGTTGCGGCGGGCAAGCTGGCCATCGGTATCTGCAACGGCTTCCAGGTTATGGTAAAAATGGGCCTCCTCCCCCTCTTCGAAGGTGACTTCGCGCAGGAGGTAACCCTGACCCACAACAATTCCAGCCGCTACGACAACCGGTGGGTGAACCTCAAGGTCGATCCCGCCTCGAAGTGCGTGTGGCTGAACGGCGTCGACTCCCTGGAGGTCCCCGTGCGCCACGGCGAGGGCAAGTTCATCCCGCGCGACGACGCCACGCTCCAACGCCTGCGCGACGCGGGTCAGGTGGTAGTCCGTTATGCACTGAAAGACGGTTCCGCCGCCGCCGGGGCCTTCCCAGCCAACCCCAACGGTTCCACAGACGATATCGCGGGCATCTGCGATCCATCGGGGCGCATTTTCGGCCTCATGCCCCACCCGGAGGCCTTCCTCGACCGCACAAACCACCCCCGGTGGACCCGCGAGACCCTGCCCGAGGAAGGCGCGGGCCTGAAGCTTTTCCAGAACGCCGTAGCTTTTGCCCGAACCCACCTGAACTGAGCCCCGAAGGACCCTGGGGCTTGCATTATTGCCTGGCGCGATGGGTAGGCCCTGAAAAAGCGGCTTTTCGCTCCCCACCGCCCGGTGAATTCCTCTCTATGCAATCCGATGCACTCTCCCGTATAATAGCGGTATGAAGGAGGCGTGTCGGTAGGCACGGCCTTGGGAAAACCTGTGACGCTAGCACCTTGTGAATATATCGACACCCAAGCGGGCTGGGACCGCTGCGTTGCGCTGTTTCATCAGGAGCCCGCCGTCGCCATCGATCTGGAGGCCAACAGCCTCTTCGCCTATCGAGAGCAGGTCTGCCTGCTCCAGTTCTCCACGGCATCGGCGGATTATATCGTCGATCCTCTCGCGGGAATCGATCTCGGGGCGCTCGGCGACCTTCTCGCCGCTCCCAATGTGGAGAAGATCTTCCACGCCTCCGAATACGATCTGATGCTGTTGAAACGGGACCACGAGTGGGTCATCCGCAATCTTTTCGATACCATGTGGGCGGCCCGAATTCTGGGCTTCAAGAACATGGGCCTGGCCTGGTTTCTGCGCGAGTTCTACGGCGTGGAAGTCAGCAAGAAATACCAGAAGGCCAATTGGGCCGCCCGGCCCCTCTCCCCCGATCTGCTGGCCTATGCCCAGACCGATACCCACTACCTGCTGCGGCTGCGCGATGATTTGTCGGCGCTGCTGGAAGAGGCCGGCTGCATGGACGAAGCCCGGGAGATCTTTGCCCACCAGGCCGAAGTGCGCCTCCCCGGTCAGAGCTTTGATCCCGATGGCTTCTGGGCCATCCGTGGCGCGCGCGATCTGTCTCCGGAGCAGTTGGCCGTACTGAGGGCACTTTATTTCTTTCGGGACGACGAAGCGAAGCGCCGCAACCAGCCCGCCTTCAAGGTAATCAACAACGAGGCCCTGGTCAGCATGGCCAAGGAGTGCCCCAAGACGGATCAGGCCCTGGCCGCCATACGCGGTATCGGCCCACGCAATCTGGAGCGTTACGGAGCCCAATTGCTCCGCGTCATTCGCAATGCGAAGAAAGATCCGCCGCCACAACGTCCGGCGCGCAAGCCTCGCCAGGATCCCCGCGTCCTTGATCGCTACGAACGCCTCTCCCAATGGCGTAAAGAGCGCGCCGTGGCGCGGGGCGTGGAATCCGACGTTATTATCTCCCGCGAGACCATGTGGAGCATCGCACGAGACAACCCCGACTCCCTCGACGCGCTGGGCCGCATCAACGGCATCGGCCCTCAGCGCCTGAATCTTCACGGCGAAGATATCCTCGGTGAACTCACCGAAGAAGGGGTTTCCCCTTCGTCCGAAGGGCCCTGAGGGTCAGCCTGCAATTCCCATTTGCGCGGCCAGTATGGTATATTTTCGCGAGGGGAGTATGCGCGCGAACCGCTTTTCCCCCCGGACCCGAAGAGGACTACCGCAATCCAGTCAGCGTTCCAACATACTGAAGCACAACGACTTCCCGATGGCCTCGGCAACCGTCTGGCGCAGGTATCGGGTATTGAGTCCGTATTGGCGGCGGTTCGCTATCTTCTGGTCCTGCTCTATGGCTTCCTGAGCTACAAGGGAATCGCACCCTTCGGTCCCATCTCGTTGGGGGTTCTCTCCGCCTCTTTTCTAGCCCATAACGCGCTGGTCCATTTCATTCACTTCCGCGGCCAGCAGACCCGCTACCTCGGTCATCTGAACCTCATGATTCATGTGGCCCAGACGACCCTGCTTGTCACCCTGACCGGCGCCGAGAAAAGTCCTTTCTGCATCCTCTATTTCTTTCTATTGCTGGCCCAGGTGCTCTATGCCCCCCATTTTCGTCGGACCTATGCGGTCATGCTCCTGTGTGCGCTGGCCTTCACGACCGCAGTTTTCGTGCGCTGGATCGCCTGGGGACACGCGCCCACGCTGCTGCCCCTCTGTGTCACCTACTTCGGCCTATTCATGTGCTATGAGCTCATCCGCTCCCTCGCCAACCTGCTCTACACCATCGAACTCGGCCTCCAGATCCGCGCCCAGGAACTCGCCTCGTCCAAGGCCACGCTCCGCACCATTCTTGATGCCGCCGACGGCCCCATCGTGGTCTACGACGACAATGAGTTCATTTCCGAGGCCAACGAAAGCGCATGCGCCTTTCTCCAGTGCCCCCGGGAATCCCTCCTGGGCACCCGCTTCCGCCAGTTCTTTTTCGACGACGGCACCCTGCCCGGCAAGCTCGCCACCTTGAAAGCCCGGGGCGAGTACCAGGGCGAGGTAATTGCCGTCCTGCCCGAGGGCGACGAGCTCAACGTGACCATCTCCGTGCGCTCGTACATGCGCGAGGGTCGGCGCTTCTTCGTGGCCCTGCTCCACGACATCACCGAACAAAAGCACCTCCAGGAAGCAACGCGCAACGCGAACATCCAGCTTGCAAAAATCAACCTGGAACTGCAGCAGGTGGACACCCTGCGCAATGCGTTCTTCAGCACGATTTCCCAGCGGCTCCGCTCGCCCCTCTCCGCCATCCTCGGCTACACCGACCTCTTGCTGGATGAAGAACTTGGTGAACTGAACGCCCCCCAGCGCAAGGCCCTCCAAACCTGCCGCCGCAGCGTCTCCCGCGTGTTCAGCCTGGTGGATGAAGCCTTTGAGGTCCAGACACCAAAGCATCAGTTGACAGTGGACAGTGGACAGTTGACAGCGAAGACGGAAACTGCCCAAAGCAACCGTTCAGATTGATCGTTCAGACAGGACCGATTGAACCTCCTCATAAATAGAACAGCTCATTACTGTCAACTGTCAACTGTCAACTGTCAACTGTCAACTGTCAACTGTCAACTGTCAACTGTCAACTGTCAACTGTCAACTGAATTGCATCGATCCAGAGCAGCGTGAGACAATACCGGCCCTCGGATTCAATTCTCGCGAATCCGCCAGTTAGACCTCATTTACCCACATAAGGGAGCCCATGCCATGTCTCTGCCTGTAGGAAAGGCCCTCGTTGCCCAGGGCGGCGGACCTACCGCCGTTATCAACCAAAGTGTCGTCGGCGCCGTGCTCGAAGCCCGGAAATCGCCCCGCGTGACCCACGTCTACGGCGCACTCCACGGTGTGAACGGCATCGTCAACGAAAATTTCATCGACCTGACCGAGGCCACCACCGCCAACCTCGAAGCCGTGGGCAAGACCCCCTCTTCCGGCCTCCTCTCCACGCGCGACAAACCCGACGCGGCCTATTGCCAGCGCATCTTTGAGACCTGCAAGCTCCACGACATTCGCTGGTTCATGTATTGCGGCGGCAACGACAGCGCCGACACCTGCCGCATCGTAAGCGAGGAGTCCCAGAAGGCGGGCTACGACATGCAGGTCATCCACGTCCCCAAGACGATCGACAACGACCTCCTCGTCACCGATCACTGCCCCGGCTTCGGTTCCGCGGGTCGCTATGTGGCCCAGGCCTTCGCCGGCGCCAATCTCGACAACCGCGCGCTGCCCGGCGTCTACATCGGCGTCGTCATGGGCCGCCACGCCGGCTTCCTCACCGCGGCCGCCTGCATGGCCCAGAAGTACAACGACGACGGCCCCCACCTCATCTACCTCCCCGAGCGCCCACTGAGCAAGAAGCAGTTCGTGGACGACATTAAGAAGGTCTACGAGAAGCATGGTCGCTGTATCGTGGCCGTGTCGGAAGGCGTCGTGGACGCCAAGGGCAAGGCCATTGCCGAGCAGTTCACCGGCGGCGAAAAAGACGCCCACGGCAACGTCCAGCTTTCCGGCACCGGCGCGCTGGGCGACCTGCTCAGCTCGTGGGTGAAGGACGGCACCGGCATCTCCCGCGTGCGCGCCGATACGCTCGGCTACATCCAGCGCAGCTTCGTGGGCTGCGTCAGCGAGAGCGACGCGCGCGAGGCCCGCGAAGTTGGCGAAAAGGCGGCCCAGTACGCCATCTGGCACAACCAGAGCGGCTCCGTGGCCATGCGCCGCACGGGCAACTACGCCATCGAATACTTCCTCACGCCCCTGAGCACCGTGGCCCGCAAGAGCCGCGAAATGCCCGCGAACTACATCAACAAGGCCGGCAACCACGTGACCGACGCTTTTCGCGCCTACGTCGCGCCGCTGGTCGGCGACCTGCCCAACTTCGAGCACTTCGACGCCCCGAAGGTAGCGAAGATCGCCGCTAAGGGCAAGAAGAAATAAGGCTGCCGGCTGTAGAAGATCCGTTAGTGCCTGATCGGTCCGATCCGTCGGATCGGACCGATCAGGATTCAGACTCCAGACTTCCCAGGGAGTTCCCGCCATGTCCAGCGAAGAAAACGTCACCGGAGGCAAGCGCGTATTCCGCGCCACCTTCGCCTACCTTGTGTTCATTGCCGTTTTCATCCTCGGCTGCATTCTGATCGTCCGATGGGCCTATGGGGAAGAGATCGCCTCTACTGCGGGGCCCGCCCTGCTTCCCAACGCCCATTCCCACAATGACTACCTCCGGGAGCGGCCCCTGCTCGATGCGCTCGATCTGGGCTTCTGTTCCGTGGAGGCTGACATCTATCTGGTTGACGGCCAGTTGCTTGTCGCTCATGATCGCGACAAGTGCACGCCCGAGCGCACCTTGGACGCGCTTTATTTGAAGCCCCTCTGGGAGCGTTTCCAGGCCCATGGCGCGGTTTATCCCCAAGCGGCCCCTTTCACCCTCCTGATCGACATCAAGGCCGACGGCGCGGCCGCCTATGCCGCCCTCGACCAGCAACTTTCGGCCTACGACGCCATGCTGACCCACTTCACCGATACGACGACGGAATATGGCGCGGTTACGGTGGTGATATCCGGTGACCGGGCCATCGACACAATCCTGAAGTCGAGCCCCCGCCGCGCGGGTATCGACGGACGCGTTTCGGATCTGGAAGGCCCCCTGAACCCCCACCAGATGCCCCTGATCAGCGACAACTGGCTGAAGCATTTCAAATGGATGGGGCAGGGCGCCATGCCGGCAGCCCAGGCGGAGAAACTGGCGACCATCGTGAAGAAAACCCACGATGGCGGTGCGCGTCTGCGCTTCTGGGCTACCCCGCAACACGAAGGGATCTGGCGCGCCCTTCACACGGCAGGCGTCGACCTGTTGAACGCGGATGACCTGGCCAAACTTCAAGCCGTACTGGCCGAAGAGGCGTAGGCCCTCGCAAAGGCGAAAGCGCCTTTGCGCGAGCCGATTGCCGCACAGTCCGGTGCCCCAATATCAAGAAGAAGAATGAACCCCTGATGCCCCTTTCCATCATCCTCACCAACGACGATGGCTTCGACGCCCCCGGACTTCAATACCTCGCCGCTGCGCTGGAGCCTCAATTCGGCGAAGGGCTCTATATAGTCGCGCCGGATCGGTGCTACTCCGGCGGAAGCCAGCAGGTCACCATGTCATCCCCCATCAAGGTGGAATCCCGCGGCCCCCGGCGATGGGCCATTGGCGGCTCCCCTGCCGATTGCGCGCGCATCGCCCTCACCTGCCTGGCCCCGGAATGCACCGTTGTCGTTTCCGGCATCAACCAGGGTGGGAACATGGGCCACGACATCTTCCTCTCGGGCACCGTGGGCGCCGCGCGAGAGGCCGCCCTCCTTGGAGCCAGTGCCATCGCGGTCTCCCACTACCTGCGCCCAGGAATCGCCTTGGATTGGCGCCGCGCCGCCGAATGGTCCGCCGCCGTGCTGCGGCAGCTCCTGGGCGCTCCGCTCAACGGCGGCGAGCTGTGGAACATCAATCTCCCCCACCATGAACCCGGTGAATGCCCTATGCCGCCCGTCGTGGAATGTGTGCCGTGCCCCAGACCGCTGCCCCTTGGATTCACCTTGCGGGACGGCGCCTACTATTACGATGGTCACCGCTACCACGAACGCGCCTGTGATCCCGGCACCGATGTGACGGCATGTTTCGGCGGCTCCATCGCCCTGTCACGCCTGGACGCCTTGCCACGCTGAATTTCCGCCCCTTGCACGGATGTTTCCTGTTCAGCCCCCGCCAAGGCGCTCGCAGTACCAGGCCACCGTGCGCGTAAGCCCCTCCGCAAAGGGAACGATGACGCGGTAGCCGAGCGCCTGCCGTGCGCGGTCAATACTCGCCACCGAAGTGTGGACATCGCCTACACGCGCGGTCTCAAATATCGGGGCCATCTCCACGCCCATCTGCTTTCGAATGGATTCGTACAGCCCCAGCACCGTGACCGGCCCACCGCAGGCGATATTGTAGATCTCGCCACGGGCGGGGATAGTCGCCGTTGCCGCAAGCAGATTCGCCTCGACGTTGTTTTCCACGTAGGTAAAGTCCCGTGCCTGGGACCCGTCCCCGTGGATCACCGGGGCATCGCCCCGGTGCAGCGCCCGGATGAAATTGGGGATCACGGCGCTGTAGGGCGAATCGGGATCTTGGCGCGGTCCAAAGACGTTGAAGTAACGCAGGGTCACGGTCTCCATGCCATAGCAGGTTGCGAAGGCCTGGAGATAGTGCTCGCAGGCGACCTTGGCGGCGGCATAGGGGGACAGGGGTCGGAGCGCGAGGTCCTCCGTTTTCACCGCGACGGGCTGATTCCCATAGGCCGAGCTGGAGCCCGCGAGAATGAATCGCTTCACGCGCGCCTCGCGCGCGGCCACCAGCAAATTTAACGTGGCGGTGACATTGGCCTCATGGCACAAGAGCGGATTGGCCACCGATCGGGGCACGGAGGGAACCGCCGCCTGATGGAGCACATAGTCCATGTCGCGGGAAACTTGCATGCACACGGCGGGATCCCGCAGGTCGCCCTCCAAGAACTCCACCCGGTCAAGCCAATCCGTCATGTTTTCACGTCGACCGGTGGACAGGTTGTCCACGACACGCACGGCGTCTCCCCGTTCAACAAGCGCACCCACAATATTGGAACCGACAAAGCCCGCTCCGCCGGTTACCAGAAAATTTGCCATCGTCTCTATTCCAGCCCTGTTCCGTCGTGTGGGGATTGTTGCCGGGCATCCGGGTGGGTCCGCCAACAGGCATCTGGAGGTTACGGTATTGCCAGGGGATGCGTCAACCTTGGGGCGCGATCACGCCCGGTTGCCGACGCGCCGCGCGCTTTTTCCGAGCTGTGGTCTTTCCCAAGTTTGACGAACGCGGTGCCACAGGGATACACTCTCACACGGGAGGGGATTTTTGCCAAACGCCCCCATGACTTTTACCGCACTTTACCACTGGATCGACCTCCGCGGAGGCCCCCTGAGGTGTAGCCCCCATGATGTATCTGCCCAAAATGCTTTCATCGGGTTTAATTCACGTCCATGTGGAGGCCCACGACAAATGGGCGCTCATCGAGGAGCTATCCGGATTGGTTGCGCTGGCGATGCCGGTGGCCAACGGCGAAGTCCTGAGCAAGGATGCCATCTACCGGGCCGTGTCAGACCAGGAACAGCGGCGCACCTCTGCCCTGGGCCAAGCCTGCGCGCTGCCCCACGCTCGAATCGAGGGCCTGGCGAAACCCGTGGCCTGCCTGGCCACCCTGAGCAAGGGCATCGATTTTGGCGCCATTGACCACGAGCCCGTTCGCATTGTGTGCCTCCTGCTGGCGCCGCTGGACGATCCATCCATGGCCCTCAAGGTCATGGCGGAAGTGGCCGCCATCATGGTGGACGACACCCTGCGCGCAAAGGTGGAGGCGGCGGAGGATGGCGCGGCCCTGCACGCCCTTCTCAGGGATCTGGACACGGGCGAGGAACATTCCCTTCTGGCGCGCAGCATCATGCGCAAACCCTTTTACACCATCTATCCGGAAACACCCCTCACGGAAGTGACGCGACTGCTGGCCGAGCACAATCTGGAAGCGACCAGCGTGGTCGACCAGGATGGGCGCGTGGTCGGCATGGTCACTTGCGACCAGCTCTTCCGCTCCGGACTTCCGGAATTTTTCGGGCAATTGAAAAGCGTGGCCTTCATCAAGAAGTTCGATCCCTTTGAAAACTACTTCAAGTCCATGAAGACGGCCACGGCGGGCGACATCATGACCCGCGACTTCTCGGCGCTGCCCGAAGACGCAACCATGCTCGAGGTCATCTTCGAGCTCTCCGTACACCGGCGTCCAAAGGTATTCGTGGTGCGCGATGGCATCCTGTGCGGCATTATTGATCGTATCGCGGTTCTGAACCGCGTTCTCAACTATTAGGGTCCGACTATCATGCTTTCGCTCCTCGCCTCCCCCATGATTCTCTCCCTGGGAATCTTCCTCGTCATCTACGCCCTCATCGCCTTTGACATCGTGGACAAGACCGCGGCCGCGCTCCTCGGCGCGGGCGCCGTGATCCTGCTCCACCTCGTGCCCTACCACGAAGCGGTAAAAAGCGTGGACCTGAACGTCATCTTCCTGCTTATCGGCATGATGATCGTCATGAGTATCCTCGCGGAGACCGGCTTCCTGGAATGGCTCGCCATCGCCATCGCCCAGCGAGCCAAGGGCAACGCCAAGGTCATCGTCGTTCAATTCCTTCTGGTTACCGCATTTCTATCGGCCGTGCTGGACAACGTGACTACCGTCATCCTGATCGCCCCGATCACCATCCTGATCACACAGTTGCTGGAAATCCGGACTGTTCCGGTTCTGGTGATGCTCGCCATCTTCTCCAACATCGGCGGCACCGGCACCCTCATCGGCGACCCGCCCAACATTATCATCGGCTCCGCCACCGTCCTCAGCTTCAATGACTTTCTCTTCAACCTGGGACCGGTGGTGCTGGTGATGACGCTGGTCTGCCTGGCGCTTGTTCGCTTCCGCATGGGTGCATCTCTTGACACGACGGAAGAAGCGCGCCGCCGGGTCATGATGGCGCAGCCTGAGCTCGCCATACTCGACCCGGTCCTCCTCAAGAAGTGCGGCGGTGTTCTGGCCCTGATCCTCCTGGGTTTCTTCACCAGCCGCCTCACCGGCTTCGAGCCGGGCATCGTAGCCCTCGCCGGTTCGGTGGTCATGATGATCGTGTGCAAGGTGGATATCCACACCGCCCTTCACAAGGTCGAGTGGGCCACCATCCTGTTCTTCATCGGACTGTTCATGCTCATCAGCGCCCTGGAGCACAATAAGCTCTTCGAGAAATCGGGCGAAATGCTCATTCACGCCACACAGGGCAATCTCCTGCTGACAGTCATGGTCATCCTTTGGGTAAGCGCCATTGCATCGGCGATTGTGGACAACATCCCCCTGGTGATCGCGATGATCCCCCTGATTAAGACCATGGTGCCGGTCTTCGCCGCGCAGATGGGCCTGGCCGATAATCCCGATCTGGTCCACACCACCATCGAGGCTCCCCTCTACTGGTCCCTTGCCCTTGGGGCCTGCCTGGGCGGAAACGGAACCCTCATCGGCGCCTCGGCCAACGTGGTGATCGCCCAGATTGGTATGCGTAACAACGCCAACATCACGTTTATGGAGTTCACCAAGGCCGGCTTCCCCATCATGATTATTACCGTGCTGATTTCCAGCGTTTACATGTACCTGCGCTATTTCTGAGCCTGATTCATCCGAAGGCCGCGACCCCGTTCGGTCGCGGCCTCTTTTTTGCCCGAACGGTCAAACTCAGTTATAGCCCTCGCCCGACGCGATCAGCCAGCGGCCACGGTAGTCCTTGAAGCCCAGGCGAATGAAGAGGTCCTCTTCCCCCTCCGCATGCGAGCGAATAACCACCGGGCTCGCATAGAGCCACTCCCCGCTCTTCACGATCTCCGTCCGGCTCCAGTCCACCCAGGCCTGCTGAAAGTTTCCCGCTGTGTGAAAGGTCTGAAGCACCGCACGAAGCGCCCGCCGCCCATTACCCGCATCATCGGAAAAGTCGCTCGCGATTGTCGTCATGAACATGTCCAGATCACCACGAACGAACGACTCATTCATCACCGCCAAAATCGTCACCACCTTCTCCCGATCCTCCATAGACGCCATCTCCACGATGCCCGCGCCCGCCTCCGGCGCGCCGATCCCAAAGAAGTTCCGCGCGATCCACGCCCCGCCCAGGATCATAAGCACGGTGCAAATCACGGTTCCGCGTATGATGATTTTTTTCCAGTTGTAGGGCCGTTTGTGGGGTGGAACAAAGAAATTGTCTGTGATGCTCACGGGTTTTCCCCGGCGAATCTGCTCACGGGCGCCTTCCAATTGCTGTCGGACGTTGCCCAGCGACTGATCCACCGCGAGCCAATCGCGACAGATCCGGCCTCCTTCCCGCACGCCCTGCGCCAGACTCTCCAGCGAAGCCCCATTGGTGAGAATCTTGCCAATGCCGCTCGAACACTCATCACGCCCGCCAAACCACCGTGGCAGGGTGGGATAGTTGCAGGAGATTTTCCCCTTGAGCTGGATCAGCTCCAATTCCAATGCGCGCTGGTCGGCGCCCGGCCGGGCATAAGCTTCGGCAAGTTCGAAGAGACGGCGCCAGTCCGCCTGAAAGGCCACGAACTGGCTCTCGTAGTGGTCAATCTCCTGGGCGGAGGTGTGGGCCGCGAACAATTCGCCCGGCAGGGCGACGGGCTTGCCGGGCCGCGCCTTCTCCCGCGCCGTGATTAATGTCTGCCGGACACGCCCCAGGGCTTCATCCACCAACTGCCACTCGTCCCAGGCGCGTCCCCCGCCTTCCCGCATCCCCTCGGTCAGGGTCTTGAGTGTTGTACTTTCGGAGAAGAGGGTGGAAATACCGGCGGGCGCACCGTAGCCCCCACTGCGCCATTCGGCCAGCACGGGATAGTCGCACGAGATGCGCCCTTTGATTCGGAGCAGGTCCACTTCGAGCAGTTCGCGCTCGGCATGGGGGCGCATATAGGCCTCTACCAGTTTGTAAAGGTAGTGCCAGTCTTTATGTAGCGCCTTGAACTGCTGCTCGTAGTTCGCCAGGGCCTGTAGCGTGACCGTATGCCTGCGTTCGCCCATCTTCCCATCCTCGCCGCCTCCCTCCAACACCCACCTACAAAATTAGCGTATTGGGGGGTTTTTTTGCAAGGCAATTCGGTCCCGGGGACTGTTGCCGATTGGCACACGTCCCACGTGTGGAGCGGTGCCGTGGCCCCAATCGGAAACTGTCCCCCTGAAGAAACGTAACCCCCAAAAACGAGAAGCACCCAGCAAATGTTTCTCCATGGGGACAGCCTCCACCGGGATCGGTGACTCGCCCCCCCTTGATCACGCGCCCGGCGTATGCAGTCCCCGTCCCCGCCCCTAAAGCCCTTCTTCGATCTGGCGACGCTCCAGGGCCAGCATGCGATCGCGAAACTCCGCCGCCTTTTCAAAGTCCATTTTGGCGGCCGCGTCCTTCATGGACTTCTCCAGCTTCTTGATAGTTTTGTCTATATCGCGCGCGGCCACATAAAGATCCGGCTCTTCCGCCGCTTTGGGCGTATCGCGCTGCTCCCGCTGATACAGGGTATTGAGCAAGTCCGGAATGGCTTTTCGAATGGACTCCGGCGTAATACCGTGCTTCTGGTTATGCGCCCGCTGCTTCACACGGCGCCGATCCATCTCCTCCATGGCCCGCGTCATCGATCCGGTCATGGTATCGGCATAGAGGATGACCCGCCCCTCCAGATTGCGCGCCGCCCGGCCACAGGTCTGGATCAGGCTCGTTTCCGATCGCAAAAATCCCTCTTTGTCCGCATCAAGCACGGCAACGAGGGAGACCTCCGGAATATCGAGGCCCTCGCGCAGCAGATTGATACCCACCAGCACATCGTACTCGCCCTGGCGCAGTTGCCGAATCAGCTCGATGCGCTCCAGAGTCTCCACGTCGCTGTGCATGTAGCGAACACGCACATTCAAATCGTTGAAGTAACTGGTCAGGTCCTCCGCCATGCGCTTCGTCAACGTGGTAACCAGCACGCGCTCGCCCCGCTCCGCACGGATGCGCACCTCCCCCAGGAGGTCGTCCACCTGGTTGGTCGCGGGCCGCACTTCCACCTCGGGATCAATCAGGCCCGTCGGACGCACCACCTGCTCGATAATGACGCCCTCCGTCTTCTCCAGCTCGTATTTCCCGGGCGTGGCGCTCACATAAATCGTCTGGCCCATCCGGTCCTCGAATTCGTCGAACATCAGCGGTCGGTTGTCCCTGGCGCAGGGCAGGCGGAAGCCGTAGTCGACCAGCTTGTCCTTGCGGGAACGATCCCCCTTGAACATGGCGCCCACCTGGGGCACGGAAATGTGGCTCTCGTCGATGATCAGGAGGTAGTCGTCGGGAAAGTAGCTCATGAGCGTATAGGGCGGCTCGCCCGGCTGGCGGCCATCGAGGTGGCGCGAGTAGTTTTCGATACCGGAACAGAAGCCAATCTCTTTGAGCATTTCCAGGTCATAGCGCGTGCGCTGTTCGAGCCGCTGGGCGTAGAGAATCTCATTCGCATTGTTCAACTGGATCAGGCGCTCGTCCAGTTCCTGCTCGATGCCCTCTATTGCCTTTTCCAGCGCGGCCCGTGTGGTGGCGTAGTGTGTTTTCGGGTAGATCTCGGTCCGCCGGAGTTTTCGAAGCACATTGCCGCGCAGCGGATCGATTTCCACGAGATTCTCGATCTCGTCGCCAAAAAACTCCACCCGAACCGCCCGATCCACTTCGTAAGCCGGAAAAATATCCACCACATCGCCCCGGACGCGGAAGGTGCCGCGGTGAAAATCAACATCGTTGCGCTGGTACTGCATCTCCACCAGGCCGGCGATGAGATCGTCCCGATCTATCGTCCGCCCCGGCTCGAGCTCCACGCGCATGGCGCCATAGACCTCGGGCGAGCCGATTCCGTAAATGCACGATACACTGGCCACGATAATACAGTCCCGCCGACTGAGGAGCGAGCGCGTGGCGGCATGGCGCATTTTGTCGATTTCGTCGTTGACCGACGAATCCTTCTCGATGAACGTGTCGCTGGAAGGCACATACGCTTCGGGCTGGTAGTAGTCGTAGTAGCTGACGAAATACTCGACGGCGTTCTCGGGAAAAAGCGCCTTGAACTCGCCGTAGAGCTGGGCCGCAAGAATCTTGTTGTGCGCCAGGATCAGGGCCGGCCGCTGAGTCCGAGCAATCACGTTGGCCACAGTGAAGGTCTTGCCGGAGCCGGTCACTCCGAGCAGCACCTGATGGGCCAAGCCCTCTTCCAGGCCCCGCACGAGTTCGTCAATAGCGGCGGGCTGATCACCGGCGGGCGCAAATTCCGCTGCAAGCTTGAAGTCGTTCATGCTAGCCCGCTACCGCCAGGGAGAGGGGCTTGCCCCGCTCCGATTCCACAGGCTCCGCGTGCACCGCGACGACACCGCTGACTGTGTTCAGGGTGCGGACAATACGG
This sequence comes from Candidatus Hydrogenedentales bacterium, assembly GCA_041859365.1. Lineage (GTDB taxonomy): Bacteria > Hydrogenedentota > Hydrogenedentia > Hydrogenedentales > JAEUWI01 > JAEUWI01. Next base: position 14,608 of record JBHEKR010000409.1, read on the forward strand.
TTCACTGCACTCTTGCCCGAGGTCTCCACGATAAATTCAAAGCAGCCCACGCCCGGCTCGGTCAGGCGGTAGTCCGCCCGGAGGATGTCGATATTGATGGGCCGCAGCGCATTCGTCAGATCCGAAAGCACGTTGGGTCGCTGGCCGATGGTCACGCGGATCCGCGTCTCATACAGCCCCTCACCCTCCCACGACGCCTCAATCACCCGGGCCGCATCGCGGTTGGACTTCGCGAAACTCTTGCAGTCCGCGCGGTGCACCGTAAGCCCCGTGCTCTTGGTGATATACCCGATGAGCGCATGACCCGGCATGGGATTGCAGCACTTGGCGAACTGGACGGTAAGTCCCTTGTCCCCCTCGATCCGAACCAGGTTCTGGCGGGTCAGGTCGTCCACCTCGCGCACCGCCTGCGGCTTCACCTTCGGCCGCGGAGGCGGCGCGGGCGCGGCCTCTTCGTGGTGCGGGTGGTGCATGGGATCGTCCATCGGCGCCAAGGCGCCCAGCTCGCGCAGCCGCTGGCGAATACGCGTGCGCGCACGGCCCGTCACCACAATATCCACCCAGTCCAGGTGAGGCGTCTGGCTCTTAGAAGTCAACACCTCCACCACATCGCCCGTCTGCAGGTGATAGCGCAGCGGCACCATACGCCCGTTCACCCGCGCGCCAATGCACTGATGACCCACGTCGGAGTGGATGAGATAGGCGTAGTCCAGCGGGGTCGCGCCAGGCGGCAGCTCCATCACTTCACCCTTCGGTGTGAATACGTAGGTGTGGGAGGGCCCAAAGTCGCGGCGCATGCTGTCCATAAGTTCTTCGGGCGCATGCGCATCCTTGACCCAACTGTACATCTGGCGCAGCCAGGTCAGTTGGTGGTCGAGGCGGGTATCCCGGTTTTTTTCGCCTTCCTTGTAGATCCAGTGGGCCGCGATGCCCTCCCGCGCCATCTTGTCCATTTCTTCGGAGCGAATCTGGATCTCCAGCGGTAGCGCGCTCACGCCCATGACCGTTGTGTGGATGGCCTGATACATGTTGAGCTTGGGCATGGCAATGTAGTCTTTCATCCGGCCGGGAATGGGCGTCCACAGGCTGTGCACCACACCGAGAGCGTTGTAACACCCCGCCTCGGTCTGAGTGATGATTCGCACCGCCTGGATGTCCATGACCTCGTGAAAGTCTTTGCCCTGCTGCACCATCTTCTGGTAGATGCTGTACAAGTGCTTCGGACGCCCGATCACGCGCGCGGTAACCTCCGCCTCCTTCAGCCGCACCTCCAGCTCGCGAATCACATCATAAAGTTCCGCCTCCCGCGCCCGGCGCTTCATCGCCACTTGCTGGGCGATGGCTTTGTACTCTTCCGGCATCAGGTGATGAAAAGAATGATCCTCCAGCTCCCACTTCCATTGGGAGATACCGAGACGGTGCGCCATCGGCGCATAAATCTCCAGGGTCTCCCGGGCGATCCGCATCCGCTTTTCCTTGGGCAAGTGCTCCAGCGTGCGGACGTTGTGCAGCCGGTCCGCCAACTTGATCAGGATAACTCGGACGTCGTTCGCCGTCGCCACCAGCATCTTGCGGATATTCTGCGCCTGCTTTACCTCATGGGTGACCTTGCGATCAGTGGGCAGGTGCAGCCCGCTTATCTTGGTGACGCCCTCGACCAGACGGGTAATCTCATCGCCGAACTGCGCCTGGAGATCGGCACTGCCGATCGGGGTGTCTTCCACGACATCATGCAGCAGGCCCGCCGCACACGTGACCGGGTCAAGTCCGATGGCGGCCAGATTCTGGGCCACCGAGAGGCTGTGGATGATGTAGGGCTCGCCGGAAAGACGCTTCTGACCGTGGTGCGCCTCATCGGCCACCCGATAGGCCAGGCGGACGACTTCCAACTCCTCTTCCGAGAAGTTTTTTCGCAGTTGTTTTTTGAGCTTGGCAAAGAGACTTCGCATGGCCGGTACTGCCCTTCTGAGGGTGGATGCTAACCTGCCTTATTGTACCACCGGCCCAAAAAGCTAAACCAGCGGCGACGCACCGGAGCCCGATACATTTTTACGTACTTTTTCGACGGAAGCGAAACATCAAAATCTATAGATTTTGATGTTTCAATCTGTTACACTATTCCCGTCGCAGGAGAGGTGTTTCTATCTCGGGGCGCGTTTTGTTCTAAAGGGCAAACGCGTTGCCGACCGTACCGCCGCACAGGGCGGGTTGTTCCGGTGTAACACTGACTCCACTTCGGCGGTATAGTGCAGGGAAGACCTACTACGAGCCGCCCCATAAAGTTCTTCTGGCGCGGCAGTACCACCAAATTACGTAACGTACAAAGTATTGTATGTGAAAGGAGTTGTATGGAGAAGCAGTCGATTCTTATCACCGGCGGCACCGGTATCATGGGAAGCTGGGTGCTGGCCAAGGCCCTTGAGCGGGGCTTTTCTCCGGTGGTATTGATGCGCGACGCCACGATGGAGCAGGCGCGCCAGCGTCTGGCCGCCGTGCTGGCTCTTCCCGGCGCCGGTGACCGTCTGGACGAAATCACCATACTCCAGGGCGACACCTGTCAGCCCAATCTGGGTCTGAACGAAGCCCAGCGCGGCATGCTCCGCAAGTCCCTGAGCCTGGTCATTCATTGCGCGGCCAGCATCAGCTTTAATCCCAAGAAAGACTTCGAGCTCCAGTCCGCGAACGTGGACGGACTCCGCCATATGATGGAGTTGCTGGAAGGCACCGACATCCCCCTCTATCACGTTAGCACCGCCTACGTGGCCGGCATGCACGAGGGTCGGGTCATGGAGCATGAACTTCTCGACACGCCCTGCAAGAATACCTACGAACGCACCAAGCGCGAGGCCGAGCAGATTTTCGTCGACGCCCTTGCCGAGAAGACCATCCGCGGCGCGGTATTCCGCCCTTCCATCATCGTCGGCGCTTCCCGCGACGGTCTCATCAGCCAGTTCCACAATTTCTACAGCATCCTCCGCATGGTGGACGTCATCGAGCGCGGCCAGTTGCCGGCGGGCGAGAGCCTTCGCCTTCAGGGCAACCCCGAGTCGACCTTGAACCTGATTCCCGTGGACTGGGTTGCCGAGGCGCTCTGGACCATCGTTGATCGTGAAGGCGCTTCAGGCCGCACCTACCACCTGACGAACCCGAATCCCTGCAAACTGCGCGAGTTGAACCACTGGGCTACGCGCACGCTGAGCCCCATGGGCAGCCAGATGGGCTTCCAGCCGAAGCTCGATGGCGACATTACCCGTGCGGAGCAGGTGGCCAACGCCTCCCTTGCGCTGTATCGCTACTACTTGCTCGACGAGCCGATCTTTGACCGCACCAATACCGACCAGGCCCTCGGCGGGACCCTGCCCTGCCCCCGCCTCGATGCGGATTTCTTCGACCGGCTCCTCGGCTACGCCCGGGCCCAGCAGTGGATCGGTGCTTTCGGTTGCAAACTCCGCGGATTGCTGCTGGACGAAGACCCCAGCGGCTCCCACATCACCGTGGAACGGCTGAAGACCGACTTGGCCGAAGATCTCGCCACGGTCGCCACCGCACGGAGTTGAGTCTGGTCGGGAAGTGAAGCAATTGCGCAAAAAATTCGCCGGTTTGTTTGACTTGCGCCTCGACCACTTGCTATACTTTCCTTCCTTTGCTGGCAGCCAAGTGTTACGCACTTCCCTGCTGACATGTGCCAGCATTTTACCGCTACCCATTGCGGGCCCATCGTCTAGCCTGGTCTAGGACACCGCCCTTTCACGGCGGCGACACGGGTTCAAATCCCGTTGGGCCTACCATATTTTGAAAAGCGCTCTGTGCACCGACACAGAGCGCTTTTTCCATTTCAGGACCTGAGGACCCGAAGGACTTAACGGACAAAGGCATGGGACGCCGCCTGCTCACTGCCTGCTATACTGTCTCGCACCAGACCAACCGCCAAGGAGCGCCTGACAGGTGATGCCCACCCCGAAATCCGACCAACCCATCCCCGTGATCATTGTGGGGCTGGATGGCATCTCCGGGGTTACAGCCTGGTCCTTTCGTCTGCGCGACGTTCTGAAAGCGCACCCGCGCTACCGCATCATTCTGATCAACGCTCGCGCAACCGGCAACAACATCGGCCACTTCGATCACACCTTGCCCAGCCAGGCCGATATGCGGACCCTCCTCCGCGAGCTGGCCCCCGCCATCGTGCTCCCCAACTTCATCTGGCCCGTATTCGACGTATGTGCCTCTTTGATCGACGAGGGCGTCGACCTCCGCTGCATCGGCTTCTGTCGCGCGGATTCTGAACCGGAATACTATAATCCCCTCGCGTGGTACGAGCCCCTCATCGCGCAGTTCGCGGCGGTGAGCCCTGAATGTGCGGGGAAACTTGTCCAGCGGATTCCCCATCGCAGCCACGACATCGCCACGATGCCCACCGGCATCGCCGTACCCCCATCCCTCGAACGAACCTATTCCACTGCGCCCGTGCGCCTGATCTACGGCGGGCGCATTGTTCAACCGCAGAAGCGCGTCCTCGACTTTGTTCCCCTCGTGGAGAAATTGCTGCTGGGAAAATGTGACTTCGTATTCGATATCGTGGGCCAGGGCCGCCAGCTTGGCGAGCTGAAGAGCGCCATGGCCCACCTCGATCATGGTGGACGCGTGCGCTTCGTCGGCAAAGTGGCCCCTTCGGTCATGAAGGCCCTCTGGCGTGAGCACGACGTGTTCATTCAGACTTCTGACTTCGAAGGCACGAGCAACAGCATGCTCGAATCCATGGCCCAGGGCGCCGTCCCCGTGGTGACACAAACCGAAAGCGGCCTGGTCGGCATTATCGAGCACGGAGTCAACGGTTTCGTCGTCCCCGTGGGCGATATGAGCGCCATGGCCAAAATCCTCTGTGAACTTGCGGAAGACAGAGCATACCTCGAGACCCTGGGACGCGCGGCTCATGCGGCCACTCGGCCTTTTGCGATAGACCTCTACGCAGAGAAATTCGTCCGCCTGCTCGACGCCACGATGGCTGCGCCCCTGCGGACCTGGCCCGAATCACGCACATCAGAACGACGCCCGATCATCGAAGGACTCGACTTGCCCGAGACGGCTTCGCGCCCCCCCTCACTGATGTCGCGCGTGGCCTCCCGCCTCGTCAAGGAGGCCCCTTCGTCCCAGGACACGATTCCGATTGCGTTCGACAGCCCCGAAGCCATCGTGCTCGTGGCCGCTGCCGACGAAAACTTCGCCATGCCCCTGGCCGCCATGGTGAAATCGGTCCTGTGCAACCTGACGCAGGATCGCCCCGTGGTGGTCTATATCATTGACGGTGGGCTCGGCGAGAAACTCCGATCACGACTACTCGAATCGTGGCGTTCCCCGCGACTGCTCGTCCACTTCCTGCAGCCCGAATTCGCCACCCTGCAGCGCATGAAGATCACGGGGCACGTAAACCTCCTTACCTACAGCCGACTGCTCATCCCCGATCTTTTGCCTGCCCGCCACCAAAAGGCCATCTACCTCGACTGCGACATTATCGTTCTGGGCGATCTGGGCGAGATCTGGAATCGGAACCCGGGCTCTCATCATTTGCTCGCCGTGCAGGATATGACCGCGCCCTGGATGTGCAGCGAAGCGGCGCTGGTCAACTTCGCGGCCTGCCGCCCCTATCTCTCCGCAGTGGAGGCCCTCGGTAACTACAAGGCCCTCGGCATCCCCCCTTGCACCAAGTATTTCAACGCGGGACTGCTCCTGCTGAATCTGGCTCAATGGCGCGCCACCGATGCCGCGCGCCGAATCATCGAGTACCTTCGCGATCACCCCGATCACGTGCGCTGGTGGGACCAGGATGGCCTCAATGCCATCCTCCACAGGGACTGGGGCGAGCTCGATCTACCCTGGAATCAGATCCCCCATATCTTTCGCTATCCAACCTGGCGGGAAAGCCCCTTCAACGAAGCCGACTACAAGGCCATCACGGAACATCCAAAAGCCATCCACTTCTCCGCCCGCTCCAAACCCTGGCACGGAGACAACACCCATCCCGCGCGTGATGTCTTCTTCCACTATATCGACCAGACCGCCTGGGCCGGATGGCGACCGGAAACGCCCATCGCCCTGCTGAAAAACGGCGACTTCGCCTCGTGGAACGGACTACAGCCCGCGCACTGGCTGCTCCTCGAAAGTACACGCCTGGAGCCGTCAAGCGAATCACGCATGCACGGGACCTCCGCAAAAATATACCCCGGTGAAGGCAGGAATGCTACGGGTATCGAGCAGCATCTTGAGGCACCGCCAGAACTCGCCGGTGCGCGCCTGTCCATCAGTATGGATGCGTGCTGTATCGATCCCCACGCATTGGCGCTCCATGTCCAATTCACCGCCAATGGCAAGCGAAAATCCTACAGCGCAGTACACCCGGGCCACGGGGCCTGGGCGACACTCAGGCACGAAATCGACCTGCCCCACAGCCCGATCACCGTGCGGATTCACTGCGCCATTGCCCTTCGCCCCGGGGCTACCGCGCCGGCTCTCGTCGAAAACATTCGGGCCCACGCCTTCCCGCCTGAATCGCCGCAATCAGAAGTGGAATGGAAAGTCCCCCGCCACGTAGACTTGCGCAGGCCGGCGCCGCGTCGCTGGAATTACGCACGCTGGATATCTGGGGCGACCAGACCGCGTCACCGCAAGAACTCAACTGCAAATGGGCACCCCGTGTTTTCCGTCATTCTTTCCAACTATAACGGTGCAGAATTTCTCGAAGAAGCCCTCCTCTCCGTCGCACGGCAAGACCTTGATTCCTTCGAGTTCATTGTGGTGGATGACGCCTCCACAGACAGCTCCCCAGAAATTATCCGACGTGTCTCCGAACAATTTCCCGAGCGCATCCGCCCTCTCTTCAAGGTCACGAACGAGGGCCAGGCCGCCGGTTTCAACGACGGATTCCGCATGGCGAGCGGCGACATCATCTGCTTTATTGACAGCGACGACCTGTGGTTTCCCGATAAGCTTTCAAAACTCGCCCGCCTGGTTGAAGCCAATTCAGATTGCGCCATTTATCAGCACAATCTATTCAAGCTGGTGGACGGTCTCGTGACCGACGAAAAGTTCCGCGATCTCGTTCAGACCGGTGACCTTTTCAATTACACAAAGCGGACGCGCCACTTCCCCTATTTCGTACCCACCACCGGTCTCGGCTTCTCCCGCCACGCGCTGGAAAGCGTAATGCCGATTCCCGACGCCTTTCGCGTCTGCGCCGATGGCTTCCTCACCCGCACCACCCTCTGCTTCGGGCCCATCGCCTCCACCAACGAATGCTGGGGAGCCTATCGCGTCCACGGCGGCAATAACGTCTTCGAAAACCCCAGGCACGATTCCTTCGCCTACACCAATGGCCTGCTGATACCCACGCTGAACGCCTTTTACAAGGCCAACGGCATCGACCTCAGCTTCGAGGTGAAAGCGGGAAAGAAGTCTGCGGGACTGGCCCCACGGGTGCGGGCGACAAACCGCTCGCTGATGACGAAGATCTTGGACTCATCGATCAGGGAGCTGCTGCGGGAGGCGCAACGGCGGCTGAAACCGGGGGACTGACGCACTCCGACGGGCACGACGGGCGCCACCCTCAAAGGGAGGAGCGAAGCGGGGGAACTTTGTGGGGGCAGTGACTTCACCTGTGGAGAGTTTATCGCAGGAGGGTTTGGAGGCTAATCTCGATTCGATGACTAATTGTTTCTTCAATGCCGAAGTCCCATCACCCACAAGCTTCCTGCGGCGAAGCCGCCCCGTTTGTGGGTGGCACCCGAAGTTGCCCTTCCGCACGACAGGCACTTGCTGGTCGCGATGAACAACCTTTCGTTGTCCACGCACCAGCCTCTGAAACTCTTT
>JBHEKR010000274.1:0-4231 GCA_041859365.1 Candidatus Hydrogenedentales bacterium
GTAGCCTCCGAGGTCGTGCGCGATGGCGTAGTCGTACAACGAATACGCGGAGGCCGCGGCCTCGGCGTTGCCCATGCGCACCTTGATGGCGCGCGAGGCGTCGGAGCGCTCCCACAGCCCAATGAGCCACAGGCCGGTGAATCCGCGCCGGCCCAGGGTGTCGAGCTCCTCGTCGGGCACCTGGTCCAGGCGGTGAATCGGCCGCCCGTAGGCGCGCGAGAGCTGATCGAGCCAAACGTAGACGGTCTTCGCGAGCAAGACCAGGTTCGGCATCCACTCGCGGTCAATGCTGAAGGCCTCGGGCTCGTCGTAGCCGGCCTGCCCCGCGCGAAAGGTAAGCGCCTCGCTGGGGCCCGGCCCAAAGCCACGCATCCGTTGCGCCTCTTGCAGCACGCCCTGCGCCACCATGACCTGTTCCAGCAGCGCCTCCGGCAGCCAATGCCGCCATCGGACCCGCACGAACTCCAACTGCGCCAGGAGCGACTGCGGTGCGGCCATGAGCGGCGCCAGCAGGAAGTCGATCAGGGACATGCCGCTGTCCCCGAAGTCGTCCTGCCCGCGCAGCCAGGTCGTGAGCGCTTCCACGAAGGCGGGATAGGGCGCGCTTTGACGCAACTCGGTGTCGTCGAATAGATCGCGGTAGGGACGGGCCGCGGGATTGATCATGCTCAGGTGCAGGAGCAACAGTTCTCGCACGACCAGTTCACGGTGGGAGAAAGTCCCCGCGTGCTCGTCGAGATAGCGGTCTTGCGGCGTCTCCCCCACCCGGACCTTCGTCGGCGGATAGAGCCAGCAAAACGCAGGCAAGGGGCGCTCCGCGACGTCGGGGCCGGCCTGCTCCCGCACCCAGGCGGGTCCCTTCACTAAAGCGCCAGGGTTGTCCTGGGCGGCATACCGTAGGATGATGTGGCGGAAGACATCCGTCAGCAGACCCAGGCCGTGAATCTCGCCTGCGTGCGCGGGCGCGACGTCCGGACGCCGGAAGTCACGCTGTGCATTAATGTGGTTGGCAAGGCCACGTGCGACGCGGACGCGCCGCGAGGCGCCCACGCCGGTGGCCTCGGCCTCCACGGTATCCAGGCTGAAGCGGTGCCACGCCCGCGAGGAAATCACGAAGCCGTGGGGAAAATAATCATGAAGCAGCGGTTCAACGTCGATCTCGTGCATGGAACCTCTTGCGTTCGCCGGCCTTGCGCGGGCCAGCATGCGCCCCCCGGCTCACAGCCGCTATCATAACGAATCGGCGGGCACCCGCGCCAAGAGGGCGGCGGAAAATGCCCGTGCGTTACACGGAGCACCACGCCTTATGCACCAATCCTCTGAAATTGTCGTTGTCTCGGGGTTGCCGCGCTCAGGCACTTCGATGGTCATGGGCATGCTTGCGGCAGGCGGAATGCCCATTCTGGCCGACAGTGACCGTGCCGCGGACCCCCACAATCCCCGCGGCTACTTCGAGTACACCCCGGTGAAACGGCTGCGGGAGGACAATGCCTGGTTGCCGCTCGCGCGGGGGCATGCCGTGAAGGTGATCTCATTTCTACTGCCGAGCCTGCCCGAAGGCGAGCGGTACCGCATTCTCTACGTGAAGCGGGCGCTGAGTGAGGTCCTCGCCTCGCAGGCGGCCATGCTGGGTGAAACGGGAGACACCACACAAGCGGCGGATGCCACGCTGCAGGCCGCCTGGGAAAACACCGAGGCCCGGGTCACCGCGTGGCTAGCGGCGCGGCCGGACATTGCCGTGCTCCCGGTCTCGCACGCGGCGGTGCTGGCGGAACCGGAGGTCGCGGCGCGAAACATGGCGGACTTCCTGGGACACGCGCTCGACTCGGGCCGCATGGCCGCCTGGGTGGATCGTGGTCTGCACCGGCAGCGTGGGGCAGCCCCGGGCTGAGCGATGCGCACAGAAAGACGAATGACCGGACCCCGACGGGATCCGGCCATTCAGAAACAAGCGGATTAGGAACTAGATGATGGTCGGGCAGAAGCCATCTTCACTGCCTTCGCAGACGCCGAAGCCACCCGAGTTGTAGAACTGAATCAGTCGCAACAGCTCGGTCAAGGTGATTCGCCAATTCTGCGTGTTGTAGTCGCTCGAATGCGGGGTGCAGTCTTCGTTGGTAATGTTGGGGGCATAGCCGTCTTCGGTGCCCTCCTGGCAACCATACCGGGTCGAATTGTAGAACTGGATCACGCGCAGCAACTCGCTGAGGCTGATCTCGTTGTCCAGATTCTGATCCGCTGAATGTGTCGTGGCCTGGCCTTCGCCTTTGCCTTCGCCTTCACCTTCACCCTCGCCTTCGCCTTCGCCTTCGCCTTCACCTTCGCCTTCACCTTCACCTTCGCCTTCCCCTTCGCCTTCGCCTTCACCCTCACCTTCACCTTCACCCTCGCCTTCGCCTTCGCCTTCGCCTTCGCCTTCACCTTCACCCTCTCCTTCCCCTTCCCCTTCTCCTTCCCCTCCTTCACCTTCACCTTCACCCTCGCCTTCACCTTCACCTTCGCCACCGCAATCAGCCATCGTGGCTAGCAGTTCGAATTCGCCCTGCGCGAATCCCACGCCCGCAACGCGGATGAAGTATTCGACTCCGGCCTGCACTTCCAGACAGACCTGGGAGGACAGCCCGCAGTAGTCATTGTTGCAGACAATTTGCGTGCCTTCACAGGCATTAAACACTGCCAAAGTGGTGTCGAAGTCCGCGTAGGTGCAGGTGGAAATCTGGGCGGAACCGCTGGTCTCGGGTGTCCAGCGGAACCAGACATCGGCGAGATCCAAGTCACCGCAGGTCGTGATTTCGTCTCCGCTCGCGTAGATATTCTGCGCGAGCAGGATGAGATCCGTCGTCAGCTCCATTGCATTGCTGCACTCGTCGTTGGCCGGGGGCTCGCCGCGGAACAACTGAATATCCGTCTCCGTGTCAGCTTCCATTTGCAAAGGTCCCACAACTGTCCCAGCCACCGCAGGGTCGTCCGAGAATGCCTCGACGAAATAGTTGCCATCCATGAGCGTCAGGTTGTAAGCACCATCCGGTTCAGACACATCCGAGCTTTCCGCGTAAATGTAGACCTGCTCGTCTGCGACGATTTCCGGCCGCAAGAAGCGCGGGATGGCGCTGCGCCGCACCACTTGCGTTCCATTCCCTATGGCACGGAACACGTTTGGCCGCGCCTTGTTGAACGCTGCCTTTGCGCCGCTCCTGAGAGGCTCCGTTAGACCTTCCGTCACCAGCACTTCGAAATCGCCTGTTTCGCCGAAGTACCCCGCCACGCGAATCAGATACGTGACGCCGGCGCTGAGTTCGGTTTCGACGAGCGAACCCGGGGCGCAAATGTTCTCGTCGTTGCAGGCGACATAGACCGGCTCCAGGCAGTCTCCCATGAAGACAGTGAGCACGGTGTCAAATTCCGCGCCGCAAGTGGAAATCGAATATGGTCCGGAGGCCTCCGGGGTGAAGGAGTACCAGACATCGCTGCTGTCATATGAACACACATCGTACATATCCGTCAGCGAATTTTCGGTGCTTCCAATCTCCGCCTGATCGACGAAGAGTTCAATGGCGCTGCCGCAGATATCATTGGTTGGAGGCGGCCCGGGTACATCCGTTCCGCCGTAGCCGTTCAGGTTCACACTCTCAATGGGCTCGTCGAATTGGTCGATCGTTTGCCCGGAGAGCGTGTAGAACGGCGGAAGCTGGATGTCTTGCGTCAAGTCGCCATCCACCTCCGCGGCGGGAACCACATTGCCCACTCCAAACTCATCCGGAGCGGGAACTTCCATTATTTCCGCATACCCCTCGACCCCAAACATGTAGTACCCGTCCGGCACGGCTATCGCATAGTCGCCGTTTTCGTCCGTGACGCCCTCGAACCAGTCAAGGTACTCGTTGTACAAGATGACCGCGACCGACGGCGCGGGAGCGCCGTCGCCCAGCAGCACGCGGCCGCTGACCACATTGCCCCGCGGCATTATGATGTCATGCTCAATATCGCCAGGGAGCGGAAGGATCTCGGATACCGGTATGCCGCCGGAATCCGCAGGCGGGAAGGCAAAGTAAATGAAGGTGCCGGGATACAACAGCAGTTGGTATTCCCCGCCAGCTTCTGAAATCGTCATGTCTTCTGCATACGTCACGGGATAGCCATCGGCCACCGCAGCCGCCTGTTTAAAGCGATTCTGGCGCGCTATGCGGAGTGGATCGGATTCATGGCGTGTGCGCATGAATTTCTTTGCAGT
>JBHEKR010000051.1:0-7592 GCA_041859365.1 Candidatus Hydrogenedentales bacterium
GCATTGATGACCTTCACCGCGCCGCCCGTCTCCACCTGGCTCGCGAACACCTTCAGCTCGCACGCGCCGAAGAGATCCGTGCAATCCACCATCTCCAGGCCGAAGCGGATGTCCGGCTTGTCGTTGCCGTACTTCTCCATCGACTCCAGGAAGGGAATGCGCGGGAAAACTTCGGAGACGATCTTCTTGTTCGAGAGTTCCTTGAAGATCGTGCAGAGGAGGCCTTCAAGCTGGGCGAAGATCTCGTCCTGCGTCACGAAGGACATCTCAATATCGATCTGATAAAACTCGCCGGGGCTGCGGTCCGCCCGGGAATCTTCATCGCGGAAACAAGGCGCGATCTGGAAATAACGGTCAAAACCCGAAACCATCAGCAACTGCTTGAACTGTTGGGGGGCCTGGGGGAGGGCGTAAAAGTGGCCGGGGTAGTGGCGGCTCGGCACCAGATAGTCCCGCGCGCCCTCTGGCGACGAACTCGTCAGGATCGGCGTGTGAAACTCCGTGAAGCCATGGTCCGTCATGTACTTCCGCACCAGCGCCGCCGTCTTCGAGCGCAGCAGGATGTTGCTGTGCAGGCGCTCGCGGCGCAAATCCAGGAAGCGGTGCTCCAGGCGCATTTCCTCCGGCGAATCCAGCTCCTGGTTCACGGGAAACGGCAGAATGTCCGAAAGCGACTCCACGATCAGCTCGCGGGCGATGATTTCGATCTCACCCGTAACCATGTTCGGGTTGATTGCCTCCGGCGCGCGAAGGATCACCTCGCCCGTCACCGTCAGCACGCTCTCATTCCGCGAACGCTCCGCATCCGGAAAACAGGGGCTGTCCGGATTGATAACGATTTGCGTAAGCCCGTAATGGTCGCGGAGATCAATGAAAATAACACCGCCGTGATCGCGCTTGCGGTGGACCCAGCCGGAAAGGCGAACCTTCTCGCCAGCCTGTTCCTTGCGCAATACGCCGCACGTGTGAGTTCTGAAGGGATGCATGGGGGCCTCGCATATACAAAAAAAGGGGGAAAACCGTGAAATTGGGAGCCAATAGGATACAAGGCAGGGGCGGATCGGGTCAAATTTTGGGGACTGCCTCGCCCCGGCGCACTCGGGGAGGAAAGCGGCCCCTTCGCTCCAAGCGTTAACCTGCTTGGGTGAAGCGGACTACAACGGGCGAGGCTGTCCCGTGGTGAGGGAGGCCGATAAGGAGCCACGAACGGGCCTTCGTCCAGCGGCTTGGCTGCCAGGTTGAAAGACTTGACGTGCGACACCATCACCCGGTTGTGACATAATAGTGCCCAGACAACTCTGGAAAGGCGTTGCCATGCACATCACGAAAGTAAGCGTCAAGGGATTCAAGTCCCTTGCAGACTTTGAACTGGAACTTTCCCCCTTCACCTGCCTGATCGGGCTGAATGGCTGCGGGAAGTCCACAGTACTGCAATTTTTCGATTTTATCGCGCATGTGCTCGCCGGGGACGTCGATAAATGGTACGAGGATCGGGAGTGGGAACCGGGTGAAGAGGCTACTTCATCAGGGACTCGTGCAGTGGAGTTCCGACTCGAATTCTCAAATGGAGCGTCGTGGTCTGGCTCCTATGAATTCGACTCAAGAGTATGCCTTCCGGAAACAATTCAAACCGGTACGTCCAAAATTCAAATTGACGAGAGCGACGGTACAATTCAAGAGGTGAGACATGGCGATTCCGAGTCAAAAATATTGGGTATACCGCTGGACCAACTTTCGTACTCTGGGTCAATCACGAGCATCTTAAGAGATGACGGCCTTCCACCCGACATTGCGGAACTCAAATCATTCATGCGGGGGCTTCGGACTTTTGACACACTTACCCCCCAGTATCTTCGTCGGCGAGACCGATCTGCTCGTGATTCAATCGGGCACAGCGGCGAACATCTTGCGTCGTACTTTGGTTCCATGCCTGAGGTAGATCGAACGGATGTAAAGAACACGCTATTGGATTCGTTTCCTCAATTTGGTCAACTACAGAATATATTCACCCAGGATCTTCCAGGAGGCTGGAAAGAGTTGGTGATTCACGAGGCCTACGACGCAAGACCTCACCAGCTTATACGCTCAAGGCACATCAATGACGGGTTTCTTAGGCTCGTGGCAATTCTCTCCGAACTGCGAAGCCAGCACACGTTCCTGTTGTTTGATGAAATCGAGAACGGCATCAATGCTGAGTTGGTCGCGGCGCTAATCGATAAAATCGTCGCTGCTCGACCGCAAGTACTTGTTACCACCCACAGCCCCATGATTCTCAACTATCTGGAGGACGATTTAGCCCGCGAAAGTGTCGTGTTCCTCTACAAAGGGCATGACGGCTTGACCCAGGCCAAGCGATTTTTCGAAATCCCGTCCATTAGCGAGAAGCTCGACGTCATGGGGCCTGGCGAGGCTTTTGTCGATACCGATCTTGTGGCATTGACGGAAGAACTCAACGCGGCGGCGATGGGGGCTTAGATGCTCTTTCTTTTCAGCGGCGAGGGCCCGACTGATTGTGGGTCGCCCATATTTTCCGACCAAATCTGCAGGGGGGATGATTTGCAGCCCGGGCCCATGATGGTGCTGGTCAGCCAAATCGTCGAGGGGATGGACGGCTATTCACCCTTGGACTACGCGTGTTGTGGCCTGATCGCCCGTGCTGAATTGAACGCGGTAATCGATAGTCACAAACACAACTGGAAGAGTGCAAAGCTTCCAGGTCGTCATCGTACCCAGGAAACGCAAAACCTTCGGCGCTCCGCCCGGGCACTAGCGCGGCTGGCGGCGCGGTGGGCCGCGGAGAACCAGGACGATGTAGTTGCGATCTTATTCCAAGACAATGATGATCGCCAATCGACGCCCGAGAGCCTCTGGAGGGCGAAGAAGGACGCCGTTTATGCCGGATTCATGGAAGAGGGTTTCGCGCGTGGCGTTGCCATGATACCGAGGCCCACGTCCGAAGCCTGGCTCCTGTGCGCGCTCAAAGAACGTCCTTACGAGCAGTGCGAGGCGCTGGAGGAGCGCCCGGGAGTCCTCACTCCATGCGTCCGCTAAAGAAAGAGCTGGCGGAAGTCCTCGGGACGAAACCAACTCGCGAGTTGCTGTGCGAACTCGTGGTCGAGGGAAAAATCGACGCGATCCGCATAAACATGCCTTCGTTCGACGCGTTTCGCAGAGATCTCATAGCGGCGATCGGCTAGCGAGGTCAGGTCGAATCGGGATTGGGAGCCACCACAGAGACAGTAGTGCGAGGGTGTCCACCGAATTCAGTAGCCATTTACCCTATCTTCTGACTTCGTATTCCACCATGAGCGCGGAGTATACTGAATCGGTCAACAACCGCATGCAGGAGGGAATGACGATGATGCGTTACGGAGTTTTCTTTCTCATACCCTTGCTCCTGATCTTGGACTGCAACTGCGCCCCGGCTGTTAATCGTGTCAGGAAAGCCGCCCAAGAAGCCGCCGAGGCTCAAGAGACTGCCGAAATCCGAAAGGTGGCCGAACAGGGAGATGCGGACGCGCAGCTCCAACTCTGCGACCGCTACGCCAAGGGAATCGGTGTGACGGAGGATTTGGAGCAGGCGTTCTTATGGTTTCGCAAAGCCGCCGAGCAGGATAACGCGCTGGCGCAATTCGTTCTTGGCAAGAGCTACGCTTACGGTCATGGCGTCCCAATAGATATCGTTCAGGCAGTCGTCTGGTTTCGCAAGGCCGCCGAGCTGGGAAATGCGGAGGCGCAAACCCGACTAGGTATGATTTACGTGGACTGCGAGAGCATTTACGCCGATTGTGAGGGTGTGCCGAGGGACATCCCACAGGCGGCCATCTGGTTCCGCATGGCCGCTGACCAGGGGGATGGTCTTGCGATGGTTGGCCTCGGAGTCATTTACGGAAAGGGCGATGGCATGCCGAAAGATCTCGTTGCCGCCTACCAATGGTATGACCTGGCAACGGCGCACGGGTGGGAATCGGCAGGGGAACGTAGAGAAGAGATTGCCAAACAAATGACACCAGAGCAGTTGTCCGAAGCGCAATCACAAACTTCGCCGAACGGCCCGCAGAAAAGCGTGACGCCTGAGTAGAATGCGGCCTTGCCCCGGCCCGACCCGAGGGGACTGTCCGGCCCCAGAAGTACGCCCGACGACGCCACCGCGACGGAAACCGTAGCGCCAACCCGGTCGGGCGACGCGACTGTAGGACTGTCCCCCGATTTTGAAATTGCGGGACGGTCCCGAACGCTCGCGAGGGGACTGTCCAGTTCCCGAAGCACGCCCGGCAAAGAGAGAGCAACGGAAACCGTAGCGCCAACCCAGTCGGGCGACGCGACTGCAGGACTGTCCCCCGATTTTAATCATGATCGCCCACGCTTGATTGTCCCATCCCGCGCGAGGATACTCTTATCCAGGGCGTTGCCACCGTCAACCCTGGCCGCCCGGTGGGAGGATGCACGTCATGCGCGTTCTGAATGTTACCTTGCTGATGCTGATGGCCGCGTTGTTGTTGGCGCCCGTTCCGGCGGAGGGTGCGGCTGCGGCCGGGGAGGGGCTGGACATCGCCGCTTTTCAGGAGCCGCCGTTGCGCGCCCGGCCCCGGGCCTACTGGGACTGGATCAATGGCGCGGTCACGCTGGACCAGCTTACGCGCGATCTGGAGGAGATGAAGGACAAGGGCATGGGCGGCGGCCAGATGTGGGACACCGGCGCCCACCGCAATCCGAATGGTTTCGTGCCGCCGGGCCCGCCTTTCCTCGGGCCGGAGTCCGTGGCCGCGATGCACCACTCGCTGAAAGAGGCGAAGCGCCTGGGGCTGGAGTTTGGCCTGCTGACGTCGAGCGGCTGGAACGCCGGGGGCCCCTGGGCCACGCCGGAGTTCGCGGGCAAGAACGCCTACGTCACCACCGTAACCGTGGAAGGCCCCGGTCCGCTGCGTGTGGACTTGCCCATGCCGCCGCTGCCGGAGCATTGCCCCGTGGACGCGGAGGGCCGACCGATCTACCGCCGTGAGATCGCCGTCCTCGCCGTGCCGGATAACCCGGAGAAGTCCATTCCCGATCCCGGTGCCGTTCTCGTGCTGTCTGACCGCGTGAAGGACGGCGTCCTTGAGTGGACCGCGCCCGCGGGCCGCTGGCAGGTGCTGCGCTTCGTCTGCCTGAATAACGGACAGCAGCTCATTGTGCCCAGTCCGAATTCCAAGGGCCCCCTGATCGACTTCCTCGATCCGGCCGCCACGCGGATGCATTTCCAATACATACTGGATAAGCTCGGGATCACACCGCAGAACGCGCCCGAGCTGGGCCTCGCCTTTCTGGCGGTGGAGAGTATGGAGCTGGCCGAGGGCATCCAGTGGTCTGATAATTTCGCGGCGGATTTCGAGCGTTGGGCGGGCTACGACGCCACGCCCTGGCTGCCCATACTCGCGGGGTGGACGATAGGCGGCCGGGAACTGAGCGACCGATTTCTCTACGATTACCACAAGGCCATCAGCGAGCAACTGATCTTCAGCCACTACATCACCGGCAATGAACTCCTCGACAAGTACGGCATCGCCCTCAGCGGTGAGGCGGGCGGCCCCGGACCGCCCATCTGGAATTCCTGTCCGGTGGACGCCCTGAAGGCCCTCGGCAATGTGGACATTCCTCAGGGCGAATTCTGGATCCGCCACCGCAACATGTTCCTCATCAAGGAAATTGCCAGCGCGGCCCACATCTATGGCAAACCCTATGTGGACGCGGAGAGCTTCACCACCTGGCGGCGCTGGAAAGACGGCCCCGGCGTTCTGAAGTATGCCCTCGATCGCGCCTTCTGCGAAGGATTGAATCGCATCACCTACCACGGCTTTTCCCACACGCCACCGGAGGCTGGATTCCCCGGTCGGGCCTACCACGCGGGCGTGGACATCAACCCCAACGTCACCTGGTGGCCCCTGGCCCGTCCTTTCATGGACTACATGGCCCGCTGCAGCTACATGCTTCAGCAGGGCCAGTTTGTGGCGGACGTCTGCTACTACTACGGCGATCAAGCACCCAATTTCTGGCCCGCCTACCACGACGTGCCCGAGAAGCCGCTCCTGCCGGGGCTGGACAAGGGCTACGACTATGACGTGGTGAATTCCGACGTGATCCTGAACCGCATGTCCGTCCAAGAGGGTTGCATCGTGTTGAAGGGCGGCATGCGTTATCGCGTGCTTGTGCTTCCCGAGCAGAGTCACATGCCGCTGGAGGTCCTCAAGAAGATCGCGCTTCTGATCAAGGAAGGGGTCACAGTGATCGGGCCCCGGCCCGCCACCGTGCCGGGCCTGAAGGATTTCGAAGCGCGCACGAAGGACTTGGAGGCCCTCGCTGCGGAGGTGTGGGGCCCCTGCGATGGTCGCACGGTGAAAGAGCATTCCTTTGGCGCAGGGCGACTCTACTGGGGCGTGAGCCCGACCGAAGTGCTGCAGAAGTTTGGCGTGGTCGAAGATTTTGCCTACACCGCCGAGGGCGACGATCCCGGCCTCGATTTCATCCACCGCGTCGCGGGCGACAAGGACCTCTATTTCGTGCGGAATCCCACGAAGACCTGGGCGACGGCCGCGGGGCATTTCCGGGTCGCGGGTAAGACACCGTTCGCCTGGCAACCCGACGATGGCCAGGTTCAGCCCTTGCTTTCCTATATGGCCGAAAACGATCGCACCACCCTGCCGCTCTCCCTGCCGCCGGGCGGCTCCGTGTTCATCGTGTTCGAGCCCGCCGCCGCACCCTTGACCTCGACGCGACTCGCGCAATCAACCGCGACGATTCCCGCGGCCACCATCCTTTCTGCTGGCCCGGACAGTGCTGAAGTGCTCGCCTGGGCGAATGGAGACTATGTCCTGAAGCGGGACAGCGCCGATCAGCAGACGGTGCGCGCATCGGTAGCAACGCTGCCCCAGCCCCAGGTTGTGGAGGGGCCCTGGACGATTCGCTTCCCGGAAAACTGGGGGGCACCGGCCCAGGCTGAGTTCGCTGCGCTTCATTCCTGGACCGACGACAGCGACGACGGGATCAAGTACTTCTCCGGCATTGCCACCTACCACAAGGCGATCGAAGTGCATGAAAGCCTGCTCGCGCCCCAGCGCCACGTCTACCTCGATCTCGGCGAAGTGCGCGACGTCGCCCGCGTGCGGCTCAACGGGAAAGACCTGGGCATCCTCTGGAAAGCCCCCTTCCAGGTCGAGATCACGTCGGCCGCCGTCACCGGACAGAACACACTGGAGATCGACGTGGCCAATATGTGGATCAATCGCCTCACTGGCGATCTCGCCCTCCCGCCGGAACAGCGCTTCACCCGCACCAACGAAACACCCCGAGAGAAAGACATCGGCGGCGACGAACCCTGGCACGTCGAACCCGCCGGCCTCCTTGGCCCAGTGCGGATCGTGGCGGCGGATGTAGTAACGCTGGGAGAATAGTAGGGCGGGTTGTGCGGTAGTGCAACTGGATCGAGTTGGAAATGAAGCGCAGGCCCGCGGCGATTTCGACGTCGGCCATTCTTCGCGCGATTGAAGAATGACCACGTAGTTGCATCGAGACTCGCTACTGCGAAAGGGAAGTGCAAGGCTGGGAGCGGGGGGGGG
>JBHEKR010000112.1:0-17311 GCA_041859365.1 Candidatus Hydrogenedentales bacterium
GCGTCGCATCGCCGAATTTCAGGAAAAACTGGGGCTGCCCAAGTTCTCCGCCGACTACAGGACAGCCATCGCGGCAATGAAACCCGTGATCGGTGCGCCACTGGATGGCCGCAGGGAGAACATCCTGCTGGACAAAGGCGCGAGCCTGGCGGTGCCAGTGTATACGGGCGGGCGCATTCGCGGCGCTGCGCCGGGCCTTGCCGATGTGTACTCCGTTTCGCTGTGGTTCAAGAATCAGACCCCGAACGATGCGAACCCCATCACGGCCTATTTGTTCAGCCGTGGCCCCATGGGCGATCCCAACGCGATAGGCGAGCACCTGGGCATCTCGGGGAACTACCAGCCCGACACAATAGGCAAGCTCAATCTCTACATTGGCAACACCGCCGCCCAGACCCTCTTCGGCAAGTCGGTCATCGAGCTGGGATCGTGGAATCATCTCGTTCTCGTGCGCAAAGGGGAACAGGCCACGGTCTACCTCAACGGGAACCCCGAGCCCGAGATCGACGGTGCGCTGCCGGTCACGGCGTCCGCTTCTCCCGATTTCTATCTCGGCGCGCGAAGCGATCAGTTCGCACCGTTGAATGGTGGACTCGCGGCCTTCGCTTTTTTTGATCGCGCGCTGACCGGCGAGGAGGCGGCTCAGCTTTATTCGGCGGCGGGTGTGGACACCACCGCGCAGCGCCCCGGTCTCGCGTCGTTGCCCCGCTCGCCGGAAGACGGCCTGAAGAGCATTCAGGTGCCCGAGGGCTTCACGGTGGACCTCGTGGCCGCGGAGCCCCTGCTGATCGATCCCGTGGCCTTTGACTGGGACACGCAAGGACGCCTCTGGGTAGTGGAGATGTCCGACTACCCCCTCGGGCTCGATGGCAACGGTTCGGCGGGCGGACGGGTCCGCATGCTGGAAGACGCCGACAAGGACGGGACCTATGAGAAGTCCACCCTCTTCGCGGAGGGACTCAGTTATCCCAACGGCATCCTGACCTGGCGCGATGGCGTCATCGTGACCGCCGCGCCGGATGTAATTTTCCTGCGCGACACCAATGGCGACAACGTGGCGGATGAGCGCGAAGTGCTCCTCACCGGTTTGACCACCGGTAACCAGCAGTTGCGGGCCAACGGCCTCCGCTGGGGCCTGGATAACTGGGTCTATGTGGCGGCGGGCGGGCACCACGGCGAGTATGGCCTGGAGACGAAGATAAAGTCTTCGCGCAACGCCACCGAAGTGGCCGTGGGCAGCCGCGATTTCCGCTTCCGTCCCGACACGGGCGAAGTGGAGCCCCAGAGTGGCCCGACCCAGTTCGGGCGCAACCGCGACGACTGGGGCCACTGGTTTGGCACGCAGAATTCCCGACCCCTCTGGCACTATGTGCTGCAGGATCACTATTTGAAGCGCAACCCCTACCTGGCGACGCCGGACGGGCGCGTGCAGGTGCTTGGCGCGATCAATCCGCCGGTCTTTCCTGCGAGCGCGCTGGAGAAGCGCTTCCACAGCTTCCAGGAATCGGGACGCTACACGTCGGCGTGCAGCGGGATGATCTACCGGGATGGAGCGCTCTTCCCACAGGATGAAATGAACGGCTTCGCCTGCGAGCCTTTCCACAATCTCGTGCAGCGCATGGTGCTGGAGCCTGAGGGGGCCTCCTTCGCGGGACGCCGCGCTGGCGAGGAGGGCCAGCCCGATTTCTTTGCGAGCGACGACCGCTGGTGCCGTCCGGTGATGGTGCGAACGGGCCCCGATGGCGCGCTGTGGATCGCGGACATGTACCGCTACATGATAGAGCATCCGGACTGGCTTCCGGAGGAGGGCAAAGCGGAGTTGCTGCCCTTCTATCGTGAGGGCGACGACAAGGGCCGGATCTATCGCGTGCGCAGGACGGAAAAGGCACCCGAGGCCATTCCCGCGCTTGCGGAGCTGGATGGTGACGGGCTTGTGGCGCAACTGGCCTCGTCCAACGGCTGGGTGCGCGACGAGGCCCAGCAGTTGATTCTATGGCGCGGCGACCTGTCGGTTATGCCCGCGCTGGAAGCCCTGACCCAGTCGGAAATTCCCCTGGCGCGCCTGCATGCGCTGTGCACGCTGGACGGACTTGGCGCGCTGGGCGAGGGCCTCGTGGCCGATGCATTGCGCGATACGCACCCGGGCGTGCGCGAGAATGCGCTGCGCCTGGCGGAAGCGCGGATGACCCCGGCGCTTGCGG
Source organism: Candidatus Hydrogenedentales bacterium (assembly GCA_041859365.1). Lineage (GTDB taxonomy): Bacteria > Hydrogenedentota > Hydrogenedentia > Hydrogenedentales > JAEUWI01 > JAEUWI01. The sequence goes on from JBHEKR010000112.1 coordinate 2,202, forward strand.
CGCAGGTGGCCGCGCTGGCGGGCGATGAAGACACTAAAGTGCGGTTGCAGGCGGCCTTCACCCTCGGCGAAGTTCCAGCTTCGCCCGAGGCGGCTTCGGCCCTGGCGTCGATCCTCGTTCGGGACCATGCTGATCCCTTCGTCACCGTGGCGGCGCTCAGCTCCGCGCTGCCCCACCAGGAATTGCTGATTGCCGAGCTTGCCAAGATCAACGATCCCGCTATCTACCCGTTGCGTCCCGCACTCGCGGGTATTGCGCTGGGCGCGGGTAACCAACCCGCCGTGGCCCTGCTGCTCGCTTCCGCCTTTACCCGCGCGCGGGAAACTTCCGAGGCCCTTGCCCTTGAATCCTGCGTGGACCTGCTCGACGCGCTCGCGCGCCAGGAAGCCTCGATCGGCAGCTTGACGGCGGGCAGCACTTCGGGCCCGCAGGCCGAACTTGCCGCAGCTTATAGTGGACTGATTGAATCGGCGGGCGCCCTGCTGTCGGATGAGACGGCTGCGCCCGCATCACGGATTGCAAGCGCCGCCTTGCTGGCCCGGGTTGAAGGGCGACGCGGGGAGGCCATCGCTTTCCTCTCGGGACGCATGGCGGGCGGCGTGCCGGCGGAGGAAGTGAAGGAGGCGCTGGATGCCCTCGCCGGTACCGGCGATGACCAGGTGCCCGCCCTCGTACTTGCGGCCTGGCCAGGTTTCGATAGGGACGGCAAGGCACGCGCGGTGGACCGTATTCTTTCCCGCGCGCCCTGGGCCATGCAGCTACTCGACGCCGTCGCCGCGGGATCGATTGCCACGAACGATATCGACCCCATCCGTCGTTCGCGGCTGCTGCGCCATCCCGATGGCGCGGTGCGCGAGGCGGCCGCGGCACGCCTGGGCGCGGGCTCTTCCCCGGATCGGGCGAAGGTCATTGAAGCCTACGGCCCCGCGCTCACCCTGACGCCCGACGAAACGCGTGGCCATGCGCTCTACAAGGAATCCTGCTCGCCATGCCACCGCATCGGCGAGGAGGGCATCGACATGGGCCCGGATCTTCGGACCGTGTCTCAGCATCCGCCGGAGAAGATCCTGGCGAACATTCTCGATCCGAATCTCGATATTCAGCCGGGCTACCACGCCTACAACTGCGAGCTGAACGATGGCGAACAGCTCTTCGGGATCATCGCCTCGGAAAATGCGACGAGCATCACCCTGAAAATTGCGGGCGGCATCTCGCGGGTGCTCCTGCGAAACGACATCTACAGCATGGAAAGCACCAGCATGTCCTTCATGCCCGACGGCTGGGAGGCCACATTGAAGCAGCAGGATCTGGCGGATTTGATTGCGTTTTTGAAAAGCACGTATTGAAGTAATTGACAACGAACTCCAGCCTCCAGGTCTTGCGAATGTGCTATGCTACCCCGGTTAAGCATCGCTCGCACGGTCGGGCGCAAACCTGTGGATTGGAAGTGGAGGTTGTATCGTGGCTGGAGCAAAAAATGTACTGGGTACCGACCTGCAGGAGTGTTCGCGGGATCCCCTGACCGGATTCTACCGGGATGGCTGCTGCAACACGGGCGCGGATGATATCGGCCTGCACATCATTTGCATCCGCGCGACGGAAGAGTTTTTGGCCTTTTCGAAGGCGCGCGGCAATGACCTCAGCACACCCCATCCCGAGATGCGCTTTGCGGGCGTGCAGCCGGGCGACCAGTGGTGCCTCTGCGCCATGCGCTGGAAGGAAGCTCTCGACGCGGGCATGGCCCCACCGGTGGTGCTGGAGGCGACCCACATCTCGGCGCTGGAATTTGTGAACCTGGCGGACCTGCGGGAGCACGCGGTTTATTAGGCTGTAGGATTGAGGCTGTAGGCTTTAGGTGGGAAGACACCAAGATGTGGAAAGTGCCTGGGGCCACTCTTTCAATCCGTCCTATCGGTCATATCCGTCCTACCGGCCCTACGCCAATATCCCCTCGACCACTTTCCCGTGCACGTCGGTCAGGCGATAGTCCCGGCCCTGACTGCGGAAGGTGAGGCGTTCGTGGTCCACCCCGAGCTGGTGCAACAGGGTGGCGTGCAAATCGTGGACGTGGACCGGGTCCCTCGCGATGTTGTAGCCGTAATCGTCGGTCTCGCCCCAGGTGATGCCGCCTTTCACGCCGCCGCCCGCCACCATGACGGAAAAGCAACGCCCGTGGTGATCCCGGCCGTAGTCATCCCGTGAAATTCCGCCCTGACAATAGGACGTGCGACCGAATTCCCCGCCCCAAACGATCAGTGTGTCTTCGAGCATGCCGCGCCGCTTCAAATCCTGGATGAGCGCGGCGGTCGGCTGATCCACATCGCCGCACATCAGCGCGATATCCGTGGGCAAGCTTCCATGTTGATCCCAGCCGCGGTGGTAGAGCTGGATGAAGCGGACACCCCGCTCGGCCATACGCCGCGCGAGAAGACAATTCGCCGCATAGGTCCCGCGTTTGTGAACGTCGGGCCCGTAACTTTCGAGCACGGATTGGGACTCGCCGGAGATATCGGTCAGCTCCGGCACGGAGAACTGCATGCGGTAGGCCATTTCGTACTGGGCGATTCGCGCATTGATCTCCGGGTCGGCGAACTCTTCCAATTGCGACTGGTTCAGCGCGGAGACGGTATCCAGCATGCGCCTGCGGGCTGTGTCGCTGACGCCCGGGGGATTGGCCAGATAGAGCACCGGGTCGCCGTTGGGCCGGAGTGTGACGCCCTGGTGTTCGCTGGGCAGGAAGCTCGCGCCCCACAAATTTTGCCGCAGGGGCTGGGCGGGACGGCGCGAACTGCCAAAGGACACGAGGACGACGAATCCGGGCAGATTCTCATTCTCACTGCCCAGGCCATAGCTCATCCACGACCCAAAAGAAGGGCGACCGGGCAATTGACTGCCCGTCTGCATCATAGTCATACCGGGATCGTGGTTGATGGCTTCGGTGTTCATGGAACGAATGATGCAAAGCTCGTCGGCCACCTTGCCAAGGTTGGGCAGCAACTCACTGAGCCACAGGCCGCTCTGGCCGTGCTGTCGGAAGCTGAACTTCGATGCGGCAACAGGGAAGGTGCTCTGGCCGGAGGTCATGCCCGTAAGGCGCTGGCCCATTCGGATGGACGCGGGCAAGTCCTGGCCGTGGAAGCGTTCCAGCGTGGGTTTGTAGTCGAAGAGTTCCATCTGCGACGGACCGCCGGACTGGAAGAGATAAATGATGCGCTTGGCCTTCGGCGCAAGGTGGAAGAGATCCAGCGCGCCTTTGGGTGTGGCGGCGGCTTGCGGTGCGGAACCCAGTAGTGCGCCCAGGGCAGCGATGCCGATACCGGCGCTGGAGCGCCCGAAGAACTGGCGCCGGGTCAGAAGTTGTTCGTGTTCGCGTTGTGGGTGCATGGGATTAGCCTAACGGATAGTTTGGGATATTCCAAGTGTCAAATACCGCCGATCACCGCGGCCCGAATGAGATTTAACCTCAAAGGACGCAAAGGGCTCATTGATAGGTTCTCTTTCGTGCACCCTTAGACGAGTATAGGCACGGGATTGGTTGATACTAACGGGCCAAAATAGATAGAAGGCTGGAGACCGCAAAAAGAAGTGACGATATATTTCCGCCACCGGAGACGGTGCTCTTCTTGAAGTTCGCGTCCCAGGCGAATTTTCTGATTTGGAAATGATGGGCTCCGAAGTTGATGAGCAATCCATGAGTCTTCCGTGCCGATTTCAGGTAGCCCATTATTTGGGCAAAATGCTCGGGGACGAGGCCTTTCGCCGCCTTCAATTCCACAATGAGTTCGCCTTCCACGAGCAGGTCGGCGATGTACTCTCCAATTATAGTCCCGTCCTCATCATAGATCGTGATTGGATATTGCTGCTCCACGCTCAGACCCAGCTTGCGCAGCCGGTGGGCCAACGCGTTCTCGTAGGGCTTTTCTAGATGCCCATGGCCATGATAGGCGTGAACGTCGTACGCGGTTTGCCGAACGAGATCGCAGAGAGCAAAGATTTCCATTAGAAGTCCCCTTGTTTGTTTTCTACCGACTTAAAGTAAGACCGAACGTTTCGGAAGTGAGCCTTTTATCGTTCCCTTTGCGTCCTTTGAGGTTAATTCATTGGGTTGTCTTCAAAACTGCGTCACTGCCGCGTCGGTGTTCATCAGGGCATTCGCCACGAGGGTCCAGGCCGCGAATTCCGCCGCGTCCAGCCCGGAGTCGTAGTCGGACTCGCCGGTGTCGAGCAGCTCCTTCGCGGCGGCGGTTCCATTGCGGTAGTCCGCAAGCTGCGCTTCGAACTGGGCGAGCAATGCCGCCTTCTCAGCGGCGCGTGCGGGGCGCGCCAGCAGGAGCGTGCACGCGTAGTCGATACGCGCGGTGACCTCCGGGCCCGATTCCTTCATGATGCGCTGCGCCATGGCGCGGGCGGCTTCCACGTACTGCGTGTCGTTCATCAGCACGAGCGCCTGAAGGGGCGTGTTGCTGCGGCTGCGGCGCGCGGTGCAAACCTCGCGGTTGGGCGCGTCGAACAGGAGCATACCGGGCGGCGCGGCGGCACGCTTCCAGAAGGTATAGAGGCTTCGGCGATACAAATTGTCGCCGTGATCCTGAATATACTCCTGGGCGGTGTAGCGCAGGCCACCGCCTCCATAGGCCACGTCCCGCCAGAGACCCGGGGGCTGGTAGGGCAATACGCTGGGTCCGCCGAGTTCCTCCACCAGCAGCCCGCTCGCGGCCAGGGCGTTGTCCCGAATCTGCTCCGCATCCAGGCGGTAGCGCGGTCCGCGCGCCAGCAGGCGATTCTCTGGATCGCGCTCTGCGAGTTCTGTTCGCACGCGCGAATTCTGTCGATAGGTGGCGGAAGTTACGATGCGCCGTTGCAGGGCCTTCATGTCCCAGCCGGAAGCGATAAAATCTCTGGCGAGCCAGTCGAGCAACTCGGGATGGCTGGGCCATTCGCCTTGAGCGCCGAAATCATCGGCGGTGCGCACGAGGCCCGCGCCGAAGAAACGCTGCCAGTCACGATTCACCGCGACGCGCGCGGTCAATGGATTCGCGGGGTCTATGAGCCACTTCGCGAGGCCGAGGCGGTTCCGTGGCAGGTCGTCGGGCCAAGAATGCAGTGCGGCGGGTACGGCGGGCGAAACCGGATCGCCGGGTTGATCGTAGAGTCCGCGCACGAGAATGTTTGCGGGGCGCGTCTCGACGCGCTCCTCCATGACCATCGTGGTGGGGATCTGTTTCTCCAACAGTCCTATTTCCCACGCAAGATCGAGTTCCCGATTGTGGAGCGCGGCCCAGTTCTCCTGATGCTGGCTGCGATAGAAGTTCCGCAGCGCGCGCGTCTCTTCCACACTCCGGAACGCCTGATCGCGCAGCAACGCTTGCTCCGCATCGAGCGGCATGGGTCCTACGCCTTCGTTGCGCCTCGCGAAGTAAAAGGCGTGGGCGTTGAAATCGTAGTAGTCCACCACCTTCACGAGGATGCTGTTCTCTCCCGCCTTCAACTCGATGGTGACGGGGGCTGGGTGGGGCCCCACTTCGCCCCGCTGGGCCTCTTTGTCGAGTACAAGCCTGCCATTCACCCACAGTCGCACCGCGTTGCGGTTGTCCATGGCGAGATCCATGGTACGCGCGACGGGAGAAGCTATGACGCGGTGAAAATAGGTGGCGCAAGTCTTGCCACTCAGGTTGTGGGCCGTGCCGTCGGCAAAATCGGCGGCCGTAGTGGTCCACAGCGGTGTTCCGTCGGGTCGCGTGGCGGTCAGGTCAATTGCGACGGGATCCACATGCTGCTTCGACAGCGCAAGGTCGCCCGTTTCCTCCACATGGGGCCCGCTCATCTGCCACGGGCCGAGGGCGGCGGTGCGATAGGCTGGATCGCCGGAAAAGCTCAGGTGTATCTGATCCCGGGCTGCCGCCAACCCCTCGCCGCGAAGCACAACACGTAAGCGCGCACCCTCTGTGGGGCCGACGGTTGATGGTAGGGCGAGCACCACGATCGCCGGCGATTGCAGGTTGGTCTCTCCTTGCCCGTCGAAAACCAGGGCGGCGGAGGCGATGCCCGCCTCGCGGACCATCGCGGCGCCGCCGGCGAAGGTCACGCGCGACTCTTCGACACCACCAGCCAAGGGTGTGGCGAAAAGCTCCACTTCAGCCAGGGAAATGGGGTCGCCCGTGACATCGATCCGGAGCGCGGAGACTTCGGGAATAGTCACTTCAACATTGAACACGACCGTCGTATCGTCCACCACGCCATCGGCTCTCGGCTCGGTCCAGCGCGCGCGAAATTCATCTCGCACCTTCGCCTCCCAGTCCGCCTGCGCCGCGTCCAACACCGGGTCATCGCGCAGCTTTTCTTCGCGCACCTCGTTGAGGACCGCGGTGAAACGATTCATGGCATCCTGCTGCGCGGGCAATGGCGCTTTGATGCGCGGGAGGGAGTTACCGTCCAGCTCGGTGCCGAAGAGCTTTGATTCTTCCTCGGATACATTATTGAAGTAAGCATAAAACTCGTAGAACTCTTTCTGCGAGATCGGGTCGTACTTATGATCGTGGCACTGGGCGCACTTCATGGTGAGGCCGAGCCAGGTTGTGGCCGTGGTGTCGACGCGATCCACCACATTCTGCACGCGGAACTCTTCGAAGATTGCGCCACCCTCCATCATGATGGGGTGGTTGCGGTTGAAGCCCGTGGCGATGCGCTGCTCCAGCGTAGGCTCGGGAAGGAGATCGCCCGCGAGTTGCTCGATGGTGAACTGGTCGAAGGGCATGTTCGCGTTGAAGGCCTGGATCACCCAGTCGCGATAGCGCCACATGGTGCGGGCAATGTCGGCGGCATAACCGTTGGTGTCGGCGTAACGCGCGACGTCCAGCCACTGCCGCGCGCGGTGTTCGCCATGGTGCGGCGAGGCCAGGAGTCGCTCCACGACTTGCTCGTAGGCGTCGGGCGCGGGGTCGTTGATGAAGGCCGCAACTTCCTCCGGCGTCGGCGGCAGCCCCGTGAGATCAAGGGTGACGCGCCGGATCAGGGTATGCCGGTCGGCTTCGGGCGCGGGGGCGATGCCTTCGAATTCGAGGCGGGCCAGGACAAAATTGTCGATCGGGTTGCGGGGCCACGCGGCATTGGTCACAGTGGGCGGGATGATCTCGGCGGGCGGGATAAAGGCCCAGTGGGCCTGCCAGGCTGCGCCCTCTTTGATCCAGCGTGAGAGCGTCTCTTTCTGCGCCGCCGTGAGCGACTTGGCGGAGTTCGGCGGCGGCATCTGCTCGTCGGGGTCGGTCGAGTTGATTCGTTGAAGCAAAGCGCTCGCCGTGGCGTCGCCCGGCACAATGGCGATAGCTCCAGAGGGCAGGGCCTGTTTCGCGGCATCCTCGCGATCCAGCCGAAGTCCCGCCTTGCGCGCCGGGGCGTCCGGACCGTGACATGCAAAGCAGTTGTTGGACAGAATGGGCAGGATATCGCGGTTGTACGACAGGGGCTCCGTCGCCACGGCGGATAATCCGCTCACGAGGGCACAGGCGGCGATAACCGGGACGACTCGGGTTGTATCGAACAAGGTCTGGACTCCACGGGTGCTGCATTGAGGGACTGAAGCTCCATCAATCTTACTCCATTCACGACCTGCGCGTCCTCCTGGAGAAATCACACCTTTTCCCCTGCCCCGTCGGCTTACTGCGACGCTCCCTGCACGGTTTACGCGCAGAAAACGCCTGCACCTAATGCGCGCGATTCACGGGGGAAATTCAGGTAAGATAGGCTGAGTTCTTTTTCACCCTTTGCCCCACGTCTGGAGAACGCATCCCATGTCATCTCGACTCTGGCGCACCGCGCTGGTTCTCGTGTCCCTGTTTGCCGTCGGCGCCCCCGCCGCCGATGTTTCCATGCTGCCCCACGGCGGCGCCCCCGCCGCGCTCTCGGCGGGCTATTTTCCCGATCGCGTCCATGAGTTTGTATGGCGCAACTGGAACGCCGTGGTACCCGCGAAGATCGCGGAGGTGCTCGGCGCGTCGGAGGCGCAGGTCACCGAGATCGCCACGTCGATGGGTCTGCCCGCAAAGCCCGATGTGCCCCCGGCGATGATGGAGCGGGGCTACGTCACTATCATCCGCCGCAACTGGCACCTCCTGCCCTATGAGCAGTTGCTCCAGCTCCTCGATTTCACGCCGGAGCGACTCCATGTCATGTTGCGGGAGGAAGACTTTCTCTGGCACAAGCTCGGCCAGTTGAAGCCCACCGTGGAGGCCCTGCGCTATATCGCGCCCGGCGAAGCTGCGAAAGCGCGCGCGGCGGAAATCCGCGCCGTGGTGGAAGGGGACTTCGGCGCTAAGATCAACGATCCGGGCGAGCCGCGCTTTGATTTCGTGCGCTACCTCAGCGAGCCGGTGGCCAATTTCACGACACCGCCCGCCGCGCCTGAGGGCGAAGTGCCCTTTCAGCGCATTGTCCACTCCTATGTGGCTGTGTTTGGAGATCCGCTCATCCATCCGGAACTGGACCCGTATCCCGATGGCTTCCTGCAGCGCCTGTCTCAGTCGGGCATCAACGGCGTGTGGCTCCATGCGGTGCTGCGTGACCTCGCGCCCGGCGGAGCGACCTTCCCCGAGTTTGGCGAGGGCCATGAAGTACGCCTTGCGAATCTCCGCAAGATGGTGGAACGCGCGAACAAGTTTGGCGTCAAGCTCTACCTCTACATCAACGAGCCGCGCGGCATGCCCCACGCCTTCTTCGAGAAACACCCGGAATTGGCGGGCACAACGAGCGGTGAGCTCACGGCCCTCTGCACCTCGGTGCCGGAAGTGCGCCAGTGGATGGGCGATTCCCTCGCCCACATCTTTCGCGAAGTCCCCGGCCTCGGCGGCATCTACTCCATCTCGGGCTCGGAAAACCTGACCAATTGCGCGTCCCACGGCGGCCAGAGCGGCTGCCCGCGCTGCAAGGAGCGCACGGACACGGATATCCTCGCGGAGGTCGTCGCCGTGCAGGAAGAGGGCGTGCATCGCGGCGATCCAAAGGCCAACGTGCTCATCTCCGACTGGGGCTGGCGCGGCCATGGTGACTCGGTGGAAATCATCGAGCAACTGCCGGACAACATCTGGCTCATGTCGGTCAGTGAATGGCACCTGCCTATCTCGCGCGGCGGCATCGAATCCACCGTGGGCGAGTACTCCATCTCCGCCGTGGGCCCCGGTCCCCGCGCCGTGCCCCACTGGAAAGCCGCCCAGGAAAAGGGTCTGAAAACGGGCACGGAAATCCAATTTAACAACACCTGCGAAATCGCCACGGTGCCCTATCTCCCCGTGATGGATCTCGTGGCGGAGCACTGCAACAACCTGCTCACGAAAGCGAATCTGGACGCCATGTTCATCGGCTGGACCATGGGCGGTCACCCCTCGCCGAACATCGAACTGGCCCAGCGCCTGAGCCGCAAGCCCGCGCCGAGCATCGACACGGTGCTGAACGAAATCGCCGCCGAGCGCTACGGCGCGGAGGGCGCGCCCCTCGCCCGCCAGGCTTGGACCGGCATGAGCGAGGCCTTCCGCGAATACCCCTTCCACATCAGCGTGGTCTACACCTGCCCCGTGCAGTGGGGCTCGGCCAACCCGCTCTACGCGGAGAAGACGGGCTACAGCGCCACCATGTGGGGCATCCCCTATGACAACCTCGACGGCTGGCGCGGGCCCTATCCGGCGGATATCTTTGCGGATCAATTCGAGAAAGTCGCCCAGGGCTGGAAGCCGGGTATCGAGGCCCTGACGAAGGCCGCCACGACGGCACCGGACAACATGAAAGAAGCCGTCGCCACCGATCTGCGCTACGCGAAAGCCGCCGCGAACCACTTCCAGGCCGTGGCCAACCAAAGCCGCTTTACGGCCGCCCGCGACGCCCTCGTCGATCCCGCCGCCACGCGCACGCCGGAAGCGACGGAGGAGTTGCGGCAACAAATGCGCCAGGCGGTGGAATCGGAGCTCGTGTTGGCGAAGGAACTCTACGAGCTGGTGAAAGAAGACTCAAGAATTGGATTCGAACCTTCCTGCCAGTATTTCTATCTGCCGCTGGACCTGGTGGAGAAGGTGGTGAATTGTCGGTGGTTGCTGGAAAGAATGTAGGAACCTAATGGGACGGACACGCGCTCGCCACGTAGGCGAGCGCGTGTTTCACTTCTGATCGAATGTGATCGCACTTCGCAGCGGGGTCACCAACACGCGTGTCTCGCTCAACGGATGGGGTGACACCTGGCGATATTGGCTATGCTGCGATCTTCGAGGTGCGCCACTGGGGATGGATTCGGTAGAATCTGAAAAGCCTGATACGACCCGGCTTCCAGCGCCGCCGGGAATCAGTTGGACTCGCCAGGAGGTACGGTGGACACGCCAACGACACATCTCTCCAATCCGCCCATCATTGAGGCCGTACTCGACATTGATTGCGACCTTCCGCCAGGCCAGGAACTCCTCAGCTTGGAAGCGAATGCGCGCGCCATCTTTGAAGATGACTATCCCCATTTACAGCGTCGCTCCGCACAGAGGTTCGAGATTGAAGCGCGTGATGAAGGTCCGCCAGCAACTTCGAGCCACTACGGGGTCGAAGCGTTTCTGTTCCTAAAGAGCGAGAATGAGCAAATAGTGCAAGTCAGGGACAAGGGGTTTTCGTTTAATCGTCTTACTCCTTACGAGGGCTTTGACCAATATTTGCCCGAAATTGAGCGGACATGGCGGCTATATTCTGAACTTGCCAGACCAACCAAAGTTAGCGCGCTTAGACTACGTTATATCAATCGAATTGAGGTGCCTGCGGAAGGCGGGCGCGTCGGACTGGACGTGTACTTCCGGGCAGGAACACAACTCCCTTCCGTAACCGGAACCCGATTTGCCGGTTTTCTAAACCAGTACAGCCTGGTGGAGCAAGAGACAGGTCATAATGTCAAGATCGTCCTGACCGCCCAGGACATCGTCGACGACAAGCTCGTCGTAGTTCTAGATATCCGTGTGGCAAGTGAGACTTCCGTCGAGCCTGAGAATTGGGACGCGATCCAGTCCACCCTGCTGGCATTAAGGATGTTGAAGAATCGTGTTTTTAACGATATGATTACGGAACAATGTCAAGCGCTATATCAATAAATGAATTTAGTAGCGGATTCGCCGATATGGCGTCGCTTTTGCCAATTAAGAGCGGCTACTCGTCCTGTGCCAAGATGGTCAATGAGTTGGCCGGAGCGCTGGTCACTAGTTTTGAGGACTCCCAATCCCTTTTCGGCGCAAAGTCGAGAAAGCTCTCGGAGCTTCGAGGTCTCGTGGAGGAATGCGCTGAGGATGATTGGGATGGGTACGGGGCTTCAGGCATCCATCCCTTGGCCGTCAAGACTGCCGAACGCTTCATCCGTGCGCTGCCGGACTCCTTCGCTCTTCCCGAGTTTGCACCCGAACCAGATGGTTCAATTTCATTGGACTGGATTCAGTCCAAACATCGACTCTTTTCGGTGAGTGCGGGCACTACGGGCAGGCTCGCCTATGCGTGGCTCGATGGCTCTGATAAAGGACACGGTGTGGCCCGCTTTGACGGTGTATCGGTTCCCCTCCGCTTGCTTCAGGGCATTCAATTTACAACCGGACAAGGCCATGCTCCCTTCCGGGCTCGCTGAGCATGTAGACGACGAGGAAGACCTCGCACGGTTTCTGGTTTCCTCCAGCCAGTTCAACGCGACTATGGTGAAGCCCTCCGCGTTCCTCCCCAACCCGAAGAATGGCGAAACTTCGGTGTTTCGCCACGGAACAAGCCATATCGAGCAACTTTGGAAATTGGCCGAACTGAACGTTGCGGGAGAACGGTCACTGCATGGCGCGGCCATCGTCAAAGCGCGACATGTTCGAGCAGCACATTTGGGGGTCCTGGCTTCGGAGCCACCGGAGCGGCATGCGAATATCGTGGGGTGGCTTGTCGATACGGACCCGGAGCTCGCCAAAGCCTACTGGAAAGAGAAAGCTGCCGACTTGGCCCGGTATGCCGTACTGGTCAAGCGCCAGGAATAGTGCGCGCTACTCGGTCCCCGTGGAAGTTGTCCCACGTGGCCATTCACGCCGACCGTCTCACCGTCACTTCTATCCAACCCAAGAATGAACCTGGCCACGCCCCGCGACGTAGTAGCTGCGAATGGCGCACTCGATAGCCATTCGGGTCACAGATTGCAAGGGTGTTGCCATGAAACGTTGCCTGCTGGTAGTTCTCGCGATTTCGCTGCTGTATTGCCTCTATTCCCGGGAACAGGGACGGTCTCCGCGCCCGCCTCAGCCAGGATTGCCCTGGCCACCGACGAACGCGGCCTCCGTGGGCACCCACTACACGCTCCTGCGCGAAAATGGGCCGACCGCTTCCCGCGAATTTGGTCCGGGTTTGCGGCCCATATTCGACTTGCCTCCGGGGGAATACATGAGGTGCACCGATCTCGCTCTGGTGCCCCACCCGGAATTGCAGGCAAAGCTTCACCATCGTTACCGGGGAATGGGGCTCACGCTGGTCAATAATGCCAGCGAGAAGCGAGCGATTCCGGTTGCGGATTTCCAGCTCTACCTGATGCAGGAAGCCCGCGATTCCTATGGAAAGTGGCATCGGATCGAGCGGGCGCCCTTCAGCGGCTGCGGCAATGGCTATTTCTCGGTCGCCCTGCCGCCCCGGAGCTACTGGCAGTTTGTCGCTCCCCGATTCGAAGGTTCCTTCAAGACCGAGCTTCGATTTGTTCTGCTTACGGGGAAAAACAGCCGGGTGTACTCGGCGACGTTTAAAGGTTCCATCAATCCGGAGCTTCTCCAGGGGAATCAAAAACCGTCGGACGGCTACCTGGGCAACGAGCACGACATGGTGACCGACCTGATTGCCTTTTCTGGCATGGGAGCCGAATAAACATGAAGACCGCCGCGCGTTTCCTTCGACATTTCCTGTTTGCGTCGGCACTTCTTGCCGGCTTCGTCTGGCTCGCCCCGTGGCGGCTTATGGCCCCGCCGCCGGAGCCGCCACGCGTCCAGCGGCTCATTGATCCAACTTTCCACCTACGTCCGTACAAGGACCCCTATCGGAATGACATCCTGGACTCCGTGCTTCAGGCGTCGAAACCGATCGACGCGACCATGGCGCCGCTGCAGCGTGATGTGGGTATCTATCTCGTGCACGGCCCGACGCTACCTTGGAACGACCAGTACATGGGCAGAAAGGTACGCCTCTACAACAACACGAGCAAGACCAGAGCCATCCCCACAAGCGACTATGCGTTGTTCGTCGTGACCGAAGCCATGGACGACGAAGGGCGGTGGCGTGCGCTTGAGGATTACAGGGAAGGCAATTGTGACTACAGTTATTTCACGGTGAATCTGGAACCCCGGCACTACTGGGAGTTTACGGTTCCGATCTATGAAGGAAGCCTCCAGACGCGAATGCGCTATGTGCTGTCGCTGGGTGGCGACAAGGTCGCGTATTCGGAGGAGTATGACGGGTCTGTCGCACCAGAACTTCTAGGTACGGCCTGGGGCGTGGAGAGGATGCGGCCAGCACCCCGTGTGGTTTGGGCCATGCCCGGAGACACGCTGCCATTGTAGGGAACAGGGTATGCGCGCGTTGAAGCGCTTAAGCTTCAGTGATGCGCCAAATATTTCCCATAGGCCACCACCTCGCGGAGGGTTGCGTACGCATCCCGCCCCGCGTACACGCGGGAGTGGGCCGTTCCGATATTCTCAACGCCGGCCTGTTTCAAGGCCAGGCGACAACGGCTGATGTGGAAAAACTGGCTCACGACGATCACCGACTTAAAGCCGAGCGCCTCGCTCAGCGCGGCAAAGTTCTTCGCGGAGGCCGCCGTGTTGATCCCTTCGTTGTCGATCACCACATCCTGCTCGGGAACGCCATGCGCCACGAGCCAGGCGGCCATGGCGGTTCCTTCGTAGTGCCCTTCCTTCCCGAAGCCGCCACTCACCACGATTTTGGAAACGAGTCCCGCGTTGTATAGCTCCATACCGCGTCCCACACGCCCCCGGAGCCGGGGGGACAGGGTGCCATCGGGAAATACCGAGTTGCCGAGGACGAGGGCGGCATCGGCCTTGAAGAGGTCGTCGGTAAAGCCATCCAGGATCAGGGCCGAAATGGCGGCGAGAAGGGGCAACAGAAGTAGCGCCAACACACCTACAATGATTCGTATCTTTTTGCGCACGGACAGGAGCCTCTTGAATTGCCGGGAACGTATCTGAAACTGAATGCCCAATTCAGTGCTCAAAGTTCCAGGAATCAAAAGGGGAACGTGGGGGCGTACCGCCGCAGGTGCACCCGACGCACGCAGTGATTCTCCACACCATCCAGCAAGACCCGGTCGATTTTAGCTCACGCCAGGGCGGCGGCATGTCCCAGGGGATGCTGGAATCGTGACGCGAACAGTATCGGAGTCGTCACACCCATCCGCTGGGACAGGCACGCGCTTCGGCAACACTGCTGGTATCTGCCGTAGCCTGAAAGGCTCTGGGAATCGTCCGCTCGAAGCCGTCACGAGGCGCGAGTCCGTCCCCTACCGCGCGGTCTCTTCCCGCTCCGCGATTTCCTTCAGCGTTTCCAGGCCCTCTTCCCAGTCACCGCCGATCATCTTGTCCATGTCGATAAACAGGCCCACGATGCGGGGCATCAGGGCGTCGTTCTTGCCGTCCATGCTCCAGGTAATGCGGCGAAGCTCGGCTTCATCGTCCACGCGCCATTCGACGTGGTTGTCGCACTTGAAGGGGCGATCGAATTGCAGGCTCATGTCGATGGACCGTCCGGGGTTGACCGCGGTGATAATCATGCGGCCCGCGCCAACGTCCTTGTTCCCTTCCCAGGCATATTGCGCGCCGATGCCGGTAGAGGGCGCGCTCAACTCCATCCTCATGTTGAGATCACGTTTGTTGTAAGGGGACCACTCGTCCCAGCGGCCGAGATCGCTGAAGACGGCGAATACCGTGTCCGCGCTCGCTGTGGTCACAATGCTGCGCTGGTAGCTTATGTCCGTAGGCCGCATCGATGCGGCAATGACGATGCCGGTAAAGAGAAGCAGGATCAAGGCCGCGATGCCTAATAAGATATACACTGGAGTTACCTCACTGTCTTCTTGGGTAGTTCCG
>JBHEKR010000091.1:0-15692 GCA_041859365.1 Candidatus Hydrogenedentales bacterium
CGGGGATTGAAAGTGCATGAAAAGTACGAAAGGACGCATGAAGACTACCGCCAATGGGCTCTGGATAACTTCCATCTCGGTAAAACGAGCCTGTGGAACTACGCGACAGTGCTCGAAATTATCGAAGGCGACCTAAAGGAAACTTTGAAGTCCGTGCCCCAATCCTATATGGCAACCGTGGACTATACCGTCTTTCAAATCCTTCTTTTGGCCAAAAAGCGATGGGAAAAAGATCAGAAGGTTAATCGATTTGAATCGTTCTCGGTTGATAAGACTGGGATTTTCTTCAAGTTCGTTCATCGTGAAGAAAAAACAGACATTCGTGGGCTCACGACCCGAGCCGCAGAGAATGAACTGAAGTGGCCCACGGAGCCTATCGGAGATGGAGGAAGCAATTCTCCTGCTCCTGATACCACTCCCAAAAAACATGCGGTCGGTGACGGTGACCAAATTAAGAAGCTCAAATCGAAGTATACGCTCGCATTTACCAAACTGAATAGAGAGCGCAAGGTTTTGCGTCAGGAGCTTGAAGCCTCCCAGCAGCGCGAAAAAGAGCTGGAAGCGCGACTGAACGAGTTGCTCAACCAAGCCGCCACTTCTTCTGAAAAGGTGGCCTAGGATGCGTAAGCCGAAGAATTTCCCAGCTCATTACTGGGCAAATTATCCATCAACGCACGTCCGTCCATTTCGTACGTGCACCTCGGTTCAGCCTGGTCAACCCGTCTTTTGGCCATTAGATATCCTGGTTACCGTTGAATTATTGACCCCGTGTCATCCACCATCAGACCCGATAGGCCAGGTGGAGGGAGATGGAAGGAAGGTTATTGCTCACAGAGAAAAGTATACGCTCAGCATTACGTCCGACATGGCTGGCCATCGGCATTTTCCGGACTTCGCTCCGGCCAGAAAGGACGTACATTGACAATCGACGCATTCGAGGATACCTTGCTGACGATGACAGAGGCTGCCAAGGAATGCCCAAAAATTGAAGGCAAGCGTCTGTCAAGCGTCACCTTGTGGCGATGGGCAAAGCATGGCAAACGTGGCGTAAAATTAGAGCACGTGTGGATCGGGCGAAATATGATGACCACCAAAGCGGCCATGAATGCCTTTTTTCATGCTGTAGCCAGTGCTCCGGCTAGGGAAAAGACAACTGAGTCCGAGTGCGCTCCAAAAGCCACCGCGAATCAACGTGAACGGGAGATTGCGTTCGCCAGGAAGCGATTGATCGCGCGAGGCATGCTTCCGAAGGAGACGGAGCACTAAAAGACCCGCTAGTAGATTAAGAGCGCGGCTGGAGCACTAGTTCCAGCCGCGCGATTTTTTTGGGCGATAGGGTGGCGTTCATATCCTAAACCGGCTCCGAATATTGCATCAGCGATGTTCCATTATGAAGCACGGGTTCATTGAGAACGACGCGCGTTTTCTCTTTTGTCCAGGCAATCGGGATCAGGCTGGAACAGCCGACAGAGTCGGCTATTTTAAAGGTTCAAAACTCTGTAATATCTTGCCCGCCGGAATCCCCAAAACCGTCCCGGTTATACTAACCGTAATCCATGGAATTCCCGGTTAGTCGGGTGAAATTTGAAACCGACGTCCGTTCATGATATCCTTTATTCATTAGGGTTTGCGCCGGGCAAGTGTATGGCCGTACTAGTTAAGATCGGCCTCGTAATGAAGAGGTCCGGGGTTCGATTCCCCGTTCCAGCCCCAGTTAATCCTTATCACCAAACAACTTACGAGACTCGTTGTTTGGTGGTTTTGTTTTTGGGGCAATTGGATGGCGCTTACTCGGATGCTTGTTCACAGGCTTTCAGGTAGACCTCTGCAAAGCGCAGACCGAGCTTTTTGAGGCCATCGTGGTTGTAGTGGCCATTCTCCAGTTTCTCGTAGAAATCGGGGGAGTCTGGCTCCGGGCGCTGGGGGATAAGGTGGACGTCGGATGTTTCCTCCGCCACGCGCTGCATCCCGCGAACGACGTCAGTGCCGCCCACCTCAAAGAGCAGGAAGGGGAGGGCAGGCTGGCCCGTGTCCGTTCGAATCCGGGCAATCAGCGCCTTCAGATTGTCCCCATAGGCCCGAGCGGCTTCAGGAATGGCTCCATCGCTCTCCCCCTGTACCCATAGCATTCCCCGGAGGGAATATTCCGCCGGGGCGAACCCGGCGAGCACCGCCCGCGCATATGCCACCAGTTCGCCATAGAGCTTTGGGGCCTCCGTCTCTTTGGTCGTGGCCGCTTTCTCCGGGCTCCAATCCGGATTCCAAGCGCCATGGAGCGTTGTAGCGCCGGCCGTCCGCTTGATGAAGAGAAAGCGCTCTTCGGGCCATGCCTCGGCGAGAGCGATGCCGAAGAAAAGTTCCGGACCGAAGATTTGCTCGCACTTATAGATCTCGGCAATTTCGGGCGAGGGCGCGACAGGACTGAGCGGGCGAACCGGTTCGCCGTTATAAGCGAGGGCAATGCGATCGCTCACCCGGGCGAGTCGTTCCCGATCCTCATTGGAGAGTTTCGCGCCATCGGCGCGCCCCTCCATATTGGATTGTCCAGCGAAGATGAAGACATTGAGTTTCCCGGAAGCCTGCTGTTGGGGCGATGCGGGTTCCGTGGGTTGCCCCCAAACGGTGAGCCCCAGGACAGCAAGAATGGCAAGGGTTGCACGCGCCAGTAACATGTTATGGACCTCCCTGCTTTTTCTCGACGCAGTCACTATAGATTGATGTGAACACTGGGTGCAATATCAATCCGTAGCGCAGGGTGGGCGGTATTTGAAGAATAGACGGCCGGTATTCGGAGGCGCCTTTTGTAAATCCGACCAAAACATGGCACACTGTGTCGGAGGAGGGGCATTTCCAAAAGGGAGCTTTTCATGATTGAACTCACCTGCCAGTATTGCGGTACATTGCTGCGGATGGATGACTCGTTTGCCGGGCGCGATGGCTGGTGCCGTGAATGCAAGCAGATGGTCATCATTCCGTCCGGGCAACATGTCATAAGGGTGGAGGACCTTCCGCCCGGGGAGGCCATTGGTCGTCTGCAGCACCTGCTGAGCTACGCTGCGCGTAAGGCGGACCAGTACAAGCAGTATCTCGCGGAGAAGGCGGTGGAGGACGCCTCGCGGGCGACGCTGGAGGCGGCTTCGCTTGAGGTTCGGGAGGCCCTGGTGGCGGAGCAACATCGATCCGGGGAGCTCGCGGCGGAGCTGGACCGATTGAAGGCCGAGCTCCAGGAGCAGACCGCCCTCCTCAATGCTATCGAGCAATCGGGCCTCTCCGAAGCAGAGAAGGACCACGAGGACAGGACGTCCCGGCTCCACGCGCTTGAAGCCGATCTGGCGTCTTCCCAGCAAGCCAGGGCCGCTCTGGAAGCCGAACTGGCGACACAGACCGCCGCGACGGAGGAGTTGAAGGGACTGCTGGAGGGCGCACGCAGGGCGGAACTGACGGCGACGAGTCAGGTGCTGTCGCTGGAGGAGGAACTGGCCACGGCGCGACAAAAACTTGATGGATCCAGCCACGATCTTGACAGCGCAAGGGAGGAGGCCCGCGTGCGCACGGATGCGCTGAAGGCCCTTCGCAATGAGTATGAAGGGATAGAGGCGGTGCGTCTGGAAGCGGCCAGCCGCCTGCAGGAAGCGGAACTGGAGCGGGATTTACTGCGGGAAGAAGTGGAACGTCTGCAGGGGATGCTCGATACCGTGGAATCAGAGCGGGACGACCTGGGTCGACGCCTGCTGGAGGCCGAGGGGCTTCTGGAGGAATATTCGGGGGTTACGCGCTTGAACGAGCAAAAATCTTTGAAACTGGAAGCCGATTTGTTGGCCCAGCAGGCCCGCATGGCTGAATTGACGGCGGAGCAAGACGCGCTCCGCGCGGCGGCGGAAGCGGACCGCGGGGGGCTGACCCAGGCCGAAGCGGCGCTGGATTCCACCCGAAAATCATTATCAAATCTTGAGGCGGACCGAGAAAGGCTTCTCGCGGAAAGCCTATCGGACCGTGAACGGCTGGAACAATTGACCTTCGAGCTCGGTCGTTTGGGGGATAGGCTCCGGGAAACCGAGGAGGAGCGGGACGAGTTGAAGCGCCGTGTCGATGTGATTGGCGCGGCAGCACTGGAGCGCCAATCCCGTGAGGTTCCCGTGGAAACTGGGGATAGTGGGAGAGACGCCGTTCGCAGTCCTGAGACGAATCATGGTCCGGGCGCCTCCGAACTGGATGCCGTTGCCGTCGCCAGGATATTTGACACGTTTAACGGCGCGGGAGGCAATGGAACGGCCAGCACGGCGGAGTCGAGTCCCGTCAATGCGGAATCTTCTTCCAGACAGGAACTGGTCGCCGTGCAGGAAAAAGGTGGAGATGATGAAGGTTTGGAGGGGACAAACGGCGCGGACCCGAGCAGGGCGAGCTTTGTAGAGCGATGGCACCGGGAGGCGGAAAGGAAGGGGCGACCAAGGCCCAGTACCGCCTGGGAGTTCGCTATGAACGGGGGCTCGGCGTGGAACAGAATGAAGCGGAGGCCATTCGCTGGCTGACGCGGGCCGCCGACGAGGGCCACGGTGGCGCCCAATTGCATCTGGGGCAGATGTATGCGGAGGGTCGCGGCGTCGTTCAGGACTTCGGAATGGCGATGCGCTGGTACCGTATGGCGGCCTTACACGGGAACGCCACTGCGGAGTGTGAAATTGGCAGGATGTACCTTCAGGGCATCGGCGTGGTCCGGGATGAATCGGAGGCCGCGCATTGGTTTCAGCAGGCCGCCGAGAAGGACGACGCGCTGGCCTATTACTTGCTCGGTCAGCTCCACGTCGCAGAAGATGGAACCCACAAGGATTTGGCCAAAGCCCGGCGCTGCTTTGAGCGCTCCGCCAAGCGAGGCTATGCCGGCGCGCAGTACGAAATGGGCAAGATGCTTCGAAATGGCGTCCAGGCGCCCCAGGATGATCGCCGCGCCGCGGAATGGTTCACCCTGGCGGCGGAGCAGGGGCACCGCGAGGCCCAGCTTGCCCTCGGGGGATGCTACGAAGCGGGCAGGGGGGTTATCCAGAACTATCCTCAGGCCTACGCCTGGTACAGCCTTGCCGCGACGACGCTGGACATCGCCAGGACGGCCCGGGACCAGTTCGCCGCCGCCTTGACTCCGGAGCAGGTGCTGGAGGGGCAAGTGTTGGCGTCGGAGCTCGAACATCGCATTGACAAGACCCGCGTTTCGGCGGTGGAAATATAACGTCCACCAGGCCCCGGAAGCCAGGGGCTGGCGGGCCTTGTCTATTAGACCGCACAAATTTCAGCGCGTGCACGGTTTGCACAAGTTCCGGCAGTTCCATGCAGGCCGAAGGGAAATGAGTCCGATGGCAGGATCAGGGGTGATCTCATACATCACCCTTCATTGTCAGACTTCATTCACTTGGAACTGGTCTCCCCCGCCTTTCTTGGCGCGGTACAGCGCGGTGTCCGCGAGGTGGACTAGATTTTCGGGGGTTCGGCAGGTCGGGCAACCGGAGGTGGCGATGCCGCAACTGATCGTGGCGTGGCTGCCGTTGCGGTTACGCTGGTGGGGGATCTTCAGCGCGGCCATCCCGTCGATGACTACCTTGGCAACATGCTGCGCCCCGATGCTGTCGGTGTTGGGCAGCAGAATCACGAACTCTTCACCCCCGAATCGCGCGGCCAAATCCGTGGGCCGGGCCGCCGCCGCCTTGAGAAGGCGCGCGGTCTGTTTCAGGCATTCGTCACCCGCGAGATGGCCGTACTCGTCATTGAATCCTTTGAATTGGTCCAGATCAAAGAGCAGGAGCGACAAGGGTTCGGCGTGGCGAATGGCGCGGCTCCACTCCCGCGCCATGGTATCGTCGAATGCGCGTCGGTTGGCGATGCCAGTGAGTCCGTCGGCCTGGGAAAGCTGAAACAGTTTTTCCTGCATCTGCTTGTGGGCGGTCACGTCCTGAATCGCCATCTGGATACCGATCTCATCGTCGTAGAGAATACACCCGATGTGCAGCTCCACATGGCGCACGGGCGGATCGCCACCGACCGAGAGGAGCTTGCATTCGAGCGGCTCGCTCCGACCGCCGCAGCGTGCGATATGTTCGAGACGCTCCTGGACCATCGCCCGGTCGGACTCGCAAACGAATTCGTGAAAGGGTCTGCCACACATCTCAACATCGCTCGTGAAGCCAAGCATCTGCGTGGCCGAAGCGTTGTAGTAGACCATGGCGCCGCCGACCTGGACCACAATGGGTTGGGGCGACAGGCCGATGAGGGAGCGATAGCGTATCTCGCTCTCCATCCGCGCTTCGTCGAGCGTCCTGAGTTCGCGGATTAACTTTTCCAAATCCTGGTTCTTTTGCTCGACTTCGGAAAACTGCCGACGGATCTGTTTCTCCTTTTCCTGGAGGGCGCAAAAAATCTGGACTTTGCGGCGAACCACGGCGGCGACCACGGGTTTGACGAGATAGTCAACACCGCCCGCTTCATAGCTATCGAGCACGTTGGCCTCATCGGCCTTGTTCGACGTCACGAAGATAATCGGCATGTTGCAGATGCGGGGATCCTTCTGGATGAGGCGGGCCACTTCATACCCGTCCATCTCCGGCATTTGCACATCCATAAGCACACAGGAGACGTCCCGGCTGCGGACGATATCGAGGGCCTCAAGTCCGGAATTGGCGGATACGAGATCGTAACCCTCTTTCGAAAGCATCTTCTCCAGGATTCTGACGTTGGTCGGCGCGTCGTCCACCAGGAGAATCGTGTGGTTCATGAAGCGTCAATCTCCCTGCCGTCCGATGAAAAAAACAGTGCCAAAGGCGTTCGACGAAACTATAACACAATCTTCTACTATTCGCATTTCCGTCCGCGGCTCTTTCGGGTCTCGGAATCGTTAGAAGGCCAGCATGTTGGCAAAGCAGCGTAGCGCGCCGGGGTGAAGCTCGCGCAACTGCCGGTACCAGGCGAGGGCGGTGTAGACATAGTGGCCATCGCCGTATTGCGCCACCAGGAGGCTGCCCGACGGAACATCCTCGCCGGGATCGGCCACCTGAATGAGCGGGGTGAACTCTTCACTCCAGGTGTCGGGGAAGTAGAGGCCCCTTTCCTGGATCCATCCATCCCAGTCGACCGGCTGGATGGCGTTTGGCGACCTGAACAACGGATGATCGGGCGCCAGCAGCGAAATCGCGGCGTCTTCCCGTGTGACTCGGTTGTTGGAGAGGGTCAGCGCATAGGGCGCGAAGTCGGGGCTCCAGTCGAAAGTCTTCTGGTACATGACGATCAGGGTGCCGCCCCGGTGGACATAGTCGAGCAGCGCCGCATTGTTGGCGGTCAGGTCGGGCCGGTACTGGTAGGCCCGTATATCGACAATGATCGTGTCAAAGGAGTCCAGAAAGTCGGGCCGGTAGTCGTTGGCTCCGATGAGGGCGAAGGGAGCGCCCATCCGCAACAGCGTCGTGGAGAACGTGGTGTCATAGCCCTGAATCAAGCCGGTCCGGCGGTTCTCCGCAAGCTGGAAATCCACGGCGCGCAGTCTCACTTCGGTCCGGGAGGGAGAACCCGGAATCTGAGCGACCGCGACATAATCACCCGCCGCGACCGTGGCCGGCGGCGTCAGGGTGAACGACACCGTTCGCTTTCCTCCCTCTTTTGTCAGCGAAACTGAGGTGCGCTCCGGAGAAACCTGCCAGCCTTCTGGCGGCGCCAGGCTGATATATTCCGAACGGACCTCCGGATCGTTGTTGGTGACCAGCACATCAACATTGATCGGGGCCCCGGGGCCAGCCCGGAGAAGGAGGGGCGGGCCGGGGAACTCCAGCGCAATGGACTCGGCGATATCAACGTAGACCGGGGTGACCATTTCCAGGGTCGCGTCACCACAATTCACACGGGCGGTCACTTCAAGCTGGGGCTCCAGAAAATGGGAGTCGAAAAGACGAGGCGCCAGGGGCACGGTACGCGTGGCGTCCGTCGGGATCTTGAAGCTAAAGGTTCCCTCGCCCTCCCGCGACGCTTTGAAGGGAATCTCAAGGCGGTGGTTGCCTATCTGGCCCAGTCCGTGGCGCTGGCGCAACTCAAGTTCGGCCACGAGGGCATCGGGGTCACCGTGGTCCGTGAGGTTCACCGCCAGACTGAGGCTTTGGCCGGGAGTCAACAGCGTATCCTTCGTCGTTACAGTGAGGCGAAGTTCCGACGCGATGATGGCGGCGCGGTTGGCCTCGTGCCAGCGTTCCTGCTCATCGAGCGGGCCGTCCTTTGATGCGGCATTACCCTTGAGCCATGTGTAGAGGGCCGCTCTGGCTTCCGCCCGATTGGTGAACGGCAGCGCAAGGGGCTCCAGCGGCAGGGGCAGTCCGACAAAAAGCGCGCCGTAATGGTCATCCGCCACGGGCCCGGAGCTGGTGGCGGCGTTCGGGGTCTTGACCAGGCTGTAGTAGCTTTGGTGATGCGAGGAGAGAAGCAGATCGATGAACTGCTTCATGCCCTGGGACTCGTGGACCCGCAGTGCGCTCGCGGCTATCTCCGCGATCGTCACGCCGCGCAGGGGCTCCAGCGCGGAGATGGTAGTCGGTACGGTTCCCTCGCCGCCGCGGAAATCGCGAATATACAAACGCCCGGCCTGCCATGGCTTAAGGCCCTGCTGGGCGTGCGCTGGAAAGCGCGCGGGGTCCGCCGCCACGTCGAAGGCTTCGAGCAGGATCGCGCCGATGGCCTGGTGGTGGCCATGATCCTTCATGCGCCCGTGATGGGTGATGATGACGTGGGGGCGCGTCTCCCGGATCGTGCGAACCATGCGTTCCAGCGCCACTTCCCTGCCCCATTTTTCGAGGGTCTCCTCGGCGGTCTTGGAGAAGCCGAATTCGGGCAGGTCGAGAAAGTGAAGCGTCGCGCCTTCGATCTCCGCGGCGGCCTTCATCTCGCGAGTTCGGATTACGCCGAGTTCGTTGTACAACTCCGGGCCGATCTCATTCTGGCCTCCCTCGCCGCGCGTGGCGATGACGGCGAAGGTTTTCACGCCATGCATCATCCGGTAGTAGGCCAGGGTCGCGCCATCTTCGTCGTCGGGATGGGCGGCGACGCACATCAGGCGAAAATCATTGCCCAGATCCTTCATGGCCTGCTGGAAGGCGACTTCGCCAAGCTCCTGCGCACGGGCAACGACCACCAGAAGTATGAGGGAGGACAGGATCAGAAATCGGGTACATGTCATCATGGGATTCACTTGCTCTCAATGCTTGCGGTTCCGGCGGCGCACGAGATGCGGCTCCCCGCGCGGATCTGCGATACTGTAGGTTTCGAAAGGCTCACAAAGCCAGCATAACACAGCCCCGAGGGGGCGCGGTACGCAAGCAACCCAGGAGAGAGTTACCATGGACCGCTATCAACGGATTCAATACCTGAAAGACAAGGGCATCGTTGCCATCATTCGCGCCGATGAAGGGGGCGACGCCCTCGTGCGCACCGTGGAGGCGCTGGTGAAAGGCGGCATTCATTGCGTGGAGATCACGATGACCACGCCCGGCGCGTTGCAGTGCATCGAAACCGCCAGCAAAGAGCTCGCCGGGCAAGACGTGCTCCTGGGCGTCGGCAGCGTGCTCGATGCGGAGACGGCGCGCCTGGCGATCCTGGCGGGCGCGCAGTATGTCGTGTGTCCCGTGACTTCGGCGAGCACGATCACCATGGGCCATCGCTACGGCGTTCCGGTATTGCCCGGCGCCTTTACCCCCACGGAGATCTTCAACGCCTGGGAGCTCGGCGGCGATCTGATCAAGGTATTCCCCGCGACGCTGGGCGGACTCGAATACATTAAGGCTGTGAAGGCGCCCATGCCCCAGATCCCCCTCGTGCCCACCGGCGGCGTGGATGTGGACAATCTCCACACTTTCGTCGCGGCCGGCGTTGCGGCGGTCGGCGTGGGCACCGCGCTGGTCAACAAGGCCCTCGTGGCCACAGGTGATTTTGCCGCGATTGAAGAGCGCGCGAAACGATTTGCGGAGGCTTACGCGAAATCAAAATAGTCTGGAGTCTGGAGTCCAGACAAAAATTAAAGTTTCCCCGCGCCTCGTCGATAAGTTAGTCACCACATGGGACAAACTGATGAAAGGGACGAGGAAATGCCAGCAACACTCGAAATGAACGAAGAAGTAAAGGCGACCGCGGCGGATATCCTCAAGGCGCAGCCCGCGCTGGAATCCACGCTGAAGCGCTACGCCAGCGATCTTGGCGTCTCCCTCGAACACCTCGTCCTCGGCTCTCTCATGGCCGTGGCGGAAGAGTATCGCATGGCTACGGGCAACGGACAGATTCCCTGTCTGCACTAAAGATATACCCCCTCGATCCCACCACCGGGCTCGCGCGATGCCATTGCGCGAGCCCGATTTCTTTTTCACAAACATGCCTCACCCTATCAATGGGCCTCGGTGCGGGGAACTCCGGGGCGAATGACCTCCACCGGAATCGGGCGCGCGGCATCCAGGTGGACATCCC
Organism: Candidatus Hydrogenedentales bacterium; assembly: GCA_041859365.1. GTDB lineage: Bacteria > Hydrogenedentota > Hydrogenedentia > Hydrogenedentales > JAEUWI01 > JAEUWI01. The sequence continues at coordinate 10,474 of JBHEKR010000091.1, forward strand.
GTTGCGGAAATGCGATGACGATTCCCTCTTCGGCCATTCGCTCGCAGATCCGGTGAAGCAGGTCGCTGGCCACCATGCGCCAGTCGGGTTGGGCCGGCAGGTCAACCCAGAAATAAAGCACGAAGTTCAGGGCGCTGTCCCCCAGGCTTTCAAAGATCACCATGGGTTTGGGCTCCGTTAGCACGAGGGGATGCTCCATGGCGATATGGGCGAGTATTTCCTGGACTTTGCGTGTCGGGGAGTCATAGGCCACACCCACTTTGATGCTGGCGCGCATGCGCTGATCGGAGTGGGTCATGTTGGTCACGCTCTGCTCGAGCAACTGGCTGTTGGGGATGAGGATCTCAATACCATCGAAGCGGCGGACCCGTGTGCAGCGTTCGCCGATGGTTTCCACCCGGCAGCGAACTCCTTCCGTCTCGATAATGTCGCCCGGGCGGATGGGACGCTCAGCGAGGAGGATGAAACCGCTGATGAAATTGTTGATCAGATTCTGTGCGCCGAAGCCCACGCCGATGGCCAGCGCGCCGCCGAGGAAGGCGAAGACCGCCAGGGGGATTTTTACGGTGACCAGGGCGATGATGATGGCGAGGGTGATCGTGACCGCGCGGATGAGCTTTTCCAGGATAAGCCGATTGCCCCAGCGGCGGCGGTAGACCGGGGCCAGGAGCATGCCCGAGATTCGGCCGACCCAACCCGCCACGATGAGGCCCACGGACAGGACGACGAGGGCCAGCACGCCCTTCCCGAAGGTTACCGGGCGCTTCTCCTCCAGCACTTCGCCATCGACGGTGATGCGGTCTTCCACGGCAAAGAGCTCAAAGTTCCAGAGGCGCTTCACGTTGTCACCGGCGGCGGCGATCCATTCCCGTCCTTCCACGGCGAAGGCGCTCTCCTTCTTCTTCAGCGCGAGTTCAGCGTGCCACAGCGCGAGAAAGTCGGCCGTGCGCCGAGCCGCATCGCCAGCCCGGTCGAGGAGATTTTTTCGTCGCGTCAGCGTCGCGAGATTGGCTTCCGTGATTGGCGAGGATGCTGCCGAGCCCGCGCTCAGTTCCGCCATACGCCGATCCACTTCGCCTCGACTCAACTCGATCAATCGCTGCGCATCATGGGCACTGGAAATGCTCTCGGCGATGGATTCCGGCAGCGCCCGAAGGGATTCCGGGTCGGGCGTGGTTTCCAGTTGATAGCGCCGTTGCCACCATGTCAATTCCAGATTGAGCCAGACCTGATAGAGGGTGCTGATATCCTCGGTAGTGGCCTGTAGTGTCGTGGCCCGGTCCAGCAGCAGCCGGAGCTCCGCGTCGCCATTACCCGCGTTCGCGGGATCCCCGTTGGCGAGCGCGGCGGTGACACGGGCCTGTTCCATCCCGGCTTGAAGGGCCGCCTCCTCCTCCGCCAGGCTCGTCAGGACCGACTGGACTTCGGCCAACTCCCTGCCAGTCGACTCCTTCCGCGCGGCCAGTTCCTGGTCGCTGAGTTTCAGGGTGCTGAGCGTCGAATTCAGCTCCGCCTCCAGCAGGCGCCCGCGAATCTGGTTGCGTGCGGCGCGTTCGGCCTGGGCGCGTTCTCGCGCACTGAAATAGGCGAGGCGCTCCTGGGCGAATTCTTCCGCCACGCGCTCCACAGCAACATTTTCCCGGGCGAGACGGCGCGCGTCCTCCGTGCGCGCACTTTCAAGCGCTTCCAGAGCGCGGCGATAGTCCTGGCCCGCGTTTTTAAGCAGCTCCATGGATTGCTGCCTGCCTTTGGCATACATGGCCGACCGGATCTGCTCGGCCTCCTCCGCTTCGCGGAATTGTCCGAGGGCCTGCCAATGGTCGAGGGCCGCGGCCATGGTGGCGCTCGCGCTGTCGAGCTCCGCTGGCGCCGCGTTTTCCTCCACCCGCAGTTGCGCCAGCTCCTGGCGCGTCAGCTCCACTTCCGAGAGCAGATCGAGGTGCTGGCGCAGCGCGATCATGCGGAAATTCTGCACCATCACCATGGTGGTCAGGAGTTCCACTTCCTTCCCATCGCGCACATCACCGGCCAGGGTTTGGGCCGCCTTGGCATCCGCGAGCCCCGCCGTGGCCGCTTCCAGCCGGTGTTCCACCCAGGCGCGATCCGCCGCGATGTCCTCCAGGGGCAGGGGGGCCTCAGGAAGGCGCGGCTCAACCTGAGCGATGGCCGGAAGCGACATGCAAATCAGCAGGGCGGTGGCGAGTCGGCGGAATGGGAACCGCGTAGGGCGCAGGGCGATCACGGGAAGGGGATTTCCGCCATGTCGACCAGTTTGAAGGCGCGAGTGGCCTCGCCTTCTTCCAACCTGTACCGCAATTGGCGCATGGGCCCGGTGGGCGCGCCATCGGCGTCGCCATCCTTATAGACTCGGAAGCGCCGGGCGAGACTGGTCTCCACAACGGAGAAATCATCGCCCCCACGGTAGCCTGCGAGGGCCTCGCCCTCCAGCGGCGGAAAGGCGACTTCGCTCATGGATTTTCCACCGTTGACGGAGAACGCGACCACGGAACCCGCACCGCCCGGCTCATTGGATCGGTAGTAGACCATGACCTCGGGCCAGCCATCGGCATTGAGGTCTTCAATTTCCGCGCCGCTCACCTGGCCCTCGATCGATCGCACCACAAAGGCATTGTCGTTCTCGAGGCCCGCTGGTCGGACCACGAGGGTGGCCTTTGGTATCGAGTCGTTCGCTGTGATGGTGAAGGTCACATTTTGCAGTGACAATTCCGTTGAAAAGGCTTCGGGGGCGATGGCGCTTGTGTCCAGCGCCTCCTTCAGCCGGGTGTAGGGCCCTTCCAGCGTGGCCCCGCCTGAGCAGAAATAGTGCAGGATGCCCTCGTCGTCTTCCGTTGTCACGGAAACCCGCAACACATCGCCCTCGAATGTGAACAGCAGAGGCCGACCATCGAAATCCACCTGCAACACCGTTGCCGACGTCGCCGTGCCCACGCCATCGAAGGAGCACGTGGGGCGCTTGATGTCGCCCCGCGCCCGCACCTTGATATAGGCCGACTGATTGTCCATCTTCTCCACCGAGACCGACACCCAGTCATAGCCATCGCCACGCCGCGCGTAGTCATCCGTGGCGTAATCGCCCACGAGGGAATCCACCGAAAACGACGGGGGCGCGGGGTCAGCGACGGGTGCGGGAGCTTCGGGGGGCGTGGCCTCGGCGGCCGACGGTGACGCCGGGGTTTCCTCGATGGTCTCCGGCGCGCCAGGGGGTGGGGGAGTAACCGCCACCGGGGGGGCTGACGGCCCGGAGCATGCACAAAGCGAGCATGCCACCATAACCGCAAAGAGGCCGGAGCGAGAGGTAACCATGATCTTCTCCTTCGTCATGCGCGAAAAATTGCGCAGTGAAATATCATAGAAGCGATCGACCCCGCCAATCAATGGCGGGGATTGCGATAGCTATTTATTTTTGCGAGGCCGGTGTGTACACTAGGGACATGCGAATACTCATTGTTGCCGATCTACATTACAGCCTCAAGCAGTTCGACTGGGTAGCGGGTGCTGCGGCGAACTACGACCTTGTGGTCATCGCGGGCGATCTCCTCGATCTGGCCGGGCACGTTGATTTGGACGCCCAGATTGTCGTCGTGCTCAAATACCTCGACCGCATCCGCAGCCAGGTGCCCGTCTTCGTATCCTCCGGAAACCACGACGGCGACACGCAGAACGAGCAGAACGAATTCGTTGCGCGCTGGCTGAAGAAGGCAAAGCGCGAGAACCTTCACGTCGACGGCGACAGCGTCACCATGGCCGAGGACTTGTTTACGGTATGCCCCTGGTGGGACGGCCCCGTGACCCGCGAGGCTATGCGCGAATTTGTCCACGCCGAGCGCGAAAAACCGCGCAAGCGGTGGTTCTGGCTGCACCATGCGCCGCCGGATGCCAGCATGGTGAGCTGGACTGGCAAGAAGCACTTCGGTGACGCCTTCCTCAACGAGATCATCGTCGAGCACAACCCCCAGTTCATATTCAGTGGCCACGTCCACAATTCCCCCTTTCAGCGGGAGGGCTCCTGGGTCGACAAGATCGGCGACACCTGGGTGTTCAATCCGGGGCGCGAGACCAGCGCTTTCCCCTCCTACATCGAGCTGGACCTCGACGCCATGCGCGCCACCTGGGTCTCTTCCATGGGCACCGAAGCGGTCGACCTCAACGCCCCGCTCGTGGCCCGGGCGGAGTATTAAGGGAAACAGGCCCAATTGCCGATGCTGAGAATGTAGCGCAGCAATACCGGCTGTGTCCTCGCACCGACAGGCGCGAACTCTTTGGATACCGTCGACGATTCCCCGTCATTCCCAGGAAAGTGGGAATCCAGCCGGTGCGCGGAGTGAACTTCGCGTGCTCTCTGGATCCCCGCTTGCGCGAGGATGACGGAAGTCCGGCTTCCCACCTACATCCCCGTTCGCCGACGCCGATCAATATCGCGCGGGTGTTTATTCATAAGCGCGCCCAGCACTTCATCCACCATCCCGAGGTGATCGTCCATATCGGAAAACTGGTGCTTGATATCCACCAGATAGCGATTCAGTGAGTTCAGCCGTCGCGCCAGGATGCGCGCGACGTAGAGCGCCACCTCCGGATTCTCCCGCAGGAACAACTCAGGATCCTCCGCCACGCGCACTTCCACATCTGTGGATGCGATGACCGCCGCCGTGTGCACCGTGCGCAGCAGCACCGACATCTCCCCGAACACCGCCCCCACCTCGCTCACCTCCGCAAGTTGCACGCAGTCCTTGCGGACGTCCAGCGTGCCCCTTGCCAGGAAATAGAGCGCTCCCGCCACCGAGTTTTCCTCGATCAACACCTCGCCCGCCGGAAGGGAGCGAAACGGAAGCTCCGCAATGCACGCCGGAAGGGTATCCGCCACGCGCGCCTGACGCCGCTCGGGCGCGGCAACACCTTGATCATCAGACATCGAAACGATCTCCACCAACCCCGACGGTACGGTTGAGTCTCCCGAAAAGAACTATAGCGCGACCGGGCCACCGGTATCCAGCGGACAATGGACAATGGACAATGGACAATGGACAATGGACAATGGACAATGGACAATGGACAATGGACAATGGACAATGGACAATTCGTTGTCAACTGTCAACTGTCAACTGTCAACTGTCAACTGTCAACTGTCAACTGTCAACTGTCAACTGTCAACTGTCAACTGTCAACTGTCAACTGTCAACTGTCAACTGTCAACTGTCAAC
>JBHEKR010000233.1:0-34234 GCA_041859365.1 Candidatus Hydrogenedentales bacterium
GCGGCCCAGAGCACGTTGATCTCGGGATGGGCCGTGAGCATATTCTCCACCACCACGGTGGCGGCCTCGGCGAGCCACGCGTCCTGTTCGGAGACAATCTCGACGCCAGGCAGGGCCGCAATCTTGTCGCGGAAGCCCTGAACGCGCTGTCCACCGGGTTCGGGCGCGAGGGACACATATTCCACCATGCCGACCTTGGCGTTGCCGCCGAGGCGCTCCTGAATAAAGGCCACGGCCGCATCGCCCGTGGTGCTGCCGAGGGAAATCTGGTCGCTGCGGATATTGCTGGCGGCGAAGTCGGCGTCGATGTAGCTGTCGTAGGTCACGACGGGGATGCCCCGCTCAAAGGCGCGCTTCAGTGCGGGGATAGAGCTCGTGGCGCTCTGCGGCGGAACGACGAGCGCCGCGACCTGATTGGCCATGTAGGTGTCGATCAAGGCGATTTCCTTGTCGAGGGTGCCAAAGCTGTTGTTCACCATCAGTTCGACGCCCAGTTCGTCGGCGGCGGCGCGCATGCCGAACTCGTTCAAGCGAAAAAACTGGTCTTCCTGGAGTACGATTGCGCCGATCTTGGGCTTGCCGCTGTCGGAGGCGGGCTGCTGGTTGCAGCCGACGACCAGGGTGCATGCCGCGGCGAGGGAAAAGAGGGTTGAACGAAAACGGGCCATGAGATTGCCTTCCTTACCAGTGGCGCAGTCGCTGCGCCGGATCCACACCACCCGCACGAACGCGCCGGGTGCGAAGCCATGATCCTACAGGCCGCTGCGCAAGTCAAGTGCAGGCTGTCGAAACCTATTCCGCGCCCTCGGCGGCCTGGGTGACAAAGCAGACCGGCTCATGGCCGAAGGCATCCCGGAAGCGCCGCTGGATCGTCCCCGCCACGCGCTCGGCGAAGGCCTTCTGGACCAGCGTGATCGTGCAGCCTCCAAAACCGCCGCCGGTCATGCGCGACCCGACTACGCCGTGCTCCGGCCCAAGAGCCCGGGCCGCTTCCACGAGAAAATCGAGCTCGGGACAGCTCACTTCAAAATCCCGTGCGAGGGACTCGTGGCTGGCATAGAGGTGCGCCCCCAGGGAGTCCATGTCGCCCCGTACAATACTGTCGGCCACGCCAAGCGTGCGCTTGTTCTCCGAGATCACGTGGCGCGCGCGGAGGTAGAGCGCGTCATCCAACTGGGGCCGGAGGCGTTCCAGTGCCCCTTCGCTCAGATCGCGGTAGGACTGGACGCCGGAGCGGCGAAGCACCGCGGCGCACTGTTCACGCCGGATGGCATAAGCACCGTCCGCGAGATTGTGTGATACGCCGGAATGAATGACGACGACGGCAATGCCCGTATCCCCGAAAGGCACATGGCGCACTTCATTCGAGCGACAGTCCAGGAGCAAGAGATGGCCCGAGCGGCACATCAAGGAAGCCATCTGGTCCATCAGGCCGCAGGGCACGCCCGCGTAGTCGTGCTCCACCTTCTGACAGAGCAATGCCTTGTCGAGGGGCGTCAAGCGCTGCCCCGAGATCTTTTCCAGGAGCGTGGCGGTGGCGACGCAGAGGGCCGCGCTGCTACTCAGTCCGCCCCCCGGAGGCACGGTGGAATCGATGGTGCCGTCGAAACCGGGCAGGCTGAATCCCGTGGCCCGCTGAAACTCAAGCAGAACACCCAGCAGGTATTTTCCCCAGGCCGGCGCCTGGGTGATCTCGGGCGCAGCGAGATCAAATTCCAGCAACTCGCCCGCAAGCTGGCTCGTAAACGTGACCTTGCGATCATCGCGCGCGGTGGCCCGAATAAGGATCTCCCGCTCGATGGCCATGGGCAACACCCAACCGTCGTTGTAATCCACGTGCTCGCCAATAATGTTGACCCGACCGGGCGCGCGGGAAATCCAGCGTCGGGCCCGTTCCTGGGCGGGGTTCCCGGGGATGGCAACCTGGGGTGTGGGCATTCGCGCGACTCCGATCGATCGAGGGCAACGTTTGCACGCCGGGCGGACTAGGCCCGGTTGGCGAGAACGTCCTTTTCGTATTGCTTCACTTCAGCGAGCCAGGCGGCCCCGGCGGGCACGCCCTGCGACATGCAATAGTAGTCCCAGACCGCGCCGAAAGGCAGGGTGCGGATCTCTTCGAGCATCGCCAATCGGGCGGTATAGTCGCCCGCCTGTTCCAGCGCCTTGAGCGCGGCGGTGGGTTCCAGCAGGGCCACCAGCAGCGACTTGATGGTCGATCGCGTGCCGATGGTCCACGCGGCAATTCGGTTGATACTCGCATCGAAGAAGTCGAGACCGATGTGGACACGCTTCTCGAAGCCGTGGCGTACGATCTCTTCCGCGATGGCGCGGGTATCGTCGTTCATCAGCACCACGTGATCGCTGTCCCAGCGCACGCCCCGACTGACGTGGAGCAGCACCTCGTCCACATACAGCAGGACGGAGGACAACTTGTCCGCAATCGTTTCCGTGGGGTGGAAGTGTCCCGCGTCGAGGCAGAGGAGCACCTGATTCGCGATGGCGTAACCCATATAGAACTCGTGGGAACCGACCACATAGCTTTCCGAGCCGATGCCGAAGAGTTTCGCCTCCACGGCGTCCAGATTGTGATTGCGATCCAGCTTCTCCGCAAAGACCTTGTCGAGGGATTCGCGCAGGAGCGCGCGGGGCGCCAGGCGATCCACCGGCACATCTTTGAACCCGTCCGGGATCCACACATTGGTCACGCAGGGCGTACCCAGTTCACGCCCCATCACCGCGCCGATCTTGCGGGAGGCGATGCAGTGCTCGATCCAGAAGTCCCGCACACCCTGATCATAGCTGGAGAGGGTAAAACCGCTGTCGGCCATGGGATGGGCGAAGCAGGAGGGGTTGAAGTCCATGCCCAGTCCGAGGCCCTTGGCCCAGTCGATCCAGCGGCTGAAATGTTCCGGCTGGATTTCATTCCGGGCAACGGCCTGGCCGCCGGTTTCGGCGTACATCGCGTGAAGGTTGAATCGGTGCTTGCCCGGCAGCAGCCCCAGCACTTTCTCCACATCCTGCCGGAGCTCGTCGGCGTTGCGCGCTTTGCCGGGGTAGTTGCCCGTGGCCTGAATGCCGCCGCCACTCGCACTGTCGACGTTTTCGAAACCGCCCACATCGTCACCCTGCCAGCAATGCAGCGATACCGGGATGGTGGCGAGGCGCTTCAAGACCGCTTCGGTGTCCACGCCGAGCGCGGCGTAGCGCTCTTTGGCAAGGGCGTAGGACTGGTTGACAGCATCTTCCCGAGGGGCGGTGTATTCCATGGTGGCCTCCAGTAAATCGGCGTGGCGAGGTTGGGGTGGGCAGGTATTCTAGGGGCACTATTTTAACTTATTTTTGCAAGAGTTCCAAAGCAGCCCCGCCCGTGTGCTATTCTGTCGCCCGAGCTGGCCTGCATTTATCGGAGGAGTACGCACCATGCCAACCGCACCCACGCCCCTGTTCTCCCGCATTCTGAAGCCCATCCTGCGCGCCGCCGCCTTGACCGCCCTCGCGATCACCCCGGCCTTCGCCCAGACCCACACGCTGACGGTGTTCCCGCCGGAGCATAAAATTATGACGGACCCCGAAACGGGGGCCACTCTCACGTTCCTCACGACCGACCCCGGCGTCGATTCCAACCTCTACTTCCATGAGTACTCCTGGACCAAAGACGGCGCCTTCATTCTATTTACCTCCGCACGCGCCAACGGCGGACTCATGGCCTACCTTACGGCAACGGGCGAACTGGTGACCTTTCAGGACACGGTGGGCGGTCTTGGCGGAGCGACGGCGACGGTGACCGGCAGCGGGCTCTACGCCATTCGCGGCCGACAGATTGTCCGCGTGGACCTGACGGTCGAGGTTTCCGCCGATCCGGCCCAAGCCCCTTCAAAGGTCACCGCAACGGAAAAAGTCATCGCGGACCTTCCTGAGTATGGCGGCGGAACGGGCCTGAGCGAGAACTGCGCGGGAACGACCCTCTCCATCGGTGTGGAAAAGGGCTCCATTGGCCCGGTGCCGGCGATTCTGACCATCGACGTCGCCAGCGGGGAAGTGAAGGAGCTGTGTCGCCTGCCCCAGTGGCCCAATGTGGTCCAGCACGTACAATGGAGCCATACGGACCCCTTCATGCTCAGTTTTGCCGGCCGCAAGCCCCGCCTGATGGTGGTGGACACGCGGGACGGCAACCCACGGGCCGCCTACAATGAATGGCCGGACGAACTCGTAACCCATGAATCCTGGTGGGTAAATGACCAGATTATCTTCTGCGGCGGCACAATTCCGAAACCTACGGAGATTTCGCACGTCAAATTACTCGATATGAAGACGGGCACGGTGCGGGTGGTGGGCACGGGCGCATGGTGGGCCGACGGGGCCCCCGAGACGATTTCCCGGTACAATTGGTGGCATGCCGATGGAAGCGACGACGGACGATGGATTGTCGCGGACAACTGGCATGGTGATATCATGCTGTTTGAAGGAAAGACGACCCGTCCAAGATTGCTCACGGGAAACCACCGGACCTATGGAAAGGGTAACCATCCCCACGTGGGTTTTGACCGCGCCGGCAAGTCGGTTGTCTTTGCTTCACACCTTTTAGGTGACGAAAATGTATGCGTCGCGACCATTCCCGAGGCGTGGCAACGGGAGAACCCTTCTTGAGGGTCTCTACGACGGCTGGCCGCGATGATCGCAGAGGAGTAAGCTGCACGTTATGGCCAGAGTAGTTGGAATTATCCCGTCCCGGTACGCCTCCACGCGGCTGCCGGGAAAGGCCCTCGAAGACATCCTGGGCAAGCCCATGATTCAGCGGGTCTATGAGGCCTGCAAAGAATCAGATATCCTGGACGCGCTTTATGTGGCCACGGACGACCGACGCATTGCCGACGTCGTGGAGAAGCTGGGCGGCGAAGTAATCATGACCTCACCCAACCACGCCAGCGGCACCGATCGCCTGGCGGAGGCCATCCAGTCGCTGGAGGCCGACATTGTCGTCAACATTCAGGGGGACTATCCCTTTCTGAATCCCATCATGATCCGCGAGGGTGTGGAGCCCCTGCTCCAGGACCCGGCTCTGCCCATGGCCACCATGATGCGCGCTGTTTCCAGCCCCACCGACCTGCACAACCCCGATGTGGTCAAGGTGGTCATCAATCTCAAGAGCGAGGCCATGTATTTTTCCCGGGCGCTCATTCCCTTTCCCCGGGGCTACAAGGCCCACAGTGTCTACGAGCACATCGGAATGTTCTTCTACCGGCGGGACTTTCTGGAGTCCTTCTCCCAGCTTCCCCCCACGCCGCTTGAGCAGGTGGAACGCCTGGAGCAGCTCCGCGCGCTGGAGCATGGCTATCGCATCAAAGTCGTCCTGACCCAGTGTAAGGACTCGCTGCTGAGCGGGTTTAGCGTGGACACCAGCGACGACCTGGACCGGCTGGAAGAAATGCTGAGCAAACGCGGGATTGTGTGCTGAGCCGTGGGGGTCCGCCATGCCGGGACTGATGGAGCGATTGCGGGCGGAAGCCATACTGGTCGCCGATGGCGCGTGGGGCAGCTACTTCATTGAACAACGTCTTGACGTGGCCTCCGAGCCCGCGGACGCGTGGAATTTACGCCACCCCGAGCTTGTCACCCGACTGGCCGAAGAGTACGCAGCCACGGCGGATATTCTGACCACCAACACCTTCGGAGCGAACAGGATCCGCCTGTCGAGGTACCAGCTTACTCAAGAACTGAAAACGATCAACGCGCGCGGCGTCGAAATATTGCGCGAGGTGGAAGATGCTCGCCGGGTACTTGATCGACCCCTGCTTATAGCGGGTTCCATGGGCCCCGCCCGCGGACCCAATGCTTCCATCCCCGATGCCCACGCGCTCTTCGACGTCTACCAGGAACAAGCCATCTGTCTTGCAGAGGCCGGCGCCAGTTTTTTGCTGCTGGAAACCTTCTGCGATACATCCGAGGCTTCTATCGCGGTTCGGGCGGCGAAGTCTGCTACTCCCCTGGAAGTCGTTTGCAGTTTCGCCTTTCGAGAGCGCCAACCCGAGCGCTATGACACGTGGTCGGGCGAATCCGTTGAAGCGGCGCTGAAGAGCGTGCTGGACGAAGGCGCGGATATGGTGGGCGCCAATTGCGTCCCTGCGACAGGGGCTTTGCCCATGCTGGTGGAATCCATGCGTCGCTTCGCGGAGTCCGCGCCACTCTGGCTAAAGCCAAACGCGGGCCAGCCCGCTAGCGAGCCCAATAAGGCTTCACCCACAACCTTGCGCTATCCTCACCCGCTTTCCGACGCCCCAATGGGGCCCATCCTCGACGCGCTGGAAACGGGCGTTATCGGCGGATGCTGCGGCACCTCCCCGGAGGATGTAGCCCGGCTGCGCCGACAACTTGACCGGCGAATAATTGCACTCCCCGATGACCACCCACTGTGAATAACCAACACCTCCCGGCGTCCATTATGCATCGACGCAACATCAGGCAGGGCCTGAGGAGGTTAGCAACATGAACAATTCTCAAAGGTGGATTTCGACGACGCTGGCGATCGTAACACTGGCACTTATGGCCGTGTTTATCGCACCGGAGGCCAATGCGGGTGTGCGCGTGATTCGCACGCCGATCCCCGGCAGCTATTATGGTGGCTACTACGGTGGCGGCCACTGCGGCCCGGTCTATCGCCCGCCGGTGCACCACTGCACCTATGCGCTTCAGCAGCGGCGCTCGTTCATCGGTTACGATCACTGCGGGCGACCGATGTACCAGATTTACTACGTGCAGGTGCGCACCTGCGGTTGCCGTTGATCCAGCACGGTCCGCTCCTTCCGCGCTCCAGCGCGGGCCATTGGCGGTTCTCTCCGAGGCGCGCTACAATAGTGCTTCGACCCCCATGGCCTGCACTGGAGCCGCTGTCTTGCGATCACTTGAAAAACCTGCGTTTATATCGGTACTGTTCGCCGTCCTTCTCATTGGTTCAACCAACGCCGCGGCGCACCCCCTCGGCGACTTCTCCATCAACCAGTACTTCATCGTGGATGGAAGCGCCCCTCGTCCGACCGTTCACTTCCTGCTGGATGTGGCCGAGATCCCCTCTTTCACCGAGCTGGACATGCTCGATACCGACTACGACAGTCAGTTGAGCCCGAAGGAAGTGGAAGCCTATCTCGACCAGCGCATCCCCCAGCTCGCCCGTTTTATCCACATGAAAATTGACGGCGTCGAAGTTCCGGTTTCCGTAGCGGGACACAAACTCATCCTGCTGGAAGGCAACGGGGCGATGCTGGTCTTCAATATTCTGCTCAATCTGGAGGCTGAGGCCGACTGGCCGAAGTCCCCCTTCACCCTTCAAATCGATTCGGAGAATTACCCCGATGAGCAGGGAACCCGTGAGTGCCTGGTGCTACCGGGTGACCGCTTGGCCGACACCACGCCGAGCCTTGCTCCGGAGATGGTGGGCGACCAGCATCGCGTGGATCAGAACGCGGTGCCCGCAGGGGTCTATGGAAATCGCCGCGCATCGTTCAGCCTGCATTTGAGCCCGGGGCTGCACGGAACAACCACAGGCCTTACGCCGGTCGATACTCTGCGCGATTTCTCCTGGACCTCCACCGCACGTATGGCGAAGGAGCAAGGTGAAGCAGGCATTGCCGAAGGGCTCGCGAGGGCCGTACTCGATTCGGGATTTCGTCGGGGCATGCCGGGCGACGCGAAGCCGCTGGTCTCCGTGGCGGATGGAATGGGGGAGGGGCAGGTCGCCACGGGGGTACGCGAAGGCCGTGCGGGCCTGGCCAGTCGCCTCCTGGATCGGATATCCGAGATTGTAAGGCGGGACGAGTTCCCACCTCCCGCAGTGCTGGCGGTCGGCCTGGCCATTGCCATGGCGCTGGGCATGGGCCACGCCTTCGCGCCGGGCCACGGGAAGACCGTAATGGCGGCCTACCTGATCGGGGAACAAGGCACCTCGTGGCATGCGGTAATACTCGGCATCGTAGTCACAATCACGCACACCTGGAGCGTGATTCTGCTGGGCCTGGTCACCCTGTACTTCGAGGACATGATCACCGAAACTCAGGTGAATTTCTGGACGGGCGTGCTCTCCGGCGCCATCATCGTGGGCATCGGCGCACTACTCTTTCGCCAGCGCTATCACCAGCTACTCGCCAGCGCCCAGGGCAAGCCCGGCGACTGGCGCTTCTACCATGGTCACGAGCACGCCACGGACGAATCCGCCATCCTCACCTTGAAGCCGGGCGAAGCCCCCTCTTACCGCAACATTCTGTGGCTGGGCATCTCGGGGGGGGTGGTGCCCTGCCCCGCCGCGCTCATTGTCCTGCTGCTGGCCCTCAAGGTGGGCCGCCTCTCCTACGGCCTCGCACTCATCTTTGCCTTCAGCCTGGGACTCGCCGCCGTGCTCGTCGTCATCGGCCTGCTGGTGGTTCGGGCATCACGCTTGCTCCAGCGGCAGAAGCTCACCGACCACCCCATCCTGCGGCTGCTGCCCCTCGGCTCCGCCGCACTCATCACCCTCCTCGGCGCCTGGGTCGTCGTGTGGACCCTGCTCCAATTCGATGTGCTGCGTTTCGGGTAGCGCACCAGGAAGCGCGACGCGACATCGCTCGCTGTTGGCGACTGCGGATTACCTGACGCTGCCTCCGGCCGCAGCAAAATGTAGTACCACGAAGAAACGAAGAACACGAAGAGAAAACTGCGCACGACGATGCAGGCCTCAGGCAGTCGTTTAATTCCCCATGCCGACTGCCTGATGTCCCCCACGCCAAGCCGCGAAGAGGCAAATATATTTGGGGAGCAAGCTCAGTTGAGTCTTGCTTGGAATGCACGGGGATTCACGGCTGCAAAACGCTGCCATCCCTATTCCCTATCTCGCCCTCTTTCTTCTTCGTGCTCTTCGTGGTGAAAAATCTGGTTGCGGCGAACGACTAGTCCAAACCATCCGTGCTCAGTTCGCTTTCCCTATTCCGGGATGGCCATCGGGCCGAAGACCGGCAGGGCCATGCCCACCTCATCGGTGATATTGCAGTACGGATCGATACCGCGCCCGTACCAGAGCTGGGCACCCGCCGGGAATTCGTTCACCCAGATGAGCAGCGCGTTGGGGTCATCCGGGGCAATCTCCACATTGAACACACCGGGCTTCACCGGACCCGCGGGGCCTTCGCTGACCGAGAAGCCACTGGGACGGCCCGCAGCCACGAGCTTGCCATTCACGCCGCTGAAGGTCACGCGCAAGTGCTGGCCATACCCGGTGCCCACGCGCTGCATGCCGGCCACGCGCGGACCCGCCTGAACCTTGCCGCCGAACAGATTCGCCTCGGCTATGTTGGCCAGGCGATGCCCGAGAGTCTTGAGGCCCGCCGTGCCAATGTGAATGCCATCGTCCAGCCCGAGATCGACCGCGGGCACCACAGCCGTGTTCGGGACTTCGGTAGTGGTGCTCAATTGAATCGCCTGGATCCGGTTCCAGGACGCTTCGTCCCACGGCAGTATCACCCGGCCAAGCTGGACATAGTAAAAAGGCAGATCCGGGTTGTTAAAGTCGCGGCGCATGGCTTCAATCAGCGCCTTGAACTTGTCCGCGAAAATGGCGGAGGCTTCGGCATTGGCGTCGGACTCGCCCTGGTACCACAGCACGCCGCGCACCTTGCCGCCGGCGGCGGCCACCTGCTTCACCATGGAGCCGTAGAGCGAGGCGCCGCCTTGATCTTTCAGGGCCGGATCCCAGCCCTGCATGGAGGTGCCGCCATGGGCCGAGGCGATGAGCCCGATCGGGCGCCCGGTGCGGCGCACCATCTCTTTGGCGAAGGCCATGCCGAGGCCCGCTCCCTTGTGACCGTCCCGCCAGTAGACGATTTGCTGCTGGCGCACTTCCTCGCCCTGCGCGGCGTCGAAATGGATTGCATCGGGCGACTCGGGCAGGGTGTGAAGGGGCTCCTGGGCCACGCGCCATTCATAGCTCATGGAATAGGTGTTGACGCGCGGATCGGGCGTCTCTTCGTTGACCCGGTTGCCCACGCCCTGCATGTTGGACTGGCCCGCAAGCACCCATACGTCGCCCACGAGCACATTGAGCGCTTCGTCCGATGCGAGGGCCGCGCCGTTGGCCGTCACCCGCACTTCAACCCGGTAGGGTCCGCCTGCGGGTACGGCGGGAATCGATACGGACCACGCGGCGCTCGCCTCCCCCACGGGCATCCAGTCCACGATGACCTTCTGCACCGCCGACACACGGGCTTGGAGCGCACCGGTCTCCGTGGCCGTGCCGGACAGGGTCAGCGTTGCGGTGCCATCGGCGTCGCACTGGACCACTTGGTAATCCGTGAGGCCCGCCGTGATATCGAGGGCCAATACCGTTGGCGACAGAAAAGACAGACCGGCCATGGCCAGAATGAGGGTGAAACGATGCATGGGAGTTCTCCAGAAAAAACGTTCGAGATCCGCGCCTTGCTGCGGAGTGGGAAGGATTGCACGCCCTGACGACGGAACGCAAATGGCAAACATTGTTCAGTCGTTCCAAAAATCAACGGCAAGCGACAACAGCTCTTGGACCCAATGGCGATCTGCAAGATTCTGCTACAATCTCCGAATAGGAGTTTTTGCCATGTCTGACTCGAAGAACGGCGACGTCGAAAAAGCATCGGGCACTGCGGCAGAATCTAACGCGATGCTCGATTTGGATCCAATTGCACCGTTGAGTGATTCCGCTCGAAACGCAAAACGGGATCTATGGATTGAGGGTCTCGAAAGCGGCCCTTCGGTAATTCTGAGCTTTGCCACACTGAAATCCGAAGCACGCAAACAGTCTGGGCTCTGACACAAGGGCCCTCAAATACACTTCGCAAATCTTGTGCAAAGGGCTCACCGCACTTCCGCCCCCAATCGCTCGCCATAGGCCTTCCACGCCGCCATGCTCTTTTCCAGATTGCCCCGGGTGTCGCCCTTCACGTTGTAGCACTGCAATCCCACCGGGCCGGTGTAGCCGATTGACTTCAGCTTCTTCAGCACCCCGTACACGTCGAAGGCGCCCTCGCCCAGGGGCTGAATGAGCCGATCCCAGTCGCCATCGTGCTCCGCGCCATTGATGGAAACGAAGAAGAGCGTGGGCGCGGCTTTCTCCAATAGCGCGTCGATTCGCGCGCCATTGCCCGCCTTCAGTTCGTGGCATAGATTGAATGTCACGCCCACATTGTCACGCTTCACCTGCTCCACCACCCGCAACGCATCGTCCAGCGTCGCCACGTGGAAGCCCGCATGGGGATAGAGCGCCACGCGAATGCCCGAGGCCGCCGCGAGATCGGCAATCGCCTGAATGGCCCTCACCGCCTTCACATCGTCTTCCGCCTGGCCCTGAACAGTCAGCCAGAGATCCACACCCGTGCCTTTGAGCCGCGCGATGGCGCGTACGAGTTCTTCGCTGAAAGCGGGTTCCTTATCCACATGGCAGGGCACATAGACATTGAAAATCCTCAGGCCCCGGGCCTCAAAAGCGGCCAGACGCTCATCCAGATCCACCTCATCCTGATAGCTGATACCCCCATAGCCCAGCTCCGCCAGACAATCCGCCTGCTGCTCGGGCGTCCAGACATCGCGCCCCACGCCGTTGTCAAAAGCGAAGAAGGGATACTCTGCGACGGCAGAGAAGTTCAGGATACAGAATGCAAACAGGATGAAAGATCTCATGGGGCTTCCGTTTCGGTTGGCAGTGGGCAACGACAAGACCGACAACCGATCCGTCCTGTCCGTCGTATCGGTCCCATCTGAATTCGGTCTGTTCAATTGTCAACTGTCAACTGTCCATTGTCAACTGCTTGATCCGGCGGGCTTCCTGATAGTAGCGTATGGCTCCAATCCACCAACGCGGGGTGGAGCCGTATCCACCCAATGACCAGGGCTGACCCATGAACGATATAGAGCGTTTCATCACCGGATTCCGGGTGTTTCAGAAAGATTACTTTGGGCCCCAGAGCGACCATTTCGAGCCGCTGAAGCATGGCCAGAGCCCGAAAACCATGATCATCGGCTGCTCCGACTCTCGGGTGGACCCCGCGCTGCTGACCAACAGCGCGCCGGGCGACATCTTCATGGTGCGCAATGTGGCCAATCTGGTTCCGCCTTATGTGGCCGACGGCGGGCAGCACGGCGTGAGCGCCGCGCTGGAGTTCGCCGTGTGCATCCTGGAGGTGGAGCACGTCATCGTGCTCGGCCATTCCCAGTGCGGCGGCATCAACGCCCTCATGAACGGCAATTGCGAGGCCAAAGGCGGCACGTTCATCTCCCGGTGGATGTCCATCGCCGCGCCAGCCAAGGAACGGATCGTCACCGAGCTGGGCGAGAAAGATCCCGCTTTTCAGCAGCGGGCCGCCGAACAGGCCGCGATTCTGCTGTCGATCGAAAACCTGCACAGCTTCCCCTTTATCGACGAACGGATCGCGGCGGGCAAACTCTCTCTTCATGGCTGGTACTTCGACCTGCGCGAAGGCGAACTGCTCGAATATCGCGCCGATCTCGGCCGCTTCAAGAAGCTCACCGACAGCGTCTCGGCCTGAGGCTACGCAAAGACCTCGTCCACCACATGGCCGAAGACGTCCGTCAGGCGACGGGCGCGGCCCTCGAAGTGGTAGGTCAGTTGCTCGTGGTCAAAGCCCAGAGCCGCGAGCAGGGTGGCGTGGAGATCGTGGATGTGCACCTTGCGCTCCACCGCGCGGAAGCCGAGTTCGTCCGTCGCGCCGATGGCCTGGCCGCCACGAACGCCTCCCCCCGCCATCCACACGCTGAAGCCGTAGGGGTTGTGATCCCGCCCCTGGCTGCCCTGCATCACCGGGGTGCGACCGAATTCTCCCGCCCACACGATGAGCGTGCTTTCCAGCATGCCCCGCTGGCGTAAGTCGCGGATCAAACCCGCGATGGGCCGGTCGATCTTCGCGCCGTTCGCCTTGTGGTTATCCGCGCACTTGCCGTGGCCGTCCCAGTCGTTGTTGTAGAGCTGGATAAAGCGCACGCCGCGCTCCGCCATCCGCCGCGCCAGCAAGCACATGCGCCCGAATTTCTCCGAAGGCTTGTTGTCCAGCCCGTAAAGCGATTTGATGTATTCCGGTTCGTCCGTCACATCGATCAGGTCCGGCGCGGCCGTCTGCATGCGATAGGCCAGTTCGTAGTTCGCAAGCTGCGCCGACAGCCGCGAATCGTCGGGACGCGCCGCCTGAAAGCGTGCGTTCCACATGTGGAGCGCGTCCAGCATGGCCCGCTGCTGGGCCGCGCCGCCGACCGGGTTCAGGTTCGAGATGGGCGTGCCCTCCGCGCGCATCGTGGTGCCCTGATAAATCGCAGGGAGGAAGCCGCTGCCATAGCTCACCGCCGCCCCCGCGCGATAGGCCCCGTCCGTCATCACCATATACGCCGGCAGGTTGTCCGCCGCGCAGCCCAGACCATAGGTCACCCAGGATCCCGCACTTGGATGGCCCAACAACGTCGAGCCCGTGTTCAGCAGGCCCAGGGCCGGGCCATGGATGAAGGATTCGTGGTAGCACGAGCGAATCACCGCCAGCTCGTCCGCCTCCTGCGCCAACTCGGGGAAAAGGCTCGAAATCTCCAAACCCGACTCCCCATGCTTCGAGAACGGAAAAGGCGACCCCATCAACGTCGCCCCCGCCGCCTTCATGAACTGAAGGCTCAGCCCCTCCACATTGAAACTCTCCGGCAGGGGCTTGCCGTCGTACTTGCTCAATTCCGGTTTCGGGTCGAAGGTGTCCATATGACTCGGCCCGCCCGTCATGAACAGAAAAATAACCCGCTGCGCCTTCGCCGGAAAATGGGGCGCTTTCGGCGCAAGGGGATTAGCAGCAGAAGAGGCATCCCTCGCCAGCAACGAACCCATGGCCGCCGCGCCAAAGCCAAAGGCCGACTTCCGGAGAAAGTCCCGGCGGTCGATGGCCGTTTCAAAGCGCTGGCAGTGATGTGGGTTCATCGGGTGACTCCTGTGGGGAAAATTGTATTCCGAGGCGACCGCGTCCAGCAACTGTTGGATGGGCGCGCTTGACCGGTTTCACGGACCCGCAGATTTCCCGTCCTTGGCCGACTTGAGGCGATATCGGCCCGTTTTGAGTGCGCCTATAAACTCGATCATACCCAAGTCTCGAAGTAGTGTCACATCGCGCTTGGCCGTGACACGGCTAACCCCCCACCGGGCCACAATGCTATCCATATTGACCACCATTCCCTCGGAGAGCCTTCCAAGAAACCATCGCTGGCGCTCATTTATAGGGTCATTTATAGGGTCATTTCCCGTTTTGGCGCCATTTATAGTCTCATTTATAGTCTCATGACCCAGAACATCCGGATGGGGCCTGAAGACCACACGCACGCATGAACTAAGTTCCTGCCATTCGGGCTCTGGATAACCACCCGCCTGACAGGCACTTGCGATACGCTGATAGCCGCTTCCCCACTCCTCCATCAAGCCCATTTCGAGCAATACCCGACAGACCACCCGGTTTCTGACGCGACTGACCCCCGACTTGAAGTCGTCCATCGTCATCCCGAAAGGAAACATCCCTGGACTTTGAATCTCCAGGCGGTCGGAAAAGATCGATACGAAAAAGCGCATCCCCGTGCAGGCATAGTCGGCGTGGGCCACGGCATTGACCAGGACTTCGCGCAGGGCAATCGCGGAATATTCCTCTCGGTCTTCCCGCCGCATGCCGGTGATCTGCGACGAAAGTCGTGTATTGCGGGCGATAAACTTTGGCACGT
Source organism: Candidatus Hydrogenedentales bacterium (assembly GCA_041859365.1). GTDB lineage: Bacteria > Hydrogenedentota > Hydrogenedentia > Hydrogenedentales > JAEUWI01 > JAEUWI01. The sequence continues at coordinate 14,740 of JBHEKR010000233.1, forward strand.
CCACCAGCGCCTCCTGCAGGCTACCCATGTCCTGCCGGTCGATAAACTCGCTCTTGTCGACGCCCCGAAATCGCGCGCAAGAAATCCGCGCATCGGGAAAACTACGGTGGCGAATTTCAGAAGCGCCGAATAAGATCAGGCCGCCGTTGGAAACGACATGCCCGCTGCCGTGGCGCGTCAATACGCCGAGCGATTCCAACGCGGATGTTTCCATCTTCCGCCCCCGTTCGGCAAACCAGCGCGCGAGCGCCTTGCCGTCTAAATCTTTCTCCGCCGTCCCCAAACAGGGCAACTGGTCAAAGGTGCTGTTCTGGCGCAGGCGCTGCAAAGCGGCCAATGTCGCTTTGTCTGCTTTTCGATTGGTCGAACCGAGCCGCACGTAAACGCCATCCTCCGGTCCCTTGTCCTTGAGATAAAATGGCCCCGTCCAATGGGCCACGCGCACGAGCATCACCGATTTATCCGCCAGCGAAACAACTTCGATCTCCGGCATCATAGCGGGCTCGATACCATCCGCGATCAGATTGGCCAGCCGCTCTTCCGCTTCCAGCACGTCCCGCACACCGACAACTTCTCCAGCATCGTCACGCCCAACAACCAATGTTCCTCCCGCAGTGTTGGCAAAAGCCACGAGCGTCCGCAGTAACGGCTTCGGAGACGACAGATCGCGTTTGAACTCCAGCGTCTTCCCCTCAGAAAGAGCCAGCAGAGCGCCTATTCTCATGTGCTAGCCCAACCTTGAGGACGGTCGATGGCGATGTCAAAGCGGTTGCAGTGATGTGGGTTCATGGGGCGACTCCGTCTTGAAGCAGTCTATGCCAGGCACATGGGTTCCTCAAAGTCCCAATTCGTCTAACAACTCGTCTCTATCGAGTCGGAGATGTGTCGCAATCTCAGACAAAATTGCGCTCAACGTACCGACCTTAATTGGGTGATGGCAAGGAATCGTGATGCTGTGCTCACCTCAACGTTCGGTTCTTATACGAATATGCGAACCCGACTGACGAACGAATACGTATCCGAATCGAGTCGGCGCGCGAACCAAGCGCTCCGCGTCGAGATCTCTTGGTACGCGCCTAGACGGCAAAGTGGAAGACCTCGTCCCGCACAAAGTGCAGGCGAATCACCGGCGGAATATCCTCTTCATTATCATAGTGGCATTGAAGCGCGTCGCGGACCATCGTTTTCAGTTCCTCGATTGAATCGGCCTGGGTAACGATTGACGCGCCGATGGCTCGTGCAACCCAACTTCCATCAATGGGGTCTTCTTCCACCTGAAATATAATCTCTGTCATTTTCACCACTCCTGTAGAAAGTATCTCACTCGAGAGGTTTAATCGGCAACCTTGTCCCGCGCATCGCCGAGCGTCATCTCGAATCGCAGGGCCACAAGTTCGTAGATGTAGTCATAAGTCCCAAAGACATAGTGACTCAACGTACGCGGTGTATCATCCCTCTCGCAGGTTTCACAGAGGGAACGGACCCACGCCGAGTTTTTGAGGACGTAGAAGCTTGCCACGACGAGCTCCGCCTGCCTTGGATAGACATCGAGCTCCCAACAGTGGAGCGCGCGAACGCCATGAAATACAATTTGAAAGGGAATGTACTTGTCCGCGCTCTCTCCGGCGTTACAAAGATTCCCGTTCAACTCGCCCGAAAAGCTGCATACGGGGCCATCCTGTGTCATCAGGTCCAGAAAGATTGCGTCCCGGCCAAAGATAGCGCCTACGGCAGTTTGTATCGGTCTTCTGATGTCCGCCCCCATTTCAGCTTCCCTCATTTGAACTCACGAACCATTTTCACTGTTCTTGCTGTCGTCCACTTAGTCCACATACGCAAATTCCTGCAAGTTGAAGATCGCCAGACAGAGTTGCGCCAGCGCCTCTTTCCCGTTCCCCGGCGCGAGAGATTCCAGCAGCGCCAGGGCCTCCATCTTTTCCTCCACCGAGGGCAAGTGTCCCAATCCGATGCGCCAGGCTTGCTCCACCTGTTCGTCGATTGCTCCCGTCAGCCGCGCGGCGAAGGCCTGGGCCTGGCGCTGGGCGGTGGCGTTGTTCAATAGCCAGAGGGCCTGGGTGGCGACGCTGGTGGTGGCGCGGGAGGGGGCGCTGACGGCGTTCACGGGGAGGTCGAAGACGTCGAACATGGGAAAGCGGAAGTTGCGGCGCTGGAGCACATAGAGGCCGCGTCGGGTGTGGTCCGCGGGATCGGCGGATACCGTCCAGAGGTTGGGCGCGCCTTCGTCGCTCATTAAGGGCGGCACGACGGGGCGTCCGCCCATCTTCAGGTTCAGCGTGCCGGCTGCCGCGTGGATCGCGTCCCACAGGGCCTCGGCCTCCAGCCTGCGCCGGTTCATTTTCCAGAGGTAGTGGTTGCTCGGATCGATGGCCGCGTTGGCCTCGCTCTGCCAGGCGCTGTCCATCTGGTAGACGGAGGAGAGCATGATGGTGCGGTGCAGTTGCTTGATGCACCATCCGCGCTGGACAAATTCGGTGGCAAGCCAGTCGAGGAGCTCGGGGTGGGTGGGGCGTTCGCCCATAAGGCCGAAATCGTTCAAGCTGGCGACGATGCCGCGACCGAAATGGCCGTACCAGATGCGGTTGACCATGACGCGCGCGGTGAGGGGATGGGCCGGATTGACCAGCCAACGCGCGAGGGCGGTGCGGCCGCCGGCGGGGCCGGGCACGGGCGCGGTCCAGCCGCTGGCGGCGCGCAGCACTTCGGGCAGGGCCGGTGTGGCGAGGTCTTCCGGGCGGTTGAGTTCACCTCGATTGAGCACGTGGATCGCGGGAACGAGATCGGGGTTTTCGTGTCCCAGGACGGAAACCGAGGGCACTTCGAGTATTCCGTCGAACTCTTCGCCCTGGGCGGTCTTCGGCGGCACGGCCAGAACGGTCTCGGCAATGTGCATCATGAGGGCGGCCCGTTCAGCCTTTTCCTCTTCCGTTTGCGCACGGCCCTTCACGCGCTCGTCAAAGAGGCGCACCGCGCGCCGCGCTTCGTCCACCGCCACCACGCGGGGATAGTGCTGCTTGAAGTCCGCCACGCTCATGGGCGGCACGACGGGCTCCAGCACTTCCTTGCTGCCCGCGAAGATGGCCTGCATGCCGTAGTAGTCGCGCTGGGAAATGGGATCGAACTTGTGATCGTGGCAGCGCGCGCAGCCGAAGGTCAGGCCCATGAAGGCCGCGCCGGTGGTGTCCACCCAGTCGGCGAAGGTCTCGTAGCGGATTTTCCTGCCGTCCATGTTGGATTCGTGGACCTGCGGGCCGAGGGTGTAAAGGCCCGTGCCCGTGCGCGCTTCGAGCCGACGCCGGTTGTCCGCAGGCACCTCGTAGGACCCCGCCTGGTCGATGTTCCCCGGCCAGAGTTCGTCGCCCGCAATCTGCTCCAGCACGAACACGTCATAGGGCTTGTCGTCATTGAAGGATTTCACCACATAGTCGCGGTAGCGCCACGCGTTGCGGTAATACATGTCCGTCTCGAAGCCGCCGCTGTCCGCATAGCGCGCCACATCGAGCCAGTGTCGGCCCCAGCGCTCGCCGTAATGGGGCGAGGCGAGGAGCTCATCAATCAGCCTCGCCCAGGCGTCGGGTGCCGTATCGTTTACAAAATCGTCCACCTGCTCCGGGGTGGGCGGCAGGCCGATGAGGTCGAAGTAGGCGCGGCGCACGAGGGTCCGCGAATCGGCCCGCGGCGCGGGTGTCAGGCCTTTTTGCTCCAGCATTGCGAGGATGAAGGCATCCACGGGGGTGCGGACCCAGTCGGGCTGCGTCACTGCTGGCGGCGCCACCGCGCGTACGGGTTGGAAGGACCAGAAGGTGCGTGGATCGGCCTTGGCCGTTGTGGGGGCCTTGGCGGGGGTCTCACGGGGGTCCACCGCGCCTTCGGCGATCCAGCGCTCCAGCGCGGCCACTTCCTCTGCGGTCAGGGGCTCGTCCGGCGGCATCTGCAGATCGGGATCGCCCCGGCGTACGGCATGCAGGAGGAGGCTCTCGGCGGGATTGCCCGGCACGATGGCCGCACCGCGACTTCCGCCCGCGACCCATCCCTCGCGCGAATCGAGACGCAGGTCGCCCTTCTGCTTCTCCGCGCCGTGGCACGATTCACAGCGGGCGGTGAAGAGGGGGCGCACGCTGGACTCAAAGTGATCCAGCGCGGCGCGATCTTCCGCGTGTGCGCAAAGGGCCATGAATGCGCCCAATAGCCAGGGGGTGAATTTCACGGGAACACTCCAAGGGGCGGGAACGAAATGTCTGCGTCCAGTCTCCGCCAATTCTAGTGCACCAGCCTGCCGTCGTCAAACAGGCGACGGGGCTTATCGATAGACTGGGTCTGAAGATTTTAACCACGAATGAACACAAATCTTCACGAATAAAATGTCCCACATTCTGGTGGAGGGTCTCGAATACTCCGCAAGCCTTCGCTCCATTATCGGCTGCTTCTCCCCTTTACATCCGTGCTTTTCCGTGTCATCCGTGGTCAAGTCGTTTCTTTTTTTCTTGACCACGGATAACACGGATTTCGCGGATGAGGGCGAATTCATGTGCAAGTTATTCTCCCACTCGGTGGAAAGGCCCCCGTCTGGACCGGTATACTATGGGGCATCCGAACCACGGCCCCCGTGGCCCCGCGCAGGGTTATCATCAGCGCGGCGGTTCCCTCAATCTTCCCGCGCACGCCCCGATGCGCATGCCTGCGGGGAACGGGTGAGCAAGAACACCCCACAGATAGGAATCTACCATGAGCACAAAACTCGTCATCGGCATGCCCGCAGGCTCCCTCGCCGACCCCAACCGCGGCGGTAACCTTATCGGCCTGCTGAAGCATGCGGGTTTCCCCACGAAGGGCTATGACGCCGGCGGCCCCACAAAGTTCCCGCTCAACGCCGTGCTCATGGGCTGGGACGGACGTCCCCAAGAATTTGGCGCGCAGCTCGCCATTGAAGAGCTCGACATCGCCATCGCCGGCGACGACTGGATCCAGGAACGCGTGCTCGAGTTCAAGTACGAGTACAATCAGGACATCCAACTGGAAAAGGTGCTTTCGTTGAATCGGGGCGGCGTGCGCCTGGTCATCATCCACAACCCGCTGGCCGAGGGTGTCACTTTCGACGCGTGGCTGGCTGATCTGCTTTCAAAGAAACCCCTCATCACGATGGTGGCGGAGATGCCCTATCTCGCGCTGGACTGGTTCCAGAAGAAGATTGCCGCGCTGGGCTTTGCGGAATCCCACAGCGGATTTTCCGTTCAGAAATTCAAGACGCCGCCGCGTATCGATGCGGGCCTGGTGGTCTACGAGACCTGGGGCAAGACCGAGGCCAAAGTGGTCAACGGTTCCGTGGACTTCGGCCTGGAGATCACCCAGACCGGCAGCGCCATCCGCAACTACGGCCTGCAAATGGGTGAAGAAGTCTACAACTCCGAGACGGGCATCTGGGCGAATCCAAAGATCCGTGAGAACGATGAAAAGGCGGAACTTGCCCGCATGTTCCTTTTGAACCTTCAGGGCTCTATCTATGCGGAAGACAAGGTGCTGTTGTTCTTCAACGTGAAGAACGAGTTGGTGCCCGCAACCCTCGATTTCCTGAGCAAGAACTCCCTGTTCGGCGACGAACCCACGATGAACCAGGGGAACGGCTACACGGAGTTCAGCGTTCAGGTCAGCACCTCAAACAAGACCATGGGCCTCGCCAAGGTGCGCTTCGAACTGGCCAAACTCGGCGCAACGCATATCGAAACCGTGCCGCTGGATTCGTGCATCACCAGTCTGGATGCGTTGAATTTCTGAGGGGACGGACCCGCGCCCCAGTCTCCACGGGGAGGCGGATGCTTGAAACTTCTAAATCGCTGTTGAAGAGCGGGAAGGCTCCCACGCGCGGGCCTGTCCCAGTGGACCTGTAACAAGATTCGGGCGTTTTACCCATCGCTTCTTTGGCGTTCGCGGTCGCGTCTCAATCCGAAATGATAGACAACGCGCGGTTACATTCTCGGGGACATGCCGCCGCGATCAAGGTAGGAGTTGATCGACCAGGCACGAGAATTGACCTTGGCGGAACTCGGACATCCACACGCCCGTGCGGCGGTACGTCTCTTGCCAGTCTACTGCTCCGCGCCGAGAAGCGCCATTGTCACCATGAGGACGCCATTGTAGGTCACGTGACAAACGATAGTCGGCCAGATGGACTGGTATTTCCGGCGAAGAAAAGTCAGCGCAACGCTCACCAACATTACCGATGCCAATGCAATCCAATTGCTCCCAATCTGTGGCGCGTGTATGAGTCCGAACCACCCACTGATTATGATGAACGTCACGTTCGCACCGAGAAGGCGCTCAAGAACGGTGTACAGGAACCCCCTGTAGTAAACTTCCTCCATGATCGCCGCGATTATCGGGAGTAGAAGCATGGGATATATCAGTTCAAAAGCGCCGGGCTGATCCGGCGAGGGGCGGACAAAAAGATCGGCAACCATAGGCATCTCCTCCGACGGACTGATATAGCTCGTTGCCATGCCGATGGCTGCTGCAATCAATCCGATGACGGCGCTGGTCCTCAGCGCTTTGGTGGCGACAGGAACGAAATAGAGCCCTTCGCGAAGGCTTCGCCCATACCGCGCGCAGGCAAAACGCCAGCACACCCATATGACCAGGGCGGAAGAAACTGAGAAGGTCGCCAAGACTGCCCGCCAATCGAGGTAGTGTCCACCGGGGCGCACCGACTCTCTCCCAACCATGGAGGATACGACCAGGACGACAATCCCCATTGCAATTTCCGTCACCCAGGCGATCCCCAGGACCTTGATCAGATCCCAGCCCCCGGCATCACTCGGTTGCATCGCAGGGGGCGATGCGTCCCCCGAAATTTCCTCCGCAATCCTTTCGGTCGCCTCTTCCACCCCCGCCGCTTCGGTATGGATCATCGCCCTGCCTCCTTTTGGTCTGCCGTAATACAGAAAAGCCCGACACAGCAACTGCCATGGCGGGCCTGTGGTCACTCAATGAATCACTTTGCCGCCAGGCAGAGCCCGTCTTCGCCCTCGTCGCAAAGTTCGTAGCCACCCTTATTGTAAATCTGGATGGCTCGGAGCATCTCGGAAAGGTCGAAATTCCAGTCCTGAGGATTGTAATCGCCTTCGTGGGGCGTGCAGGTCTTGTCGCCCGCACCGGGGTTGAAGCCGTCCTCGCCCGAGGGGTCGCAACTGAACTCGCCCAGGTTGTAGAGCTGGATCATGCGCAGCAGCTCGCTGGAGTCGATCACAAAGTCGTCGTTCTTATCCCCGGCATGGCCAACGCGGTCGCCGTTGCTTCCGGCCAGTTCCGAACCCAGCACATACCCGTTGATGGGATCCGCCGTGTCGGAACCCCAGTCTTCACTGGGGACCAGCTCGGGGCTGCCTTCGAGCGAGAAGGACAGATCGAGGACCTTGCCCAACGCGATGAAGGGTGTGCCATCCTGGGAATTCCGCATGAAGCCGCGATTGGGCGATTTCATTTCGGCGGAGTGGCCGTCGGCGGAAATCGCAAACTCCACGATGGAATCGGCATAGACTGGTCCCTTGTCCACCACCCAGTAGATGGCCTCGCCGGAAGGCAAGATGATCTCGTTGGCGAATCCGGGCGGGTCGTCGTACCAGACCCACTGCGTGTAGCAGTCGTAGTTGCCCGGCACGATACTGACCAGGCCCTGGGACTGCTCCGCTTCCGAGGCCGCGTAGGAGGCATCGTCCAGACAGCCATGGAGCAGGTAGTGACCGGTATTGAAAGTGCCGTCGTAATGTTCCACTTCCATGTTCAGATCGTAGCCCCGGGTCGTGGGGTAGTAACCGCCCTCGTGGAGGGGATAACCCGTTTCGTCATCCTGATCCACGTCGATGGTGACAATGGTGTAGGATCGTCCACCGCGGTTTGGGTCCGGGTCAAAGGCCGTGCGGGCGATCTGGCCCCGGGCGCGAAACCACGCGTAGAGGTTCTCGCCGTCGTGGGTAAACTTGAACTCCACCAGGTCCACATCCGGATGGTTCACGTATGCGGGTACGTCGTTTTCCAGAAAGTGGTCCGTGTCGTGCTGGTCGTCCACCGGGTCCGTGTAGGAGGGGATGTCGGCCCAGTCGTTCATGTTGCCGTCAATGGTGATCTGATGGATGGGTGCCGTCAACGCTGCCGGGGCAAACGCCAACACCGCCATTGCGGCGGCCCAGTAATTCGCTTTCACGTGGGTACTCCTTTGATTACGAACTCAACGGGCATGACCGGCAGCGGGGGTGGTCAGGGGCACCCGCTTCCGTGTATACCCGCATGATACCTCTTTTGCCTCCTCGGGGTGAACTCTTTTTATGAGAAAAATCACGGGTTGATTCGGGTGTCTGCACGGGATTATTCAGAGTCGGGCCGGGCGCATGGCGTCCACCCGGCCAGGGGTCCCGCCGAATCTACCATCCACTTCAGTCTCCGAACGCGGGCCACACGCAAAAGGCATCCAGCACTTGCACGCCGCACCGATTCTTTGCTACCATACTCCGAAGTATGCCCGTCCCCGCTTAACGGGGTCCGGGCGTCCATGCTCCCTCTCCCTCAGGAACTCGGTCTGCATGCCCGACTTCGGTCGTGCGCCAGTCGGAACCTTGTGCAAGAAAGTGTTGAATTCGTGAGCGAACGTACCTTTGTAATGGTGAAGCCCGACGGCGTTGGACGCCGACTCGTGGGCGAGTGCATCCGCCGCTTTGAACATCGTGGCCTGAAGCTGGTCGGCCTTAAGGCGCAGATTCTCAGCGAGGATATTGCCAAGGCACACTATGACGAGCATAAAGACAAGCCATTCTTCGGCGAATTGGTCTCCTTCATCACTTCCGGTCCCACGGTCCAGATGGTTTGGGAAGGCCCCGACGCCGTGGCGCAGGTCCGCAAGATGAACGGCGCGACCAACTGCCTGAAAGCGGACATGGGCACGATCCGGGGTGATTTCGGCCTCAGCATGCAGAACAATATCATTCACGCTTCCGATGCGGTAGACACGGCGATCCGCGAGATCGGCCTCTACTTCCAGGAAAGCGAACTCTTTTCCTATTCCCAACCTGACGATCAGTGGTTGAATTAAGCCCGGCTCAGGGACATCTAAGAACGAAGCAACGCTTCAGGAGGACATTCAGTGGCTGGAGGACGTAAAGCCCGAAAGGCGAAGATCAACAAGCACAAGCGCAAGAAAAAACGTCGCGAGAATCGCCATAAGACAAAGAAGCGCTAGGTCTTGTTTCTCATAGTTTTGCACCGGACGCCCGGCCCTGCTCGTTCAGGGTCGGGGTCCGTGCTTTTCAAGCCCGTTTACCAGGAGCCCTTTGCATGAGCGACGACGGACCCAAGATTTTCATAGACGAGGGCTGGAAAGCCCAGGTACAACGGGAAAAAGAGGAAGCGGCGAAAAAGCTCGCGGCGGAGCCGGCCGCGGACGAAGCCGCGCAAGTCGGGGACGGCGCCGAGGAGGCGATGCTGGAATACGATCCGGAGCAGGCATCCTTTTCCTCCCTGGTCGGCAGCCTCGCCACCCAGGCCATGTTTGCCCTTGGCCTGATCGCCGATCACGAAACCGGTCAGGTCATGGTCAATCTCGATGCCGCGCGCTACACCCTCGATCTGCTCGCGGTGCTCGTTGAAAAAACACAGGGCAATCTCAGCGGCGACGAGGCCAAGATGCTTATTCAGACCACGGGCGAACTGGAGCAGGCCTTCGCCGTGCGGGTGCAGCAGTTCCAGGAACAGGCCATGCGACAGGGCGGCGTTGACCTGCCCCCCATCCTGTGACCTGAGTCGCCCCTTCCCCCGGTTGACTCACGCCGCGGCCAGTCAGTAGACTTCCGTGGCGGATACTCCGAGGCGCCTGTAACGCAAGAGCCCCGGGCACACACAGTGCCGGGTGTATACGGGCAGTTGGCGCGGGCTGGCATTTCTTTGACAGCCCCTCCCCGCCTCGAGAAATCTCATGGAGAATGGAATGCTGCGATCTTTCTTAGTCATGACGTGTGCCTGCTGCATCGTTTCCGGCGCACACCCGGCTCTGGGGCAGGAGACCGCGCCCGTGGCCACGGAGGAGGCGGCCAATGCCCCCGCCCTGTCGCCCGAGGCGGAAACCACGTCGACCGATATGGTGCCCACGCCACCCAATGAGCTCACCCTGCGTTACGGCGGCGAGCTGGGCAGTGATATCAACCTGCAGGAAGAGATCAACATCAACCTGATTGATCTCGACGCCCTTCGCGTCCGGCTCAGCGAGAGTGTGGCCGACCAGCAGTTCAACGTCACCCTTCAGGAATGTATTCTCATCGCACTCGATGAGAACATGGACATCCAGATCACCGAGTACGAACCCCTCAAGTCCGACGAGGCGATCTATTCCGCCAAAGGCGAATTCGACCCTGTCCTTCAAGGCTCCGCGTTCTACAGTCGCGCGAACCAGTCCCAGTCCCAGCAGGTCGTGGCCTTCGGCGGCATCAACAGCGTTCAATCCTACGATACCGTTACCAACGCCGCCTTGCTCGGAAAGCTCCAGCTCGGCACCCAGTATAACGTCACCTGGGGCATGGAAAAATCGGAATCCACGTTCAGTAATTTCGTCGAAGAGTACAGCGGCACGCTGACCATGCAACTCACCCAGCCCATCCTGCGCGGCTTCGGCACGAAGTACAACAAGGTGCGGATCTCGCTGGCGAAGAACTCCAAGATCGCCACCGAAGCCCAGTTGCGCCTGACCGTACTGACCACCGTCGCGGAAGTAATCAAGGGGTACTGGGATCTCGTGGGCGCCATGGAAAACCTCAAGGTGCAAACCGAGGCGCTGGACAACGCGGAGCGCCTGTTGAAGGTAAACGAAACCCGCCGGGAAATCGGCACCGCGGCCGATATCGAAGTGCTTCAGGCAAAGGCTGGTGTGGCCACGCGCCAGAGCCAGTACATCTCCGCGCGTCAGAATATTGCGGACGCCAGCAATCTCCTGAAAAGTCTCCTGAATCTCCGCGATGGCGATCGCTTTTCCAAGGCGCTGATCGTGCCCATCGACCGCCCCAACCCCCGCGACCCGGCCGAATTCGACGCAACCGTCTACGAAGAGCGCGTGGTGGCGAGCATGGACGAGGCCCTGGCCAAGCGCCCCGAAATCACCATCCGCCAGATGGATATTGACAATGCGGCACTGGAGGAGTACCGCACCCGCAAGGAGATGATGCCACAGCTCGACCTCGTCTACCAGTACACCTCGGGTGGCCGCGATCACAAACTGAGTGAAACCCTGACCGGAATCAAGGACCGACAGGACTACGCCTACTCCTACGGCATTCAGGCCTCCATTCCCATTCTGAATCGCGCGGCCCGCGGCAGTTTCCAGCGCGCCCGGCTGGCCCGGCGGCAGGCCGAGATGACCCTGGAGCAGTCGCGCCAGCAATTGATGCTCAACGTCAATCTGGCCGCCTCCCGCGTCGCCTCCAACGCCATCCTCGTGCAAAGCAACCAGCAGGCAACCCGCCTGCAGATCGCCAACGTGGCCGCGGAAGAAAAGCGGCTGCAACTCGGCGTCACCACGAGCTGGCAGGTCCTCCAGATCCAGCAGGACCTCACCACGGCCCAGGTACAGGAGCTTATCTCCAACATCGAATATGAAAAGTCCCTGGTGGAACTGCAACTGGCCGAAGGCACGCTCCTGGACAATCTCAGCATCGAACTGCCCGTACCCGAAGCCGAAGACGCCCCGGTGACCTACATCGACAGCGTGCGCCCCCGCTGGGAATAGAAGGCAACCCCAACCGCATTTCCCCTGGCACAATGGGTCTAACAGGTCCAATGGGTCGTATGGGTCTTGCGATTTCTCGGACCCCATAAGACCCATAAGACCCATAAACGCTACGATCGAAAGCGAACTCATGACCCAGAAATTTTCTATTGCCCTCCTCGAAGGTGACGGTATCGGCCCGGAACTCTCCATCGAAGCCGTCAAGGTGATCGAAGCCGTCGAACGCATCAGCGATGTCAAATTCGACATCCTCCGCGCGGACTTTGGCGGCGCCGCGTACTTCAAGCACGGCACCGCCTTCCCCGACGAAGCCAAGGCGGTCTGCGACAAGGCTGACGCCATCCTCAAAGGCCCCATCGGGCTCAGCTTTGAGGAGTCGAAGAAGATTCCGGTCGACGAGCAGCCCGAGCGCGGCGCACTCCTCCCCCTGCGTCGTCGTTACAACACTTTCGCCAATTTTCGTCCGGTCTACCTGCCGCCGGAACTGGCCCACTTCTCCCCGCTAAAGCCCCATGTGGTCCAGGGCGGCATCGACCTAATGATGATCCGCGAACTCGTCGGTGGCCTCTACTTCGGCAAGAAGGAAGGCGGCGTCAACGCGGCGGGCAAGCGCTTCGTCGATGAACACCTCGAATACGACGAAGACCAGATCAGCGCCATCATGCATGTGGCCTTCAAAGAGGCCATGGGACGCAAAAAGGTGCTGCACAACGTCCACAAGAGCAACGTACTGAAATCCAGCGTGCTGTGGAACGACGTGCTGGCGGAAATCGCCCCGGTATACCCCGAAGTCGAAGTGAAGCACATCATCGTGGACGCGGCCGCGACCGCCCTGGTGATCAATCCGCGCCAGTTCGACGTCATGGTCATGGAAAACATGTTCGGCGACATCCTCAGCGATCTCGGCGGCGGCATCCTCGGCTCCCTCGGCCTCATGCCCTCTGCGTGCGTCGGCCCGGACAAAGCTTACTACGAGCCCTCCCATGGCTCCGCGCCCGACATCGCGGGCCAGGGCATCGCCAACCCCTACAGCATGATCGGATCCGTTGCGCTGATGCTCGACAAGAGCTTCGGCCTCAAGACCCAGGCCCGCCTCGTGTGGGACGCCATGCGCAGCGTGTTCGGTGCCGGCATCACCACGGCGGATTTGCGCGATCCCGAGGGCAAGCTCACCATCATGAAGACCAGCGAATTCGGCGATAAGGTTGTGGCCGCGCTGAAGGGGTAGGGACGAACTACACCGGCTGAAGAATTTTGGCCGCAAAAGAACGCATAGAGCGCAAAAGTTCGACGCCAATAGGGCAGAATCGGAGCAGCGACTGGTGCAAAACCAGTGCGATTGCTCCGGTTCCCTTTTGGGCCCACGGATCGAGATGCTTGCGCGCATTTGATAGCGTATGCTCTACTACCTCTGGACGCATTGATCAATCGTGGTGACTTTCTTTCCGTGTACTTCCGTGCGATTCCGTGGGCAAGGCCCTTCAAATCCGTCGGCCAAATCGCGCTACGGAGTGATCGTAGAGAGATCTGCCCACGGAAGTGCACGGAAGTACACGGAAGAAGGGTAGGAGGTGACCGATGAGTTTCTTTCGTAGTCCTTCTCAGGCAGCCCCATCGTACAACCCCGAACTGCCATGGCCACTTGACGGTATGGCTTACACGATTATGTTCTGTTGCCCTATGCTAGGTGCCCCGCCCTTGGGTTTACTTGCGACCGGCCTGACAGGGCTGGCGGTTGGCATTGCTATCTCCGTCCCTGTTTGGCTCGGAAACATTCTGCTTTTCGACTACTTTCTGGAAGAACGATTGGCGCGATTGCAACAAGCCCCTGCCCGCACTCCAGTTCGCCTGGCGATAAATATCCTGGGCTTCGCGTGGGCGATCGCATTGTCCACGATACCGGTAGCAGTCTTTTTACCAGTATTGAAGCTGCTCTTGATTCCCAGCTTGTGATCAATCACGAGTCACACCGGCCTAAGTAATTTAGCCGCCAAAGACCGCAGAGAGCGCAAAGAGGATTTTCTTCTTTGCGCTCTCTGCGTTCTTTTGCGGCCCGGTTTTCCTTTCTCCCGAATGGAAAAAGTGAATACGCCCCGCACTGTTTTGAGCGGGTTGAAAATGGTAACGTAGGTAATCGATCTCTTCATGGCATCGGCCAAGTTCAAAGGATATTCATGCGCCTCACTACCCTCTGCTCACTCGCCTTTTCTCTCACTTTCGCCACCTTGGCCCAGGAGGCACCGCTCAGTCCAGACGAGTCCGATTGGAAGTTCGTCGAAACGTTGGCCGCCCCGATGACATGGCATCCCCATTGGACCCGCGACACGGAAGCCGACAACGAGGCGAGCCTACAGGGCGGCGTTCGGGTGATTGCGAATTTTCCCGATGAGGAGAAGCTCCTTGAAACCGCCTACGACGACCTTGGTAATTTTTTCACGTCCGTCGGCATCCCGGTAGACGGCCCCTTCAAAATTATCACGGAAAAAGTTCCCACGAACGAGCTCGAATCCTTCACCCTCGCGATCAGCGCGGATGCATGTCGCATTCAGGCGAACGACGCGGAAGGCATACGCCGGGGCATTTACTTTCTTGAAGATGAACTCCTGCGGGCGGACGGGCCGTTCCTGGCCATCGGAAACATCCCGCGCTCGCCGTTTATCAAGACGCGCATTTCGCGCTGCTTCTTTGGGCCCATCAAACGCCCGCCCATGAATCGCGACGAGTTGCTCGACAATGTGGACTACTATCCAGACGGCTATCTCAATCGCCTTGCCCACGACGGCGTGAATGCCCTCTGGATGACCATCGAGCTTAAAGATCTGCGCAAGACCTCGCTCAACATCCCCGTCAGTCCCGACCGGGAACAACGTTTGGAAAAGCTCCGCAAGACCGTGGCCAAGTGCCGACGCTACGGTATCCAAGTCTACCTCTTCACCCTCGAACCCATCTTCATGACACCAGGCGACCCGCTGATATTGGCCTATCCGGAACTCGGCGGCATCACCGTGACGGGTAACTACGCCAAGACCTTCTGCCCCAATTCCGAGACCGCGCAGACCTACCTGCGCGAATCCCTGTACAGCATCTTTTCCGAAGTACCCGGTCTGGGTGGCCTGATCAACCTCAGCTACGGCGAAGCCCCCACCACGTGCCTGAGCGAGGCGAAAGGCCCCGAAGGACGCATGGACTGCCCGCGCTGCGCGGACAAGAAGCCGTGGGAAACGCTGGGCGCATCGCTGAGTGCCATGGAGCGGGGCGTGCACGAGGCCGCGCCCGACGCCAAGGTGATTTCCTGGCTCTATGTCCCCGATGGTGCTTCCGATATGGTGCTCGACCTGGTTCGCAATACACCTCCCCGTGTGACCGTCCAGTTTAATTTCGAATCCGGCGGCAGCAAGATCCAGCTCGACAAGGCGCGGCGCGCGAGCGACTATTGGCTCTCCTACATTGGCCCGAGCGATTCCTTCCGGCAGGTCGCCGCAAGTGCGGATGGAGCCGCAGGGATGGCGGCCAAGATTCAGGCCTGCAACTCTCACGAAGTCGCCTCCGTGCCGTTCATTCCGGTGCCGGGTCAGCTCTTTGGAAAGTATCGCGAAATGCGCGGCCTGGGTGTGGACACGGTGATGCAGTGCTGGTATTTCGGCAACCTGCCCTCCATGATGAACCGGTCCGCCAGCAGCGCACTGCCCTTTGCCCCGGAAGGCACGAGCGAAGACGCTTTTCTCCAAGACCTCGCGCGCCGCGATTGGGCGGCGGCGGATGTCCCCCAGGTCGTGGAGGCTTGGCGTCTTTTCGCGAAAGCCTACGACAATTATCCCCTGTCGAACGCGTTTCAGTTCTACGGCCCCGTGACGGACGGTGTTGTGTGGCCGCTGCATCTCAAACCGGCCCACAGCGTGCTCGGACCGACGTGGCGCGTGGATTATCCCATTTCCGGCGACCGCATCGGCGAGGCTTTTTCGGGCACCCACACCTACCCCGAAGTGCTTCAACTCAGCAAGGCCCTGTCGGAGACATGGAACCAGGGACTCGATTTGCTCAACGCACTCCAACCGAAATACGCGAGTGAACCCGAGCGGATGATGGACATTTCCGTGGCCCAGGCCCTGGGCATTCAGTTTCGCTCAAGCTATAACATCCTGCGCTTCTATGACCTTCGCGAGCAACTACTCTACGACCCCGTCGAAACACGGAGCGCGACGCTCCTGAAACTGCGCGCCATCGTCGAGGAGGAAATCAACAATGGGTTGGCCCTGGCCTCGCTGTGCGAATCGAATCCCTTCCTCGGCTTCCATTCCGAAGCCGAAGCCTACAAGTATTTCCCCGCGAAGCTCCAGTGGCGCGCCGACCGCTTGCGTGCGCTGCTCGACACCGAGTTCGCCGAGGCCGAAGCGGTGGTGGCTGCGGGCGAATTGGTCTTTCCTGAGCTCTCCGGCCTGATTGGGGATGGGCTCGCCTATGCCTGCTCCCCTGCGCCGGAAAACTTCGCCACCACATGGCGCAGCGATGCCGCGTGGCAGGCCGTGGCGGCGGATGCGCCCTTCACGCCCAGCGAGCCCGTGGCAACCTGGCGGGCCGTGCGCGATGCCGACGCCCTTTACGTGGACGTCCGGTGTGCCGCGCCCGATGGCATTGCGCCCCTGTCGGCCACGGTCCACATTCAGTCCGCCCACATCTATCCCCGACGCACGTTTGAGCTCGACGACAAGGGCACCCGCAACACGCAACTCGCCTGGCAGGTCGTAAACGACCAGTGGGAAACCGAGACCACGACCGCCAACGGAATCCGCACCTTCCGCTTTCGAATTCCCTTCGCGGTATTCGGCGGAGAATTCGACGAAGCCACCTTCCCGGCGCGTCCCATGCGGATCAATGTGCAACTCAGGCCAACCGCAGCCGCGACCGCCAGCCATACCTGGGCGCCCGCATCGCCGACGCCGCCCATGTATCGCCTCGGATACGGTGCCGAGGATCCCGTAGAGATGGGCTGGCTACGATTCGTGCCCTGACCATAAAATAAGCCAGCGTATTCCGGGGCGCTGGAATTTTTAGCCGCAAAAGAACGCATAGAGCGCAAAGAGGAGTTTCTTCTTTGCGCTCTTTGTGTTCTTTTGTGGCTCACTGTCACCCCTATTTTACACGTCAAACAGGTTTGGCAGATCCCGCGACCCGTGGAAAACTCTGAGCACTTCAATCCCTCCGGGTTCTATCCGATAGAATTTTGCGTAACGCCCCACAGGATAGCTACGTATGCCGACACCGAGGTCTTGGTCGCGGCTCCGCCCAAGTCTTGGCGAATTCGCAAGTATCTCCGCCTGTCGAAATAAGGCATCCAGTACTTCCAGGCCCTTCGCCTCGTTGTCTTCGCTGATGTACTCCAGGATGTCCGCCAGAACATGCATCGCCGCCGGCGTGAACTTGGCCTCGCTCATCTCCCGGTTGACGCTGCCCTGCGCGTTCTTGCGAGTTCCACAATGTCGTTGACGCTGCAGGGACGCGCCTCGCCCCGGTTCGCTTGCTCGATGCCCACCTCCACCGCCGCGCGCAAGTCCGATAGCTTCATCGCCTCGTCTGTGCGCAGCTTCAAAAGGCGCAAGGCTTCCCGGTGTACCTCGCTGCACGAATCGTACAGGCCAGTGGCTACTTGTTCGCGGACAAACGCCTCCAATCCGGGCGGCAACGAGATATTCATTGGGGGCTCCTCGTATGTATTGCGCAGGCTGTCGCGTAAGTGGACATCGGGATGTCCATTCCTGATTATACACGACCCAGTATTACGGCCTGCCAGCTTTATCTAAGAGAAACCAATGCGGCTTGACTCATGGGTTGGAAATGATTTACGCTTAGTAAATTACTAATTTACTAAGTATACCTTTCCCAGGAAAACCTCATGAACATCCCCACCACCCTCAAACACAAACCCGTGATCGTCTCGGAAAACTACGAGAACGTGGACGGGCGTTATGCCTACGACACCGACGCGAAGGGCCTCTCGCTGGGCCTCGCCCAGTGGAATGATCGCGGTAAAGTCGACATCTCCGCGAAGGTATGGCGGCATACGGGGGGGAAATGGTCCCGCCAGTCGGAGGAACTGCCCCTCCACCGCGTGCTTGATTTGGCTATCTTCATTTGCCGGACGCGCCAGTACTTTTCGGAAGAGGCCTACCGCCACCGAGCGTTGCATGATCCGGAGCACCCTCAGATTGAGCGTATCGGCCTGCAGGGCGACGCCATGACGGTGTCGGTGTGCACGGAAAATCCTATGATTACGGAAGACTTGGAATTATTCCAGCAGGCCCTGGGGCGTGACGACGAACTTATCGGGGAGCGGCTGCGGGTACTGTCGGGGATCCTGAAGCGTCTGGGCTACTGAAGTACCTTCGGCGCGACCGACGCGGGATCCGGGCCGAGTATCTCGCGGATGCGTTGGAGCAGGTCGGCGCTGCGGTAGGGCTTCTGGATAAAGGACAGGCCATCGTGGAGAACAAACTCCGAGTGGATCTCCCCGGCGTTGTATCCGCTGGCAAACAGCACGGGCAGTTCGGGGCGATGCTCCAGTAGATAGTCGTAGACCGCCCGACCGCCCATTTTCGGCATGATCACGTCCAGCATGACGAGATCGAAGTCCGAGGCGCGCTCGCGAAGCACCTCCAGCGCGGCGGCGCCGTCTTCCACGGCGACTACGGTGTAGCCCGCACCCCGCAGAAAGCGCACAGCCAGTCCACGGATCGCCGCGTCGTCTTCGGCAATCAGGATCGACTCCGATCCCCCCCGATGCACCAGGCTCCGGGGCACTTCCGCGGGAGCCTCCTTCCCCTCCGACACCGGAAAGAAAACCTGAAACGTGGTGCCCTCTCCGGGCGCACTGTTTACCTCGATGGCGGCGTTGTGCTGCCGGACAATACCGTAGACCGTCGCCAGGCCTAGCCCCGATCCCTTGCCGGGTCCTTTCGTCGTGAAGAAGGGCTCGAAGAGATGTTTTTGTGTCTCCTCGTCCATGCCGCTTCCCGTGTCGGTAACCGAGAGACACACCCAGTCCCCTTCGATGCCCTCGCATGGGGCGTGGCGGCGCACATGGGCGGTGCGGATGCTAATCTCGCCGGGGCCTCGAATGGCGTCCCGGGCGTTGACACAGAGATTCACCATAATCTGCTCGATCTGGCTCCGGTCCGCGTGGATGAACTGGTCGCTCGCGCACGTGTCAACGCGCAACACGATATCTTCCCGAATCAGACGCCGCAACATGGAATACATGTCATGCACCACGTCATCCATGCGGATCGTCTTCAGCTCCAGCATCTGGCGGCGGCTGAAGGCGAGCAGTTGGCGCACCAGCGACGAGGCGCGATGGGCCGTCCTGACGATTTCCTTGAGATCTTCAAAAATCGGGCTGCCGGGCTGCGTATGCTCAAGGGCCATATCGCCACAGCCCAGAATCGCCTGCAGCAGATTGTTGAAGTCATGCGCCACACCGCCCGCAAGCTGCCCGACCGCCTCCATCTTTTGCGACTGCCGCAATTGTTCTTCGAGGCGCCACCGGTCGGTAACGTCGGAAAGGGACGCGATATTGAATAGGGGAATGTTGTCGCCGTCACGAAAGCAGGCTACGGTCACCTGGGCATGGAGGATTGAGCCATCCTTCCGGAAATAGCGCTTCTCCATCACATAGTCGTCAATATCCCCCGCGATGGACTGCTCGAATAGATCCACGCTCTTTTCCAG
>JBHEKR010000249.1:0-29119 GCA_041859365.1 Candidatus Hydrogenedentales bacterium
GGCGGCCTTGCCGTCGGGCCATTTTTTTGTTCGGGCACAGTCGGGAGCATTTACCGGCTTTCAAAGTGAACGTCTTCGAATCGGTATTCAACCTTGAGCCAGGGAAGCTCCGTCGCCAGGGTCCCCCGAATTAATTCGTCACAAGATTCCCCCTCGGGGATACTTAAGGCTACAAGACGCTTTTCAATCGGCAGACGCTCCAACTGTGGTCCAAAGGTGATCGACACTCCGAACAGAATTCCGGCGGATCGAAGGATATTGAGTAGATCCTGGCGGGCGAAATCGATGGTCTCTTGACGAAGCGGATCAGACATCTTCTTAACCAGATCGGGGGATACCTTGACCGCTTGCAATATCTGAGACGTATCCCCGGAGGCGTGGGCGGCTTCCGGCGCCGCGTCGTCAGGACGCTCCTCATCGCGTTCCCCGTACTCGATTGACACAACCTGCCTCGCGGGAATTTCAAGGGGTTCGACTGCGGGAATTACCTCCAGCACCAGAGTGAACGGGGTCGAACGGATTACTTTGACCCCTTGCAGGACCCTGCCGGACTTCAGCGTGATCTGGTCGTCGGTCCGGGCTTCCACCTCAGAAGGCGCGGAGCCCTCGCTATCGACCGCCTGCGCTCCCGAGGCGGCGGTATCGAGCAGCATGGCAACCAGCACTATGCACTCCAGAGCGTACATCCGGTATTGTGCCTCCAAATCTTGCTACATTTTACGGGGAACCCGAGAGGCAGTCAAGGCAAGACGAGCAGGAAGGACGAGCCGTCAAGGCTTGTAAATGCGCGCGGGGGCGTCTAGAATGCCTTACTGCCGGTGACGACGCTGGGGTACTCTTATTTGACCGATCGGGATGCGATTTCATGGCCACCATACTTGTTGCAACGATAGACAGTCAGGCCTTCGATGCCCTCTCCAGTGAAATTATGGGAGAGGGTCACGAGGTGTTGTGGGCGGGCGATGGAAAAGAAGCGTGTGACCTCGCGTCCGGCGCCGAAATGGTCTTCCTCGATGCCTCACTGCCCATCTTCGACGGTTACGAAGTGGCGACCCTTCTCCGGGGCGACCCGGACGTCCCCCGAGACCTCCCCATCCTCTTGCTGAGTGATGATGCCGCCGAGCCCCACCAGTTTGAGCGATCGGGCTTTACAGGCCAGTTCAGGAAGGCCCACAGCTACTGTGATGTGCGGGAACTTCTTTCTGCGTTCCTTCGCACCACGGCTTCGAAGTGAGACCAGAAGGGATCAAGGGCCGAAATTTTTGCTCACCAGGGCTTTTCCCGAAAGCAGACGGCCCATCTGAAGGCGGGCTTCGGCCAGTCGGCCCCGCACCGTCTCGACCTGCGCACCGCTTCGCATGGAGACGGGCATTTCCGTCCAGCCGGGACGGACATGCGTCGGCGGTGTAAACTTCTTTTGCGCCACCTCGCGCCAGTACCGTATCAGATACTCGTAGTCTTCCAACCCATCCAGCAAGTGAAGCATGGAAACGGTCGGATAGATCCCTCCCGGCCCTGCGGCGATGAGTCGTGTACCTCCGTTCTCCGGATCCGGGGTGAGCTCCGCGCCCAGAATTCCGCGAAAATTACGCTGCCAGCAGTACCAGGGGAGTATGCGCCAGGCGCTGGCCTCGACCTTCGACTCCAGCCAGATGCTGCGTCCGGTCCTCAGGTTTAACCAGGGAGTAACGGGGTCGATGGAGGCGTTCACCACCGTGCGACCATCCTGATTAAACAGGATCTCGGCCACTTCAACGCCGCCAGAAGGGCCCCCGTCAAAATGGATGCGGATCTCCTTACAGTCCCGAGGATGCTTGAATACCCCCAGGCTGATGGTATTCTCCCCCTCGCTCAGGTAGTTGCTCTCGGTCCAGCGGACCGTGGCGTCCGTGAAGGCGCCTGGATTGAAAGCGGTCTCGACCTCCATCGCGACCCGCCGCGCGCCGTTCGGCCATAGCACGGCGATCTGTTCCAGTCGAATCACCGATTCCAGGGCCAGCTCCAGGAATACCCCCTCCTCTCCCGTAGACTTGCCTTCAACACGCCAGTTGGTGAATTCGCACCCGTCGAGGGCGTCGCTGACCTCTGTCAGAAAGGTGCCGGACGCTTCCAGTGCGCCCGCAGTGCCTTTGATGCTGCTGTAAGGCGGGTGCTCATAGCGCACGGTCGATAGCCCGCGTTGAAGCAACGACATGGCGACCGGGGGTGTCGCCGATGGCAAGGCCCAAACGTCGGCGTATCGCTCGAAGTAAGGGTGCAGCGGCCCGGGAAGGAGGCGGGTTACGAACTCGTCGGCACGGTCAATACGGGCCAGCTCCTGCCGCGCTTCGGGCCAGCCGTCGCGACCCGGCATGACGTCCGGGATGAGGACCGTAGGCTTGGTCCACCCCAGTTCGTAGAGGCTCGTCGTGATATTGGAGAGCAACAACTGGAGCGGGTCCTGGGGGCTATTCCCCACCGGCGGTGGCCAGCCCGCCATCAATTCACCCGGGCGACCACCGAATTCGATGGCGGGGAGATGGGCCGTGCGGACGGCGTAGGCCAGGTGCTCTTTGACCAAATCCAGATCACGATAGTCGTAGAACATTTCGTTCGGGAGATGCCGTTGGGGCCACACGGCGAAACCCGCCCTGAGTCCCGCGAGGGCATCGTAGAAGGTAACCCAGTCATCCAGATCCTCGGTCAATCGGGCGCTCTTGCGGATAGCCCCGCGGTCGAGGCCGAAGAGCACGGGCAACGAGGATTCGTCGGGAATGATGAAATCGAAAACTTCCATCCGCACGGGGGCCCGCTCCGACTTACCGCCATCGAAGACAGCGCGCAGGTTGCCGCTGTACGCACCCGCCACGGCGGTTTCGGCCAATTTGATGGACACCAGAAGCTCCAGCGGAGCCAGCGGGGCCAGCGCGACAGGCTCGGCCAGGGGCGTCAGCGCCTCCATGCCCGGTAACGTGCTGGAGGGATCGGGGGCGATGATATAGGTGGTCGTTAGAGCCTCCAGGGCGCTGTTCCACTGCAATTCGAGGGACTGAAGCGTTCGGGGCGTCTCATCGTTCACCACGCGAACGTAAAAGGCTTCCTGTTCGTTTGCGGCGGCGGCGAGGGCGATGCTGTGGACACCGCTGTTCTCCCCGGGCAACATGGGAGCATCCAGAGGGGCGATGTGGATTTCTGGCGCGCTCAGGGCAAGACTGAGGGCAAAAAATGAGAGCGTTAGACTGGTCATGGGGTGAGTTTAACGCGCCTGAAAAAATGAAACAAGAAGGCCGGAAGGTGTCAACCTTCCGGCCCCGTCGCATTGAGTGCAGACGATTGGACTAAAACTGAGATACCAGGCGGGCAAAAGCGGGCGTACCTGGGAAGGGGCTGGGGTATTTCTGGAAGGTCACGTGGCCATCCATGTAGAGCCAGTTGGCGCCACCAGGGACGTGGTTGAAATCCGAAGTGTCGGTGCTCAACAGATCGCCGATAATGGGGATACTGCTCTGGGCCTCCGCGCTTGCGCCGGGGTTGTTGATATCCGTAATGAAGAAACGCTCGATCCCTTCGCGGGTGCGATGGAGCGTCTCGTTGCCCGAAACACCATCAAAATTCCCGCTGATGTCCTCGTCGTAGCGCCCGGTACCGCCCGTGAGAATACTCGCGATGTGGTTGCCGATCATCGTCTGTAACGCGACCACAAAAGCCGGGTTGATGCTGGCCGCACTGGCCTCGTTGCCCCCGGTGACGAGGTAGTCGTGGCCAGGGCGCCCGTTAAGGGCCCAGGCGAGGTAGAGATACGACTCGGCCGTGAAGGCGCAACGGTCGGTCTGCCCCTTCACGGGCACGCCCGTAGGCACGACCGAGGTGTCGTGGATATTCCACTTCAGTTCATCGCCGACGATCTTCTGTGCCGACGAATCCGAGGGGCAGAGGAGCACATTCGTGTCGGTCAGGTATTCGGGGTAGATCAGGGTGCCGTCGAAGACGAATTCCGTGTCGGGCGCATTGCCCGCTGGCTGTCCCGAGCCCGGCGGGGCGGGATTGGGGTAGTTGCACTCATTGTAGTTGACATAGCTTGCCGTGGAACCGCCGCCCGCGGGCGAACTGATCACCCACGATTGACGGGGAGCCATAGCGGGGAACTTTTCACCTTTGGACTCGTTGGCGAACATCTTGCATACCAGGCCAATCTGCTTGAGATTGTTTTGGCAGCTTGCGCGCCGGGCGGCTTCACGGGCGCGAGCCAGCGCAGGCAGGAGTATGGCGGCCAGAATGCCAATGATGGCAATCACCACCAGTAACTCAATGAGGGTGAAACCATTTCGCTTCATCGTAAACCAAGCCTCCAAAGCCGTTTGAGATGAATCTCGAGATGATTGTGATAATCATCGCGGAAGGAACGAAACAGCAACCTCCTTTCTGCGGCAGGAAGCCCTTCTACTGCACAATCTCTGCCAGTCCCCGACGGACCTTTCTGCAGATTCACGGGAGAAAGACGATACGCTGTCGCCTGGTTCACCCGTGATACATGCTACGAACTGCCTGTTGCGGTATCTGATTTTCAGGGTAGACCAAGAGGTCCGTGTTGTCAACGAAAAAAACTGGACGGGAAGGACGTGCGGTCAGCGGGGATCGGGTGTCACCTTGATCCAGACACGGCGGGTGCGGGGTCCGTCGAACTCGCAGAAGTAGATGGACTGCCAGGTACCCAGCGCGAGTTTGCCGCGATGAACGAACACGGTGGCCGAAGCGCCCATCATGCTGGCTTTGACGTGGGCCGCGGCATTGCCCTCGGCGTGGGCATAGCCTCCCTCCCACGGCGCAACGCGTTCAAGAATGAGTTCCATGTCGGCAACGACATCCGGGTCCGCATTTTCATTAATCGTGACCCCGGCGGTAGTGTGGGGAATGTACACGCGCACTTCGCCATCCCCAATGTCGGCCTCATCGACGCAACGCTGGACCATGGCGTCAATGTTGATGAATTCGGTGTGGCGACGGGTGGACAGGGTGTATTCGCGCATGGTTTCAGAGCTCCATTTGATTCAGATTGCGCAGTCCGAGGTACATGGGCAGCGCGGCGCAGAGGATGCTTAGCAAGGTCACACCCGTGATCGCGCAGGAAAGGGCGAGCTGAAACTGCGCCTCCCCCTGAAAGAGACCCAGGGCCTTCCACTGGAGAACCGCGACCTGCGCGGCGACCACACACGTGATGAAGGCCACACTGGTCAACAGGTTCAAGGTGCCGCCCATACCGGAGACGATTCGGGCGGGGTTATCCTCTGTAAAAGTGGGATAGAGCGCGCCCAGGCCTACAGCCAGGCCCGAAAGGCCGAAGGTGGAAACCAGCACGCTGTAGACCGTGAGCGCGTAGTAGACCGGCTCCAGCTTGAGCATGTAGCCCGATAGGAGGGCCAGCCCGACGGTGAACACGGCCGTCATGGAGACGCTCAGCCAGAATTTCTGCCACATGAGTTGGCGGTAGGTCAACGGGGCCAATCCGAGAATCCAGATCCGCCGCCCTTCCAGACTGATAAGGGGGAACACAAAGCGGCTGGTGAGGGTGGCGAGAATCAGCATGACCGAACCAACGTTGAGGCAGGCTATCCAGCCGCGCCAGAACTCGGACTCGTAGAGTCGGGAGGAGTTGCGGATATTGGCAATGTAGATGGCCATGATCCCGAAGAAGATGACGAACTGGGACCACTGGGTGGGGTCGCGCCAGAAAAGTTTGATGTCTTTCAGAAAGAGAGAACGATGGGGCTCCGGCAGCACGCGCAGGACCAGGGCGACCCAGGCCAGGGCGCCGCGATTCAGAGGTTTTACGCGCTGGCGATCCTGCCCCATGAGGTAGGACCAGCCGGGATAAAACATCCGTTCGGCCAGGGCCGCCGTGAGCATGACGGTCATGAGTGCGGTGGACAGGATCAGGAGAAACCAGAATACAGCGCCTCCGTAGCGCCCGTCGGCTGTATTCAGAATGCCCTCGGCGGCCCAGTAGCTCGGCAGAAAGCTCGACTGGGTCTTCTCCATGGCGACCAGAATGGACTGAAACGTGCTTTCGTCGGAGATGCGCGCGCCCCGGACAATACTGCGGATATAGACAAAGAACAGCGCGACGCCCGCGCCGCCGAATACGGCAATCCAGGGCAAGTTCAGGCGAGGAAAATAGCGAACCAGAACGATGGTGATGGCGCTGCCAATACAGGCGGGAATGGCCACATAGGGCAGGAACATAAGGGCCGTCATGAGATAAAAGAGCGGCCCCGCATCCGTGCTGAGGGCATAGGCGATCATCATGGGCGAGCCGAGATAGGCCAGGGACCAGGACGAGAAAGCCACACATTCGATGAAACGCGCGTAGAAGAAATCCGTAAAGCTGATGGGTCCCTGAAGGAGGTATACCACTTCCTTCGAACGATAGAGAGTGGAGAAGGCCACCAGAACGTTAGAAAAAACCAGCAGGAGGAAAATGGAAAGAGAGAATATGCTCAGGCTTTGCCGCAACAGGGCCACGCCGAAAGCAAACTCACTTCCGCCTCGACCACCAAAGTCTATGAGCCAGGTAAATCCGCGCAGGAAGAGAAACAGCGCGCCAAACCAGAGCCCCACAGCCGCCACGCTCAGCACCGCGATTTTCAGTTTCGACTCGTGACGCACCGAGGCCACCTGGTGCCCGGCCATTCGCGCCTTGGCCTGCATGACGGCGAGTACCTGGTTCACGCAGTGGGTTCTCCGCTGTCGTCACTCGTCACCGCCAGAAAGACTTCTTCCAGAGATCCGGGATTTTCGTGGAGCGCTTTGATCTCCGCGACCGTGCCGAGATGCAGGAGTCGGCCCTGATTGATGATCCCTATCTTGTCCGCGATCTCCTCCGCAATGCTCAACGTGTGGGTGGACATGAAGACAGTGAGACCCTCGTCGCGTGTTTTCTGCTTGAGAAAATCCTTCACAAAGCGAATATTCTTGGGATCCAAACCGACCCAGGGCTCGTCCACAATGACAATTTTCGGGTCATGAAGGAAGCACGAGGCAAAGGACAGCTTTTGGCGCATGCCGTGACTGTAATCTTCGATCAACTGATCGCCCACACGACTGATCTCGAACATTTCCAGCAACGCTTCACAGTGATCGTTATAATGCGCGTCCGAGAGCTGGTAGAGACCCGCCACGAAACGCATGAACTCGCGGCCCGTCAGCTTGTCATAGAGAAAAGGGTGATCGGGCACATAGCCCAGGAGGCGCTTCGCTGCGACAGGCTCCTGCTGGATGTCGATCCCCCCCACCATCACCATCCCGCCGCTGGGGCGCAGAAGTCCAGAAAGCATTTTTATGGTGGTCGTCTTACCCGCGCCATTGGGCCCCAGAAAACAAAAAAAGGTGCCCTCGGGAATGTCGAGGTCCAGGGGCGCGACGGCCGTCTTCGCGCCAAATCGCTTGGTCAACTGTTCGGTTCGAATCATGTGCGTTTGGATTTCATTTCTTTTGGTCGACGCTGCGTTCAGTTCAAATCAGGACACTCAAGGGACAGCAAATCTCGACTCAGTACAACGTGGAAACCTGGTCCCATACAACACCATGTGGGCATTTTCTTGAGCGCCGAAGGCGGGATCCATACCAGCCTGGGGCAAAGTCCCAGGTCAGCATGCAATTTTATACCAAGGGCTGAAAGCCTGCTCCATTCTTTTGGATGCTAGTCCCAGACATAGGCTTCATCATACTCCACTCCGTACTTCTGCAAGAACCACCTGAGTTCCGTCTGAAAGGTCTGGGACGCGTGACGTTCGCGTTGGTGATCGATGTATTCAATAAGCGTTTTTAGGTCTTTGAAGCCAACCGAAAAACATGCGTACCCCCGTTGCCAAGAAAAATCACTGAGATCGCTAGATTGTGTCTTGGTCCATTTTGATGAAGCTGACTTCAACTGCTCCACCAAACTGGCAATGGTAATTGTGCGGGAAAGGCGGATTGCTAAATGTACATGATCTTCTACGCCGCCGACGCGATAACATTCGCATCCCGCGTTTCGGGCTACGGTCGCGAGGTACGCATGAACAGACTCTTGAACGGCTTCGTCGAGATAGGGGCATCTGTTTTTTGTGCTGAAAATCAGATGGACGATTACAACGCTCAATGACCGCGACATGGCGATGGCAAGGGCTCTTAGCCCTCTCCTTTCTGGCTAATTGATCCAGAGATGTAGCATTCTGCAACTTGTGATATGACTAACAACGCATTGAAGTGCCTGAGAATAGATCAGGCCTTCAGCCCTTTCACAACTTTTCATCGTTACCTGGGGCTTCACCCCAGGCTGGTATAGAACGCGCCGTCAGCGCTAAGAGACCATCTATTCATTGTCCAAGCAGCTTTAGACTCAATCCAGTTGCAGCTTGTATCCGACTACCCGACTGAAGTGTCTCTTCAATAAGTCAATCCAACGTTTCACTCAATCTCGACCACTTCCAATTCAATCTGCCCGATGTAGGCGGCGAGGCGTACCCAGGCTTCGATACTTCCGTTCAAGAGTTTGATGTGGGTGGCGTCCGCGGCAACCTGCCCGAGGGTGGGATCCATGGGATACCAGGTGCCGCCGCGGTAGACTTCGGGCCAGGCATGGTAACCAAAACCTTCCAGGGAGTCGCTATAGACCAGGCCAATGGCGATGCGCGTGGGAATGGCCGATGCGCGGGCCAGCGCCGCGAATAGCACGGCGTGCTCGTTACAATCACCTGTGCGATTGCGCAACACATCCAAGGCGTTGGGTACACTGAGCACTGGAATTTTGTCGATGCTCTCATAGAGCCAGGTGTGGATGAGCAGGGCCTTCTTCCACGGGTCGCTTTCGGTGCCCACAATCTCTTGCGCCTTCTGCACGATCTCGGGATGCTTCGTGGTGACAAATGCATCACTCATCAAATGGGGTGCGGGATCGAAATCGACGGGATCGGACGCGGCGACGGCAGGCAACGGTGCGGGCTGGAGAATCGTCACCATATCGCCATCGCGCACTTGCCAGGGCGGGTCGTTTGGAATCGTGTCCAGTTCCACGCCCGCGATACGAACCACAAGGCGGGTCGCGTCCACGTATGCCGGCTTCCCTTTTGGTACGACGGCAAGAGACCGTATCATGTCTCCCCCGCTACCCACCGCCACCGGCGCGTCTGCGGTTTCCGGTGCGATCTTGCGCAGGGTAAAGCCGAAGGGCGTGGTGGCCTGGAGCACCTCTTCGCCAGGGCCGATCCAGGCCTTGCTGGTCATACCGCCCACGGTGGTGCTGTAGACGCCCGCCTGAATGTCCTTCCCCTCAATGGTTACGGTCTCTTCGGCAAGACGCGCGATCGTGGCTTTGCCCATTTTCATCGCAACGGGGTCAAAGGCGTCCATCGTGGTCGTCTGGCCGGGCTCAAGAACGGGCAATCCCGAGCCGGGCATGCCGATTCCGCTTCCTGAAAGGAGATTGTTTTCCATCGGAAAATCAAGGGGCAAGGCTTCGCCCCCCGTCTTCAAAGAGCCGCGGAGCCGCTTGCCCTCAACCACACCCTCCAACCCCATGGAGTGCCCGCCGGAGGTGAGGGAAAAGTCGAAATTGGAGATTTCCCCGCCGGCGGAGGTCCAGGCTGTGCCTCCAATGTCCATCCCGGCGGCCATGCCAAAGAGGGAGGTCTCCAGTTCGGCATCAACGCTGAGGCGTAAGCCCGGACGTCCCCCCTTCTCCGCCGCCTCTGTCTTCCAATGCAGGCGCCCTACCCGCTGGTCCCCTTCGAGGAAGATCCCCATCCACTGTTCCTGGGGAGCTATCGTGCGGGCCCCTTCGGGAGGCGGCGTGGACGGAGCCAGCCAGCCCTCCCGGTAGATAAACAAGGCCACCATCACCAGCCAGAAGCTGGTGATGGCGGCTGGCATCAAATAGCGTGGCTTCCGCAGCATTTCTTGTATTTCTTGCCGCTGCCGCAGGGACATTTTTCATTGGGTCCCACCTTGTTTTCCGCACGCACCGGCGCCGGCTTGGCTTTCGCCTTGGTCTTCTCCGTGCGGACCGTGGTGGCTTCGCCCTCCTGGGGCACATCTTCCGGCACTTTCCCCGCCAGGTTGAAGCGCGTGGTGTCAAAGCGCGCAAAGCTGCTGTCGGCTTCCTTGTCGGCTGCCACATAGTGGTACTGATTAAGCTGCGCGAAGGGATCTTCCTGCTGGGTCAATGTGCCAAGCTGGATACTCGCGGCGCGTTTCCTGCGCACTTCCGGATCGGTCAAGCGGAACAACGTGGTGATTACACTTTCCTCGATGCCCTTGACCATGGTCTGGAACATCTCGAAGCCCTCCTGCTTGTACTCCAGCAGGGGATCCTTCTGGCCGAAGGCGCGCAGGCGCACCGACTCTCGAAGGTAGTCCATCTCGTAAAGATGATCGATCCACTTGTCATCCACGGCGCGAAGCAGGGCCATCAACTCGAGATCGTGCACGCGCTTGCGCGCGATCTGCTCGAAGTGAACGCCCGCCTCGTCGCCGCCAATATCGCGACGAAAACTCTCGCGCAGCTCCTGGGCAATCATATCTTCCCGGCGCTGGTATTCCGCAAGCACCTGCTCATTGATAACGGCGAGCAATTCGTCGCCATTGTCGATTTCTTCAGGCAGGTCAACCGAGAAGTGAAACAGCGCCTCGCAGCGGGCTTCGAGGCCCTCCAGATCCCACTCGGCAACGGGGACATTCTCCGGCGCATACTCGTCTACCGCGTCTCCCACCGTATTGTAGAACATCTCCCGAAGTTGCTCGGTGACGTCGTTGTCCTCCAGCACGTTGCGGCGCATGGCGTAAATATACTTGCGCTGCTTGTCCATGACCGTGTCATATTCGAGCACGTGCTTGCGGCTTTCGAAGTGATATTCCTCCACCTGGCGCTGGGAACGCTCGATGGTGCGGGAAACCATGCGCTGGCTGAGGGGCTCTTCGTCCATCTCGTCGCCGCCCATGAAGTCCACGAGCTTCTTCACCCGGTCACCACCGAAAAGCCGGGCAATGTCGTCTTCCAGACTCACGTAGAAGCGGGTCGTGCCGGGATCGCCCTGTCGCCCGCAGCGGCCGCGAAGCTGGTTGTCGATACGCCGCGATTCATGGCGCTCGGTACCGATAATGTAAAGCCCGCCCAGTTCGCGGACGCCTTCCGCGAGCTTGATGTCGGTGCCGCGACCGGCCATGTTGGTCGCAATCGTGATGGCGCCGGCCTTGCCCGCGTTGGAAATAATTGACGCTTCCCGCTCGTGGTGCTTGGCATTCAGCACCTGAAAATCCTCAATGCCCTCTTCTTCCATCAACTGGGCGAGGAGTTCGGACTTCTCGATGGAGACCGTGCCCACCAGCGTGGGACGGCCCGTGGCGCGAATGGCCTTGATTTCGTTGATGACGTAGCGAAACTTACCCTTCTCCGTAGCGAAGATCAGGTCGGTCTCATCCTTGCGCGCCATGGGGAGATTCGTGGGAATCTGGGTAACGTCCAGGCGATACACCTTGTCAAACTCGGGCGCTTCCGTAACAGCCGTGCCCGTCATACCGGCGAGCTTCTCATAGAGCCGGAAATAGTTCTGGTAGGTGATGCTGGCGATCGTCTGCGACTCGAATCGAAGGGGCACGCGCTCCTTCGCTTCCAGGGCCTGGTGAAGGCCATCGGAGTAGCGCCGACCTTCCATGGTTCGGCCCGTGAACTCGTCCACGATGAGGACCTCGTTGTCCTTCACCATATAATCTTTGTCGCGCTTAAAGAAGTGGAAGGCCTTCAGCGACTGCTCAATCATGTGGGCCCAGCCGATGGTCTCGCTGGCATACAGATCGTCGATACCCAGCAAACGCTCCACCGCCTCCATGCCTTCGTCCGTCAGGATCATATGGCGCTGCTTTTCGTCCATCGTGAAGTGCTCGTCCTTGCGCAGTTTGCGCACGGCCTCGTCCACCTTAAGATAGAGATCGCTACTCTTCTCCGGGCGCCCGGATATGATGAGGGGTGTGCGAGCTTCGTCGATGAGGATGGAGTCCACCTCGTCCACGATGGCGTAATTCAGTCCGCGCTGCACCCGGTGATCGGGGTGCTTCGCCATGTTGTCGCGAAGGTAGTCAAAGCCAAACTCGTTGTTCGTGCCATAGGTGATGTCGGCGCGGTAGCCCACCTTGCGCTCCATGTGGTCCATGTCGGACTGAATCAGGCCGACCGTGAGCCCCAGGAACTCGTAGATGGGGCGCATCCACTCGGCGTCGCGCTGGGCGAGGTAGTCGTTCACGGTCACCACGTGGACGCCCTTTCCAGTGAGGGCATTGAGGTACACCGGCAAAATGGCGACCAGCGTCTTGCCTTCACCCGTGGTCATCTCGGCGATGTTGCCCCGGTGGAGGGTGGTGCCACCGATAATCTGCACATCGAAGGGGCGCATACCCGCGACACGCTTCGCCGCTTCGCGCGCCGTGGCGAAGGCCTCGGGAAGGATATCGTCCAACGTCTCACCGGCAGCCAGGCGGGCCTTGAAGCGCCCGGTCTGGGCACGAAGATGGGAATCGGTCATTTCCGTCATCCGGGCTTCCTCGGCCCGGACGGCGTCAATAACCGGCTGGAATTTCTTAACCTCGCGGTCCTTTTCCGTACCGAAAATGGCGGTGAGAATCGCGGTAAAGATCTGCTTGAACACTGCGTTACAATCTCCGCCTCGAAAGGCCTTGCAAACTATTCACGGGCCACCACGATGTGGTGTCGGTTTTGTTCTATCTGCTACTATCGCATAATAACAAAGGGCGGGAAAGGAATTCTATGCGCGCCTCCCGACCGGTAGGGTCAATTACACAACAGGATGGGGTCGTCGGACTTGCAAACTCAATACACGGACGTACAGGCAGAACAGGTAAACGACTGCGGGGGCGCGATTTAGGATGCTTTTCCCCCTCTATCTGGCCTTTCTGGGCGTTTCCGCGGGTCTCGTGGGCGTCTTTGGCCGTCGCCTGGCCGCGCAGGGTGGCTTCGTCCCCGATTTCGAGGCGGGCCTGGCCGTAGCGGCCATGGTAGCGTGCGGCTATATCGTCCTGCAATGCGGCTATGCCGCCATCATCCAATTGCTCAAGCCACACCGCGGCAAAGGCCCCCATCTGACGGAATGCATTTCCCTGAGTTCCGCCGTCGTCTTGTTGCCCTATCTTCTGGATGTCCCTATCCCCTGGCCCCATCCCAAACTTGAAGAATTGGCGCCGCTCATTTTTCTGGCGGTCTTTGCCGGTATTCACGGATTTTTCAAGCTGGCGACCCTCTTCGCTGCCACCCAGGCCCCGCCCGCCACTCCGGTGCGCGCGGTGCCCTATGGCGTAATCATCTTCCTGGCCCTGATAGGCACCCAGATGGGATTCGGTCAGTGGCATGCCTCCCTTCAGGGTTTGCGACTGGGCCAATTGCCCGAGCCCAAGCCCATGCGGATAGTCGACACCTACGCATCAGTCCGTCCCCTGACGGAGGGGCTGCACTATTCGCTGACCGTGCTGCCGGGCGAGGATGAGCACCTGACGCTACGCTGGGCAAACGCGGGATCTTCGGAAACGCCGATTGAATCCATGCATGTAACCTGCACTTTTCTGGGTGGGACTTCGGACAAACCCCTCGGCGCCTTGGAACAATCCCTGACCCTGTCGCCCGATGGCTGGCTCGACATGCGAATCGGAGCCGAAGCGGTCCCCGAAGGCGCAACATCGTTCAATCTAGTCTGGTCTCAGTCGGAAGAGCCTGCCTGGGTCAAGCGAACCGGAATTCGCCCCGCACAACTTTCGGGCCGTGAAATGATCCTGTCCGGCCCTTATATACACCATACACCGGCCGCCTTTGAACGCCCCAATATCGTGGTAATCCTCGTCGAAGGCCTGGGCGCGGATCACATGGGCTTTTACGGGTACGAGCGGGATACAACCCCCCAGTTCACCGCCCTGACCAAGCGCAGCACTGTATGGGAAAATGCTTTCACCGCCTGCCCCGATACCTATAGCACGACGGTGAGCCTCTTCACGGGGCTGTCCCCCCTGCTCCACGGCAATACTGGAGGCGACAACCTTCCCCTCCCGACGGAGACGCCCTATCTCCCCGCACTCATGTCCGAAGCGGGTTATGCCACGGTGGCCTTCACCGAGGGCGAGGGCACGGACAGCCAGGATCTGATCTACGAGAGCGGTCTGGCCCGAGGTTTCGAACATTTCAATCCCGCCTTTCCCCAGGTCCCGCTTTCGGCGAGCGCACCGGGCCCGATGGTGCCCAAAGGCGCCCGGGACACCCTGCAGCTCGCCGCGGAATGGATTCGGGAGCATCGCGAACTTGAGCGCTATCTGGTTTTCATTCGCCTCAGGGAGTTGCGCAAGCCCTTTGCCTTGAATCGCTACGCCGCGCCCCCGTGGGAAAGTCAGGGGCGGGGTATTGACGTATACGACATGGCGGTACTCGATGTGGACAAGCAAATCGGAATTTTTGTGGAGCGCCTCAAGGAAATGGGCAGCCTGGAAGACACCTGCCTGCTGCTCACCTCACCCTACGGCCTCGATTTCTCCGAGCCCGAGCGCGCGGCCTGGCGCCGGGGCGCGGTGGGTAAGGCCCGACTAACAGAAGAGTCCGCCCGAGTACCCTTGCTCCTTTCCATGCCCGAGGGCGTCGGGCGAACGCGGCGCGGCCTGGTATCGCTGGAGGACGTGGCCCCCACGCTGGCCAGTCTGGCCGGGGTCACCCTCGGCCCGTCGGGAAACCGCCCCAGCCTCTTGGAACAGACGCCCGCCGGTAATCCGATAACCGTCTTCGGCGACCCGGTGGCGCTCTCGACTCGCACCCAGGAATGGCGTCTCAATTGGAACTCGGGCCTGCGTTCCTCGGATCTGGTACCGGTCGCAGGCAGCCAGATCCTGGGATTGTACAGCCTTGCCGAGTATCGTGAGAAAAAGTGGGCCGTGGACATGCGCGCGCGCGAGCCCGAACTCGCCCGCCAGTTGGCGGCGCAACTTGAAGCCTATGCCGATAGCCGGAAAAACGAACGAAAGGTCGCGCCATGAGAATACGCCACAGCCGCTTGTTCTTAGTGGTCGCCTTATGGATCGTACTTTCGAGTCTCAGCGGGGTTCAGGCCCTCGAAGCCTGTCGCTTCGTGCAGCTCTGCGATACCCAGTTGGGCATGGGCGGCTACAAAGCCGATGTGATCCGCTTCTCGCTGGCGGTGAAGGCCATCAACGCGCTCGACGTGGCCTGGGTCGTCGTGTGTGGCGATCTCGTCAACAACGGGAACGACGACCAGGCGGTCGCGGACTTTAAGCGCATCGCCGCCGCCTTCTCGATGCCGGTGTATCTCGCGCCGGGCAATCACGATGTGGGAAACGAACCCACCGTTGAAAGTCTGGAACGCTACCGGAGACTGCAGGGAGCCGACTACTACACGGCAATGGAACACGGCTACAAGCTCCTGATCGTCAACACCCAGCTCTGGAAATTCCACGTGCCCGAAGAATCCGAAAAGCACAACACCTGGTTCTCCGAGGAACTTCTCAAGACCACCCAATCCGGCACGCCCACACTGATCGTGAGCCACTACCCGCCCTTCGTGGCCACGCCCGATGAAGCCGACGACTATTTCAATCTCCCGCCGGAGAAGCGCAAAGAACTCCTGACCCAAGTGAAGGCCGCCGGGGTAAAAGCCTGGCTGGCCGGTCACGTCCACAAGAACATCGTACTCGACTACGAGGGCATTCCCGTCGTGGCTTCGGCAACCACGAGCAAGAATTTTGACGGCGCCCCCTTCGGGTTCCGGGTTTGGGAGGCGCGTGAAGACGGGGCCCTCGACCACCGCTACGTGGCGATGGAGATTCCCGCTGGATTGATACCCGAAGTGACGCCGGGAAAAGAATAGTCGAAAGTTGCGCCCTAATTCTGGTTGAAGGAAGACCGGCATGCTTGGAATGGCGATAGGACTGTACGCAACGCTCGGGCTCCTGGCCAGCTCGGGCGCGATGCAGTATATCGATCTCGACTCGGGTTGGACCCACGAATCCAAAGGTCCCTGGCAGACCCGCGTGGATCATCGAGGACTACTCGCCATGCACCACCCCTGGGTTCCCAGCGAACAGGGCAACTTGGCCATGTCCTGGAGAGACGTGACTATCCCCGAGGACTGGCGGGGCGAAGTCGCCCTCACGTTTTACCAGAGCGACGACTATCACACCAATCCCGACGATCCGGCTGGGGAAGCCTTGCCCGCCGAGGGCTTTGTCGGCCACCGCAGAAAACAGATCCTGATAAACAATGTGCCGGTGTGGAATGAGGACGTGAGCGACCCCGTACGACCCGGCACATCGCTCTATATTCACGTGCCCATAACGCTGGACCCCGCCCAGCGAAGCCTCCGTATTGCGCTGGTCGCCTTTGACAACGAGTCCTCGACGGTGCGAACGCGCCATGACTATTACCGCCCCCCCACGCCGGAATTGACGCGGGAAAACGACCCCGATGCGAATCGATTTAGAACGACGATCTACTGGGGTGACCTTGCCCTGGTCCATGGCGACGCGGAATATGCGGCGCGGCCACGCCCCAGCGAGCGGCTGGTTCTGGAGCGACACAATGAAAACTGGCCGCGCAGATCCGACGTAAAACGCTGGAAAGGGAAATCCTTCGAACTGGAGATCTCCGCGCCCGGCGGCATCCCCGCTACGGGCTTTCCCCTGGAAATGGGCCTGCCCCTGCCTCGAGGCATCGCGCGTAACACGCGTGACTTTCGCCTTAGAATTGGTGGCGTAGGAATCCATACGGAGAAGTCCGTTGGGGCTACCTGGCAGGACGAATCACTCCGCTGGGCCATGCTTCGATTCCCTGTGAAGCCCGGCATGGACTCCGTCGCCTTGTCCTTCGTCGAAGACCCAGCCAACGCGCCCGCACAAATTATCGTGAAGGAATCGGATGGCGGGATGACCGTAGATGGAGGCGCCATCTCGTGGAGTTCATCTTCGGGTACGCCAGTCTCACGGATCGCATATAACAAGAAGGCACTCATCGAAAATCTGCGAATCAATATGGAAGTGTCTGGAGAAGTCGTTCCTGGAACCAATCAGGGCTGGCATGTGGTGGATTCCGGTGCAACGTTCACTTGCGTCGCGCTGGACGGGCGCTTCGATGGTCAGACCGAGCCTTTCGGAAGCTACACCCTTTATGTTTCTACGTATCAGGGCATGCCCTATCTCAAACTGTGGCTTCGCTACTTCAACGACACTGCCCGAAAAATAGACCTGTCCCGCCTCCGCATGGAATTCGAGCTATCCGACCCGCCCGTGGGTATGGCCCTGCCCCACGGTGCAATCGAGGGGGACTTCGCACTGACGCAGCGCGAGGCGACCCGCTATGGCGTGGGTGAGTCAACCTATGCGGCAGACAAGCCCGTATTTGTTGAATGGAAGGACGGCGCGCTTGCGCTGAAAAACTTTCGCGAACTTTTCCCCAAGGCGATATCGCGCAGCGGCAACGTCCTCGCCCTCGATCTCTGCGCGGGCGGCAACAGCCCCGTCAGCATTACGCCCGGCGAGGCCAGCAGCCACGAAG
This sequence comes from Candidatus Hydrogenedentales bacterium, assembly GCA_041859365.1. GTDB lineage: Bacteria > Hydrogenedentota > Hydrogenedentia > Hydrogenedentales > JAEUWI01 > JAEUWI01. The sequence goes on from JBHEKR010000249.1 coordinate 17,561, forward strand.
TGTGGCTGGGATTGGGCAAGCAGAACGGCGACGCGCTGGCCGCCGTGGTGGAGCAGCCCCCCATTCTGCAGAATCCCGCGTACTGGTGTGCCACCGGGGTCTTGGGGCCCGCGGCCCCCCTCGCAAAAAAACATCCGCTCGCGGCGCACCTCGAAGCCACCTGCGGCGGTAAGGACTGGGTCGCCCTCGGGCAGAGCCTGGGCATCCGCGATTTCACCGACGGACCCTATCTCGGTCGTGCGAGCGAGTGGGCGAATGACTATGATGGTCGCATGCTGGGGCTATGGCACCTGTGGGCAATGACGGGCGACCGCGCGTGGTTTGACCGTGCCGCCGCCACGAGCGCCCACCTCATGGATGTGGCGATAGTGCACTCGGAAATTCCCGGCAAAGACTGGGTGGGAGCGTTCCACGGGCCAGGCGTAAACCACGTGGCTGGCCCCTGGATGCCCGCGCTTCAGGCCGACGGACTCGCCCTCTACGGGCAACTCACGGGCAACGCGGAGGCCCAGATCGACTTTCTAGGCGTGGCGGACTATTGCGTCCGCACGAGCGCGGGCCTGCAGGGTGTCAGCGTGAGGCACTACGGCGCGCCCTTCGCCAACCTTTGCGCGGCCTACCAGGAGACGGGCGAGATTGCCTTCCTCGAAGCGGGCGCGGCGCGCCTGGAAGCGATGTACAAACGCATGGACCGCCGACGCGGTGCGTGGATTGACTGGCACGGGTCAGAGGTATACCCCGGCACGACACCCTGGATGGCCGCCCAATTGGCCGGGCCACTCTACACGTGGTACGACATGACCGGCGATGTGGAAGCCGCCCAACTCCTGGTGGGACTCGCGGAAACGATCATCTGCGAAAACACGCCCTGGGACAAGCCCGGCGCGATGCGTACCTACTCCCCCAATCCGCGCTTTCCCGAGACCACGGCTTACGACCCCTTTGTCCTGCCGCTGCTGCTGGCGGCCCACGACCTCACCGGCGACGACTTCTACCTGGAAGCGGCCAAAGCCCAATGGGCGCGCTGGCAGGCCGCACCGACCTTTTTGCCAGTCTTCAATCTGGCCTGGCACTGGCCGTGGGTAAATACCCAGTTGACCGTGGACAATGGACAGTTGACGGAAAAGTAATCCGTCGAATCGACCTTCTCAACCACTCAATTCTTTGCGTCGGCCCCAGCGCCCAATTGCAACAGCCGCAACGCCCCACACTGCGATATTGATCCAGCCTGCCGTCCCGGTCCAGGGCGGGGTGGATTGCTCAAATAGCTGACTCCAGATTCCACTGTCCTGCCCTGCAAAGGCGCCAAGGGCCATGGCGGTAATCCCCAGGTGGCCTGTGTGTCGCAAGATGGACGCAAGCAGAAAAGACAGGACCACCCCAAGCGCAAGAACGCGAATCATGGCGCCGGGAAAGCCGGGCAACTGAACTTCCTGATGCCAGGTGTAGACCAGCGGCAAAAACCACAGCCCCCAGCAGAGACCGGTAATTGCGATGGCGACGGGACGGCCCAGCACTTCGAGGCGCGGAAGCAGATAAGCGCGCCAGCCCATCTCACTCCCGAGCGCGATAAAGGCAAACAGGGTTGCGCCCACCAGAGTGCTGAAGATGGGATAGGCAATGAGCGCGACCACCGGGGCGGTCGATTCCACGCCCGGGGGCAGTGGCGCACTCAGTTGGGCGGTGACACGATTCATCAAGCCGCCAAGACTCCATTGGGGCTGGGTAAACCCGAGCAAGGTAGCGATCGCGCAGGACAGACCGAACAACACCGGGGCGCACAGCGTCACCAGGATCGCGGGCCTCACGGGAAGAGGCCAGAGGGGCAGTTCCTTGGCGTGTTCGTCGGGATATACGAAACCCGCGATGAAGGCGCTCAATGCGGGAATGCCCATAAGGGCGGCAAGGAGCAGATAGCGAAAGAGGTTTGGATTTTCCAGCACAATGAAACCCTGCGCGGCACCCACCAGGGTACAGAGCAGAATCAGCCCGTAGCTCAGGCCGAGGAACAGGGCGATACCTTTGTAATTCATGAATCAGGGTTACTCCCAGGATGGTCAGGAAAAAAATGGACGGCGCATGGTTACACTAGCGTCGGCGCGGTGGAGGCGGCACGGGCGTGGCGTCGGCGGGTGCTGGATCCGCCGTCGCGACCGGCTCGGCGGGTACACCGCTACGGGCATCCGGTCCCGCCTTTTCGGTTGCATCAAAAAACTGATACAGGACCCGTCCGTTTGCCGATAGTTTAACACAGGCCTCCAGCATGGCATCGGGATCCGAAAGGGTAAAGATGATGGTCTGGGCCTTGTAGGGTGGCACGGATACGGAGGCGCGCCTCGGCATGACGGTTACGGGCGGGTGATTCTGAAACTCGGACCAGTGATTGGGCGAAGCAATCAAATCCAGATAGCCCTGGGCGTGAATTCCGCTGTCATTCCGCAATTCCACGCGCAATTGAGCGCCGTTTCGAGACAATACGAGTCCGTAGGGGGCCTCGCTGGCCATAATCACGTCCCGATAGGTCTGGCGTTCAAACGAAGCCTCCACGGCCATGGCCCGGTCCTCTTCATCGGTCCCGACGAAAGCTACCTCGACGGGCTCGACGTGCTGGCGACCGGGCGTCAGACTGAAAAAGAATTGCTGGGGTCCGAAGGTCACGCCGCTGGAGCCCGACAGGATGGCCATGCCCTCCACCGGTGTGTCCGTCAGGTGGTTGCTTACGACCACCTCCAGAACCGGTGTTTTCCCCTCCAAAGATCCCCGAAACTGCACCCCGAGCGGTAGATTCTGCTGCGGGGCCGCGCCGCGCCGTTCCTCCCAGTAGCGCGTGTGAATAACGCCCTGAGGATCGGCGTCCCGGCCCAGATTCGCGAGGGGATCGCGGCGGGCCTTATCGGCAGGCAGGAGCCAAAGGGGTTGAAACTCAAAGGATCGCGCTTCGAAGGGGACCTGACCATTGGCGACCGCAAGGGGAGCCGTGGATCGATCATAGACGTCGGCCCGGCCAGCCTCCAGGAAGCCCCCGGCGCTGGAGAGCGTGCCGCGCCAGGGCTGACCGACACTTTCCCAGGCGAGGAGCGCGTAACCATTCCGGGGATGAAAGATCTCACGGGAATTCGTCGCCTGCGGAAAACCCGCCGGGCGAAGTCCGTCGATGCGCAGGCCGGGCGATGAAATGCCGATGAAGGACTGGCTTGCGGGCAGTGACCCTGGATGGATACCGGTCATGACCGTTCTGGCCGTGACTCCCGCGACCGTCGCCAGTCCGGGAACATCCGCGCTCCGCCAGTCGCCCTCAAAAGGATGAATCGCGTAGGTGAAGATCAGGTCCCCCATGAGGCGCGCGAGACGCGCACCGGTCGAGGAATCCTCCAGGCCGCTGCGGTGCGCCAGCCCGAGGAGAAGGCGACCGTCCCGCTGCTGAGAAACACTCATACTTCCCGGAAAGGAAATTGCGGCGCCGCTCTCGGGCTCGGGCGAAGGCTGACGAATCAGGCTGGCGGAGGGGGGCAGCAGGAATCGCTGGCCCGCGGCCAGGGCCTTCGTTATAGCACCCGCGAGTGCGGCACTCTGGGTCGGTGTAATCCCCGCGACCACCAGCGTGGGCACCGGAGCAATGCCCTCGGGCACGCGGGTGTCCTCCATCAGGATCCTCGCCCCCTGGGTGATTCGCTCGGCAAAGGCCGCCGCCGCGTCCGCCGAAAGTTGGTTCAGCACGCCCTTGCAAAAGGTATTCTGATCGGGGCTTCCGATGACCACCCGCATGTGGTAGCCCTTTGCGAGGTAGTCGTTGCTGTCCATCTCCAGGGTGCCGTCCGTCCAAAGAAAATCCGGCTTCACCGGCTGATCCAACTGGAGAACGGACGGAATGGCCCGTGCGTAGAGTGCCGCCTGAAGTTCTCGCGCGGCCCCGACCAATATCGGATCCGCACCATGCACGATGACCACCGGCTCCCAGGGCACCACGCCGTCCGTGCCCACCTGGATAACTTCGCCGGGCGCGATGGCGGCCCACCCATGGGCCGGGTAGGATACCGTCACGCCGGGAATATCGCTGCCATGAGTGCGCAGTGTACTGTCGCCTTGCCCCCGCGCACCGAGCACCGCGCCGAAGCGTTCCCCGATCATAAAGCTGCGCCCGGCATCGGGAAACTGAAATGATGCGAAGGCGGCCGTGTCGTCCAGACGGACATCGCTCAGGCGCGTCTCGCAGGACACCCAGGGTTGCCCCGCGTTGAGGGTGTAGCGCTGCTCCACGGTGCCGCCCCCGACTTCCGTGGTGACAATAATCGACTCACGAAAGGCCGTTTGCTGCGACACGATGCGCGAGGGCTTCGGCAGTGCCTCCGGGGCCGGACTGGTCCACAACTCGCGGCCTTCCTGATTCTTTGTTTCATCTTCACCCAACAACAAAATCTGATTGAGCAGTCCACCGCGCAACTCGCGACCGCTCCGCTTGTCCTTCAATGAAGCGATAGCGCCCGTATCGGGATCCACAAAGAGCGCGAGTGAATCGTTCTCGATCTGCAGGTCTGCGCCTTCCACCGCCTTGGAGGGGCTACCCTCCTGCTTGACGAAATAAGTCTTGTAGCCGAACGAGGGAACGTCTTCCGCCACAAACGCCAGCAACGGTGCACGCTGATATGCCTCCACAACATGAGGAAGCGTGGTTCCCGCCGCGTCAAGCAGAGTGAAGTTGCCACTGCCCCCGGCGGGAAGCATCACGTCCACCGCCAGGGTGGCCGTCTGCCCAGTGGGGTTAAAGACGACGACGCCCTCAAAGGCCCCCTGATTCAACGGGGCCACCCCCGCCGTGTTGATCTTGCTCGCGATATACTCCAGACTCCGCCGGGCGGTATCTTCCGTAAGCTCGGCCACTTCCCGATAACCCGCGAGCACATCCAGCGCATCGTCGCGCGCTTCGGGGGCCGCAAGAAACTCAGGGCTGCTGTAGAAGGCGAGTTGCCGGTTCGCCAGGTCCATGGCCCCGTGGGGATAGTCGGCGCCCTGAAGACTGGCGATAGAGGCCAGGGCTTCCGCAGCGAGCAACTGGCGCGCGGTGCGGGCGTGGGCCTGCTTCAACGCCGACCAGGCGAGTAGATCGCCCGGCATACCTTGATTGAGGTAGACCGTTGAAGGGGGCAGCGCCTGCTGGACGGGTTCCTCCAGCGCTTCGAGCTCCTCCAGGAAGGCGGCCCCACCGCCATCGTTCAGAACGATGCGGGGAAAGGCGCGGGCGAGATTGGCCACACTGCCCCTGTAGAAGGGCTCGGGGGGAGTCACCACGTTTTTCAGCACCATCACATCCGTGGGAATACCGAGACCGAGCAGTTCGCGTCGCTGGACGGCGACCATTTCCTGCAAGTCCGAGACGCTGCCCGGACTGGCGGTACTGACCTTGTGGCGATGGTAGGTGCTGTCGCCGCTCAGATCGAGCATTCGGGCAAGCGGCGGCAGTCCTGCTGCGTCGGCATTGCTGATAAATCCCTTCAACGCGGCATAACGGAGTAGGTGGGGAGTCTGCGGTGCAATGCCGGGCCCATCCCAGGGAAGGTGCTGGGGTGGCGTACTCTGCAGGATTTCCCGGGCCATCCCCATACCCATTTGGAGATTGCGCCAGAGCAGGGGCCCGCCCGCAATGCGTTCGTCGACCGGCGCATAGGTCGATCGCACGGTCACACCGCCCTGTTGAACCGCCGTGAGAAGTTCATCCCGGAGATCAGACAGGGCCACAAAGGATTGGTACCATGCGGCGGCATGGCGCAAGTCAAATCCATAGCCTGAGGCCTCCCGCCAGGTGAGAATCTGGTTGCGCGTTGCATCCAGGCGCTCCGAGTCCGTTGGCGCCACAACGCCATCCTCCTGCGTGTGCCCGGTGATGACACGGACGATACCCGGCTTATCCGTGCCCGGACGGATAACGAGGGCATCCGTGAAGGCCGCCTCCGCACCGCCACTGTGGAGGCGGACCGAAACGGAGAGCGCCTCTCCACCGGGCACGGACTGGATTGAAACCGCGACCGGCACGCGGAAAGCGCTTTGCGGGTCGATGGGTTCGACTTCGATAAGATCCGGCAGGGACGTTCCTGGTGTGGACACGATCACGTCTATCGGTTCGGTGAAGGCTTCCTGGGGATTGTAAAAGGTGAGCCAGGTGTCCTGACGTTCGTCTCCGGGACCGCCGGAGAAAGTACCTGCATCTTCCAGCTCCGGGACCACGTAGAACTTGCCCAGCGGTAGGGCTGGGCGAATCCGCACCGACAGGGCGAAGCCGCTGGTCTTCCGGAGGCGCGGTCGGTTGGCCATTGCGGAGGCGGTCAGTTGCTGCGTGTTCATGCCCAGCGCTCGGGCAAGCTCATCATAATCCGCGCCGGGTACTTCCATGACGACCAGATTTAAGCCAGGGCGCATGGGAACTACAACCTGCGTAACCCCCGCTTCCTCGAAGGGGCCGGGTTCGTATTCCTTAAGTGGAAAACCGTTGGCCCAGAGCCGCACACCCAGTGGCGACTGAATGTCCAGAAATATCGCCGTGCTCTGGGCCGCATTCGCATAGAAGGCCGCGTAGGCCACGCCGTCGGGACTCGCCGGAAAAAAGGGCTTGAGATCAAGCTCCGATTCCGGGGTCCCCGCCTGCTGCCAGATCGCTTCTCCCCCCTCCGCAGTTGGAATGCGCATCAGATGCTGCGGGCGGATTCGGGCAATACCGCTCGCGGTGGCCATGAAGTCGGTCTCGCCCAGGACCGGCGCTTCCGATTTGAGCGCCCCGAGAATACCGCCGGGCACATCGGACTTGAAGGGACCGCACACGAGCCAGTGGGCCACAAAACCTCGATCAATCAACGTATTGACCGTTTCCTGGGCGCGGGCCGGGCATGCCGTTAGCATTCCGATAAGAACGGCAAGAGCGACCAATAAAATCGATGATCTAGGCACCGCCTCCCCCCTCTGTGTCGACCCGCTCAACAGAGGGGGACGCCGGAGTTAACCCAAGTCCGGGAAAAGCGCGATTGGCTTGAAACTGAAGCACGAAGAGCACAATGCACAGCATGGTCGTCAGGGCGATGGCGGGTTTTCCCCATACTTCGAATTGAAGGAGCCAACGACAGAAACCCGCCAGGGCGATGCACGTCAGGGCCAGAGGGATAAGAAGTTGTCCGCCCCCCGCCATGGTGGCAAGATCGATCGGCTCCACACTTGGATAGAACCGATAGGACATTAGCGCGAGAATCGCCACACGGTAGGCGCCATTGCGCACCCAGACCAGCGAGCCCGACAGCAACGCCATTCCGAGCAGGCCCCAGCCCCAGCCCAGTAACGGAGCCGCCTGAAGATGTGCCAGGGTGTCGGGGAGCAGGCCGATGGGATAGATGAGCAAGAGCAACGGCGCAAAGTTTCCTTGAAAGTCAGGCATTCCGGCGTAGAGCGTTTCCAGGTGAAGACCATTTGCAATCAACGCCACAGCAAGAAAGGGAACGAGCCGCCCCCACTGGCGCGTCTCGGGCGTGCCGGGAAAGAACTCCAGCATGATCAGTACGCCAAACAGGGTGGCGTTGACGCTGAAGGGGAGTGTGGCCAGAGAAAAGCAGATGAGCGCGAGGGCGAAGCGAGCCCAACCGGGAGACTCCATCAGGCGAAGGTAGGTGAGCAGGGTGAGCAAGGCAAACAAGGCCCCCGCCAACTCAAATAGACCGAAGGCACTGAACATGACCTCCGTCTTGACGGGGTGAGCCATGAAAACGGCGGCGGCCAATGACCCGAGCCAAACGGGCCCTTTGACCACGCGTCGCGTGAGATTGAAAAGCGTGATCATGCACCCGTACAGGGTGAGTACGGCCAGCCCTTGAAGCACACGAGACGAATACCCCAGGAGACCGAAGAATGCGTTCAGGAATGTTTCAACCCCATCTGGAATCGCCTTCACGTCGACGAAGGGCGGGCTCGTAACGGGCGAGGGAGCGGTGAGCAGGCTGAGCCCATGGACCACGCAGAGATAGACGAACAGCGCCGCCATGAAGAAGGCGGGACCGGGCGTCTTGCGCGTCGTATTTGATGGGGCGTGTTCATCCATGATCTGCCCGCCGATTATAGCGGGTTCGGGCCGGATAACTCCAAGGCGCAACGTATCGAAATGCAACCGTCAGAGCATCATCGATCTTCGAGGACCACGATGCCGATGTCCCAGATACAGGGCCCCTGCGACAAGCCCCGAGGCCACTCCAACACCAACACCCGCGTGGGGCAATACCAACAAGAGCGCGGTGACCACCACTCGCACAAGCGCAGCCAGCGTCGGGCTCGCCGCCACCCAGTCTGCGACACCCGGACTGAGTCGATAGTAGAAATCCACGAAGGCAGTCCCCGCGGCATTGCTCAGCAGACACTCATCGCGAAATTGGCGCAGCGTGTCGAGTTCCATGGCCAGCGGCGATCCATAGGCGGCGGTTGCGATAAAGCAAGGTCCACCGCCGCCAACGCCGCCATCGGTCAGGCCCAAGATACCCAGGGCCGCGAGTATTCTTATAAACAGATTTTCACTGGGCTCTCCTTCGCCTTCGCCTTCTCCCTCGCCTTCGCCTTCGCCTTCACCTTCGCCTCCCGCCGCACCGAGCTCCACAACAGAATAGACGCCCGCTTCTCCCACCTCCATGGTGGCCCGCCCGATGTCTGAATCCACCACCGCCCCGGGAAGTAACTCCCACTCACGTCCTTCCGGAATGGTGATTTTCGGACCAAAAACGGTATCCATCGTTAACGCGACCGGATGGCGATACACGCCATAGGCGCGATTCACGTTCAGCACGAGGCCATCGATCACCACGGAGACGGGGATCTCCGCAAGGCGCACCCCGCTGACGAGCGCATAATCGTTGGGGTCTGTGCGATCGGCGACGGCAACCGTCACGTAGTGGCTGTCCTCGCCCAGTGCGCCGCTGGGTTCTTCGGCGAAATGCGATACTTCCTCCGCCGCAACAAGCGCATCGAGGGATTGGGATGCCTGAACGATCAGCACCCCCGTCTCGCCCACTTCAATCACATGACTCGATGCCGTCACGCGAATTTCCTGCTCCGGGGTGGTGAGACTCGGCAGGATCAGGGGCACCTCTGAAAAAGCTTCCGAATCCGTCGGGGGCGTCAGCATCGCCATGACGGAGGAGGTTCGTGGCGCAGAATCCGAATCGATATCCGCCGCCGCAAACCACCCATCGCCCGGTGATTGAAGTATGTCGTCGGGGGCATCGGGCAACCCGTTTCCATCCAGATCCCCCTCCGCGAGCGCGTAGCCCAGTTGGATTGAGGCCGTGGGTCTCGTGGCGGGGTCGCTCGTGGCCGTGGCCCGAACGCTCACGTCCAGAATTTGGTTGAACAGGATACCCGCACCAAGATCAAGATCCAGGGCGTAGGGTGATTGAACGTCGCCGCCAAGTCGCTGCTCCGGCAGACTGCCCCCTTGCTGCGCCAGAAAAAATTCCACCACTTCCGTGTCTTCCACGGCGTCCGTCTCCGCCAGCACCGGCACGACAACACCCCCCAGCGCCGGATCGACCCAGATCGTCGACCCCGAAATGGGGTAAAGAACCCGCACCTCCGTCAAGCGATCAATCGTGCCCGCCGTGGCGGTCAGCGTCTGGAGAAATGCGACAAAAAGAGCAAGGCGCGACATGGGTGAAACGACTCCAATGTGTTGGGGACTCGAACCAGTATAAATTGGACGGACCCACCGCGCAAACAGCAAAAGGCCGCCCGCGTTCTGGTTTACGAACGGGGGCGGCCAACGAAAATTGACTTCTAGCCCGAAGTTCCAAGTCTGTGCAACAGTTAACCTGTTGTATATCTGCAACTTAGTTCAAGCTTAGTCTTCTCTGTGCTGGACACAGCCCCTCAAGGCTGTACGCCGACGAGGCCGAACACGTGCCGCTGGAAGGGCGTGGGCTCGGCCAGCAGTTCGAATCGTATCGTGTTCTTTCCTTCTCCGGCGCGGCATTGGTTCTGGGTCCGGGTGGCCATTTGAGCGAGCAGGGTCTGCCAGGAGTGTACGGGCCATCCGTCCTCGGTCGTTTTGGTCTTCTTCTTGCCTTTTGCGCTTTCGGAGGCGCCGGCCTTGGCAACGGGATCGCGCGTCCATCGCATCTCGTCGAGTTCTTCGTCCTGGAAGAGCACGGGGGCGAGGTCCCTGCGCAATTGCCATTCGACGTAGTAGGCGAGCATGCACAGAAAGATGTGGGCCCGCACATGGTTTTCGGTGCGGTGGTGAATGGGCCGTATGCGCAGATCGAGTCCCTTGAGGCAGCGGAAGGCCTGTTCGACTTGCTGGAGGCTCTTGTAGGTGCGCACGGCGTCGTCCGCGCTCAGGTCCGCGGCGCTCTCACCGGTTCGGATAATGTAGATGCCGTCCAGCGCCGCCTCGGCTTGGATCTTTTCGTGCCTGCGCGCGAAGGCGAAGCGCCCGTCGGCGATCTCAAGTTCGAAGTGCTTACCCACCTTATAGTGGTTGAGTTTCTTGCCCACCTTGAGCGCGATTTCCTTCTGGGTGAACGGCTTCTTCGTGCGTCGCGCCGCCTCGTCCGCGATGCCTTGAAGGAGACGCTCGGTCGCCGCGAGCAGTTCCTCGCGCGTGCGCTTGCGGTCCTGGGCAAGCAGGGGATTGTGGCACACCACCAGACGCTCGCCGGGGAAGAGGTCGCTGCGTATTTCTGCGAGGTTGTGCGTGTCGAAGAGGCCCATCTGCACCTCGCCCCGTGTGGCCAGTTGCTGGATGCTCTGGGCGCGCAGGGCCGAGATCCAGCCCAGGCCCGGGTGGGTTTTGATGGCGCCGATCTGCGGTTGCGTCAGCATGCCACGGTCCCCCACGAGCACCACGCGGTCGAGGCCGAAGCGTTCGCGCAGCTTGTCCACCTGGTCTGGAACGGTGGCGGGGTCCGCGGTATTGCCGGCATAGACATCGACCCCAACGGGACGCCCCTCGGCATTGGTGAGCAGGCCGTAGACGATGGCCGGCAGCTTGTCTCCGTCGCGGTTGTAGCCTCGAGCCGCCAGCGGGCAGGTCCGCCCGTGGTAGGAGCTGCTGGAGACATCGAAGAGCACCCGCGCGCCCTCGCTCAGATGGCGTTTGGCCAGCTTCTTCTCGATGCGCTCCTGGCGTTCGAGCAGCCAGTCCAGCGCCGCGTACAGGTCGTTCTCGTCCGCTTCGGCAACTTCCATCGTCCGGGCCAGCGACGTGGTGTTCCACCGCCGGACGGTGGCGAGCTTGGAGCAGGGCGTAAGCAGGCGCTGGGCAAGCATGGCCAGCACCAGGCGCTGCTCGGCACAGGGCCGAGCGCATAGGAGCTCGGCCATCCCGAGCTTCTTCATTGCGCCGAGGACCAGTTGGACATGGCCGTGGGGCAACGAACGCTCGATGGCGAAAGCCTCCCCCTGGGGGACGAGTTTCACGCCGCGCAACGACAAGGCAAAGGCCTCGATAGCCTCTTCAGGGCAACTGGAAAGGTTGGCGATGGTGTGCTTGCGCACCTTGCCACCCTCGCGTCGCGATTCGCGCAGGAGGATGGCCGGGGGCGA
>JBHEKR010000533.1:0-3026 GCA_041859365.1 Candidatus Hydrogenedentales bacterium
CCACAGGATACGGCGAGTGGACGATGGCCCGAAGCATCGACGGAGGCCCACTTGGACCGTTGAGTTGGGCCTTCATCCTTCTTCTTGGAACCATCGCCTACGATGCCATTGCGACGAAGGATCGGAGGGGCATTGTCTGGACTTGCTTGATTTGGGGATTGGTTCTCAGCTTGATGGGATGGGCCTTGCGCGCCGAGTGGCCCGGACTGAAAGCCGAATGGCCCTTTACGCAACGCGGGATGACAATGCCCTATGCCCTGTACTCCACGGGCCTCTGTTTCCTCATGTACCTTCCGTTCTATTTACTCTGTGACGTGCGTGGATGGAAGTTTCCGCATCTTGCCACGCTCGGAATGAACCCACTCGTAATCTACATCGTCCAGCAAGCGTTGGGCGACATGCACGGTTCATTTATCGTGTCCGGTGACAGTTCTCTATACATGGCCGTACTGGGCTTTACGGCGTTCTACTTCGCCTGTTACGCCGTCGCGTGGCGGCTCGAAAAAGACCGGGTGGTGATAAAGCTTTAGCCATCTCAAACCAAAAAGGCGTAATAGCAACATGCTTTGCAACGTCGCACGAGTTTGCCGGGCCGAAACGACCAAGGCCTTGAGCACTCGGGAAAGCAGACACGATGAATGAATTCCTTTCGGTAATAGCAATTGCGGGGTTCTCGGTGGCCTTTCTCCACGCGGCCATTCCGACCCATTGGTTGCCCTTTGTCGCCGTGGGGCGGGCGCAGCATTGGTCACGACGCAAGACACTCACGGTTACGGCAGTCACAGGGCTGGGGCATGTCTCAAGCACTGCATTGCTGGGCGTGCTTCTGGTGTGGCTGGGCATCGTCGTGGACAAACGGCTCGGCGCAATGTTTCCAATAGTTGCTGGGGGCGTACTTATCTTGATGGGACTGCTCTATCTTCGGCGGCATGCAACCGGCAAGGGGCACAGTCATTTTAGCCTCTTCGGAGGGCATGCCCATCCTAACGACCAAGATCATCCTCATAGCCACGGCCATCCCCACGATCACGGTCATCCTCATGACCATGAAGTGAAAAGTAGCGCTTCGGCAGCCCCTGTCGTCGGCACTCTCCCGCCAGCAACCTCGGATTGGGCGGCAATCAGCGGTTTGTTTGCGCTACTCACTTTCTCGCCATGTGAGGGATTTCTCCCGATCTACGCCTCCGGTATTCGTTACGGATGGAGTGGTTTCGCGCTCCTGACTTTGGTGCTTTCCGTCGCAACCATAGCGGGAATGGTTTTCTTCACCTGGTTGACTTTGATCGGCGTGAAACACATCAAGTTGAAAGCGGCGGAGGAGTATGAAGCGGCCATTGTTGGCATCACTCTTTGTTTCTTAGGCGCACTTATCGTCGTGCTGGAGCATTAGCCATGAAAACACAGAGCTTCAAAATTGGCGGCATGGACTGCGCGGAGGAAATCGCGATCCTCAAGCGTGAAATTGGGCCGCTTGCAGGGGGAGAAGACAAGCTGTCGTTCGACCTCCTGAATGCCAAAATGATCATCGAGACGGAAGGGGCCGTGTCCGAAGATGCGGTGATCAAGGCGGTTGCCCGGACCGGTATGCGTGCCAGCGTGTGGAGCAATGTGGGCGAGCACCCTGCCGAAAAGCAATCGCTTTGGGCGGCGCGTGGACGGCAGTTCATGACGGCGGCGAGCGGTGCGGCCCTTAGCCTAGCTTTTGTGATTCACGCGGGAATGCACGGCATGCGAGATGCGCTCGCTTCAGACTCGGATGCCTCCCACCTTTTTCCCGCTGCGCCGTTGCTCCTGTACCTTGTTGCAGTCGTCTGTGGCGGCTGGTTCGTGTTCCCGAAGGCGCTATACTCCCTGCGCAGCCTGCGGCCCGACATGAACCTGCTCATGGTGGTGGCCGTGGCCGGAGCCGTCGGAATCGGCGAATACTTCGAGGCGGCCACAGTCGCCTTCCTCTTTGCGGTCGCCCTTCTCCTCGAATCGTGGAGTGTCGGGCGGGCACGCCGCGCCATTGCCGCACTCATGGATCTGTCGCCACAAACCGCCCGCTGCATGGAGGGTGAGGCCTTGGTCGAACGGCCCATCGCGGAGGTTCCGGTGGGAACGCGCGTCCTGGTGAAACCGGGCGAGCGCATCCCACTTGATGGTCTTGTGGTGAAAGGCTCGACCAGCGTCAACCAGGCCCCCATCACCGGGGAGTCAATGCCGGTCGCCAAGGGCATGGGCGATAGTGTTTTTGCAGGCAGCATCAATGAAAGCGGGGCATTCGAGTTTGAGACGAGCAAGCCCGCCAAGGACACGACGCTCGCGCGAATCATCCAGATGGTGGAAGAGGCCCAGTCGCGCCGCGCACCGAGCGAGCAATGGGTCGAGTCTTTCGCCCGTTACTACACGCCCGCGATGATGGCCTTGGCCCTCGCCATCGCGGTGTTGCCCCCGCTGCTTTTCAGCCAGCCCTTCGAGCCGTGGTTTTACAAGAGCCTTGTGCTTCTGGTCATCGCCTGCCCCTGCGCGCTGGTTATCTCCACGCCCGTCAGCATTGTGGCCCGACTCAGCGCCGCCGCCAAGGCGGGCATTCTCATCAAGGGCGGTGCCTATCTTGAAGCACCCTCCCGATTGCGCGTCATCGCTATGGACAAGACCGGCACACTCACCAAGGGCGAGCCCGAGGTACGGCAAATCATTCCATTCAGTGGACATGACGAGCGCGAACTGCTTGAGCGCGCGGCGGCCTTGGAGGCGCACAGTGAGCACCCGCTTGCGCGGGCGATACTACGCAAGGCGGCGGAGACCGGGATAACGCCAGCACCCGCCGAGGACTTCAAGGCCATCGAGGGAAAAGGGGCCGAAGCCACTATTGACGGTCGCCGGTTCTGGATTGGAAGCCACCGCCTCCTGCATGAAAAGCTGGGCGAGGCTACGGCCATGCCCCCACAGACCGGCCAGCTCGAAGCAACGGGCCATGCGATTGTGGCGACACGCGACGAGAAGCGTATTGCTGGCCTCATCGGCGTTTCGGAACTCGGGAT
>JBHEKR010000406.1:0-4125 GCA_041859365.1 Candidatus Hydrogenedentales bacterium
TGCTCGATCAAATCGAAGGCGCGGTGCACCACGTTGAGCGCGCCGAGACCGAGGAGGTCCACCTTGAAGAGGCCGAGCTCCTCGATGTCGTCTTTGTCCCACTGGATGACGGTGCGATCCGCCATGGCGCCATTTTCGATGGGCACCAGCGTACTTACGGGCTCGTGGCCGAGTAAAAAGCCGCCGGGATGGATTGAGAGGTGGCGGGGGACGTCCTCGATTTCCTGGGTGAGGTGGAGGAGGTGGCCGTGGACCGGATTTTCCGGATCGAGCCCGGCAGCGCGCAGCGTGTCTTCCGTGGGGAAGTCGTGGTGCGAAAGCAGCCGTGCGAGGCGCTCCAGGGCCGTCTCGGGCAGGCCGAGGACCTTGCCTACATCGCGCACGGCGGAGCGCGCGCGATAGCGGATGAAATTCGCCACCATGGCGGCGTGGGTGCGGCCATAGTGCTGGTAGACGTGCTGGATCGCCTCCTCGCGGCGGCTGTGCTCGATGTCCAGGTCGATATCGGGCGGCTCGTTGCGCTCACGCGAAAGAAAGCGCTCGAAGAGGAGCCCCATGCGGACCGGATCGACCGCCGTAATGCCGAGGCAATAACACACGGCGGAATTGGCGGCGGAGCCCCGGCCCTGGCAGAGGATCTGTTCGCGCCGACAAAACTGCACGATCTCCCACATGGTGAGGAAGTAGCCCTCGAACTGAAGCTCGTGAATCAGCGCCAGCTCCTTGTCCACCTGCGCGCGTACATCAGCGGGGATGCCCTCCGGGTAACGCCCCGCCGCGCCTTCGTAGGTCAGGTTGTTCAGGTGTTGCGCGAGGTCGGTGTCGCCCGGCAGCCGCTCCACGGGGTAGCGGTAACGAATTTCACCGAGGGAAAAGGTACAGCGCGACGCGATGGCGACGGTCATCTCCACGGCCTAGGGATCGTCGGCATAGAGATCGGAAAAACCCCTCGGCGCGCGGAGGCTGTGCTCGTCGTTCGGGTGGATGATCGTGCCCGCCGTGGCCAGGGTGACGCCGCGCCGTAAACACGCAAGCACGTCTTGCAGTGGGCGGCGCGTTGACGTGTGGTAGAGCACCTCCATCCCGGCGACGAGAGGCAGGCCCAACGCTTTCGCCCGCTCGCGGAGGCGATGCTCCCGGTGGCCGTCGGCGGCTTCGCGGTGGCGCGTGAGGAGGGCATAGAGGCGATCACCAAAAGCCTCGCGGAGGAGGTCCGCTTCACGGCCCGGCGGCGCTTCCGCCACGATGCGACTACCCGCGCCGCCCCACAAGGCGATGAGCCCTTCGGCGCGCGCGCAGATTTCGTTCCATGTCACTTGGCTCTGTCCCTTGGGGGAGCGGAGGCGTCCCGTGGAGATGAGCCCGCAGAGGTTGGCATAGCCCCCGCGATCCATGGCGAGGAGAATAATCCGCGAGGCGTCGTCGAGGGTGATCTCCGCGCCCGCGATAAGGTGCACGCCCAACTCCTGCGCGCGCTTGTGGGCGCGAACGAGGCCATAGACGCCGTCCCGATCCGTGAGGGCGAGGGAGCGCAGGCCCAGGCGGTGCGCCTCCTCCACCAGTTCGTCGGGGTGGCTCGCGCCTTCAAGGAAGGAGTAGACGCTTTTGCACCACAGGGGGACGTAGGTAGTTGATAGTTGATAGTGGGTAGTTGACAGTTGACAGTTGACAGTGGACAGATTGGAGGGGGAGCGGGTGTCCACCACGTCCATTCGCCGCGGCGAACCCACTGCGCGATTCATTGCACTTCTCCCTGCAGAAACCAGCGGCGGCGTTTGAGATCGTGGTAGATCCAGAACCACCGGCCATTCCGCGTGCGGACATAGTAATAAGCCCGCGCGACCTCCGCACGCCACCAGCCGCCCGTGATGAGCTGGGGCCCGATCACCTCTTCCACCGGTCCTTCGCTTACCCCCGCGATGAGCCAGCCGTCGGGCTCGTGGCGGTCGCGGGGCGGCAGGGGCATGGCGGGTCGATAAATACGGCGGACCATAGGCATGGTGGCGGGTGCGCCGGGTCGGGGTCGGGGCAGATCGCTCAGGCTCTCCCAACGGTACTGCGCCTCGGGCAGATGACCCACGCCGAGCCGTGCGATCATCACGGCGTCGTTGCCCAGCTCCGCGCGGATCTGGGCGAAGGCTCGGTGGGCGGCCTCCGCATTGCGCCGGGGCGCTTCCTGAAAGAGGTCGACCTGGTGCTCCGTGATGGGCTTCCCCGCCGCGCTGGCCCAAAGCTCCACCACGCCCGAGGGCAGGCGGAGCTGCTCCAGATTGAGCCGCACCAGACTCAAAATCTGATTGGCGTCGCGTGTGGGCGCGGCGGGCGAGATCTCGCCGCTTTCCTCATCGTTGTTGTCCAGCGTGAAGCGCCAGTAAAAGGTCTCCAGTAGCTCATGGTACTCCCTCAGCTCCGAAAGCAGTGATCGGAGCAGATCCGCCAGGTAGGCCAGGAGCCGTCCGGCGTCGCTCTCGGGATAATCCAGCATCAGCGTGACCACGGCGGACTCGCGCGGGGGCAGGGGCTGGAGCGGCCGCCAGTCCGTGCCCTTCGCCAGGCGATAGAGGGCCTCCGCATCCGCGCCGAAGCGCTTGCGCAGGCCCCGATCCGGCAGCGTGAGAAACTGGCCGATGGTGGAGACGCCGAGCTTGTAGAGCGTGTCCTGCAAGTCAGCATGGAGTCGCAGCCGACTCATGGGCACGCTGTTCACGTGGGCCTGCTCCTCCGCCGGGGTCGCGAAGACGATATTGTCCGCGCGCGAACGGGCCGCCGCATAGCTCCCGAAGCGCGTGAAGCCCACCGCCACCGTCGCGCGAAAGCCCGCCTCCCGGAAATCATCGCGCACCGCCTCGGCCCAGCCCGACAGACAGGGATAGACCACGCCCATGCCCGAGACATCGGCCCAGAAAACACCCGCCTCGTTCGGCGCGGGCTCGATGCGCGGACTGAAGTTCCACAGGCGGCGCGTAAGATCGGCCACCGCCTGCTTCACCGCGACATCGTCCACTTCCCCGCCGCGCAATTCCGACGCCAGCGCGAGCCCGGCGGCATAGCGCATGCCGGGGAAGATGCGGAATTCCCGCGCGGCCGCGTTGGTCCACTGGATCACGCCATTGGGCTTGTCCCGATCCACCACGACCATCGGAAGGCGCCGCCAATCCGGGTGCGCACTCGCCAGCAACTGCAGGGGCAGAGCCGGGCAATTAACACAGGCCGTCCGGTCCATGACGCAGCTCCTGATGGGTCCAGCCCGGGGTTTGGCGTTTGTCCTTCACGGCGCGCAACTCGCAAGAAAAGCAATCGTGGCCCGTGCGGCGTTTTTGCGTGGTGCAGCGCAGGGACACCAGCGAACCCCGCGCCGCCACCTCGCCCGGCGCGCGCAGACACACCAGGGCTGTGTGGTGCTGATGGGCCAGGCCCGCCAGCCGCGTCTGGAGCGCCAGCGGCAGGGCCTGGCCATCGCCATCGAGCACGATCAGAGCAAAACTGCCCGAGCGCAGCAGGGTATCGGCCGCCCGCGCGGCTTTCGTGGCATCCGGCACGCGGACGATGGGCAGGGCGGCCAGATCCACGCCCGCCGCCGCGAAATCGGGCGGGAAAAAGATGCGCCCCGGCCCCGCGATCCACGCGGCATAGCCTTCCGCCGCCTGCGCCTCGCGGATCAGCCCGGCCAGCAGACTCAGGGCCGCCGTGCCCGATTCCGCACAGGGATCCAGAGCAATAAAGTGCCCCGCGAGACCCGCCAGGGTCCAGGGGGCGACAGGGACCGGCGAAGCACGCCGTTCGAACAGGTTACGGGCCGTCAGCGTATGGGTAACCGATGGGGGCGAAAGCAGGGCCATGGCAAATTCTCCGTAAGGCGACTACCCTCATTATACTGAATAAATAATCAGTTGTAAAGAGACGCCGCAAGTCGGCGGCCGGGCCTGCGTCAATTTTGAGGGTTTTAACTTGCCCTTTGCTCCCAGTAGTCCTCCAATCGCGCGGATTCGGTGATGCATCGCAGGGCGATGATGGCGTTTGCGCCTCTGACGGTCCATTCCATACCCGATTGCTTGAGGCGCTTTCCGATCACGGTCTTGCAGCCGGCCTCGATCACGCCGGAACCGACGAAGTACCCTCTTTCCC
>JBHEKR010000178.1:0-5813 GCA_041859365.1 Candidatus Hydrogenedentales bacterium
CTTGCCGTCGTCCGTGACGGCGACCACGCCCACGTCTTTCAGCTCGGCCATCTCGGTAATTTCTTTGCCTTGCATGCCCTTGGTGGCGCAGGCGCCGGGGCGAATCTTGATGCAGGCCGTCTCTCGCGCGCGTCGATTGACGAACTCCACCATGCCGGCGTTGTCGATGGCGGGCTTGGTGTTGGCCATGGTCACCACGGTGGTGAATCCACCCCGGGCGGCGGCGCGGCTGCCGGTCTCGATGGTCTCTTTCGACTCGAAGCCGGGCTCGCGGAAGTGGACGTGGATGTCCACCAGGCCGGGACACACGATGCAGCCCGTGGCGTTGATGGTGGTATCACCCTGGAGGTCTTTGCCGATTTTGGTGATCGTGGCGCAGTCGAGGAGGACATCGAGGTTCTCGGAGATACCGCTGGCGGGATCAATGACGTGGCCGTTTTTGATTACTGTGGTCATGGAATTACCTCTTATGAAGGACACACCGGGACGCGCCGGTGATGGTTTAAAAAGACAATACAGAATTTTTTTCTACCACGAAGCACACGAAGAAAAAGGGGAAGAAGTGAACAAAAAAATCCGACCACGAATGGACACGAATTCACACGAATAAGAAAACAGGGTTCAACTAATGAAATCGGCTTTTCGCAGGCCCGTGAACTGGCAGCTATCAAACAAGGAAGAATATTAACCACAAAGAACTCAAAGGACGCAAAAAGTAGACCTATTATCGTTCTATTTGAGTCCTTTGAGGTTAAAGCTCTTCTCAAGCTATTCAATCCACGTCGAATTTTAATTTTCTTATTCGTGTGGATTCGTCTCTATTCGTGGTCAAGTCATTTCGTTAGACTTTAATGGACTAACGTACTTCCTTCCGTTTTCTCCTTCGTGCTCTTCGTGTTCTTCGTGGTGAATCTCTTCGCTACTTTCCCTTGCGCCCGCTGTTCACCAGCAGGTGCATCACCGCCATGCGGATGGCCACGCCGTTGCTCACCTGCTCCAGGATCACGCTGCGGGTGCCGTCGGCCACGGAAGTGGACAACTCAATATCGCGGTTGATCGGGCCGGGGTGCATGATGATCGCGTCGGCCTTGGCGTGGGCCAGGGCGGCGGTGTCGATGCGAAAGAGCCGGATGTACTCGCGCAGGCTGGGGAAGAGTCCGTCCTGCTGGCGCTCCAACTGGATACGCAGGGAATAGATCACGTCGGCCCCTTCGATGGCCTCGCGGAGGTTGTGGGTCACTTCCACGCCCATGCGCTCCACGGCGGCGGGCATCAGCGTCGATGGGCCGCAGAGGATCACGCTCGCGCCGAGTTTGTTCAGGCACATGATGTTACTGCGCGCCACGCGGCTGTGCTCCACATCGCCGATGATGGCCACGCGGACGCCGTCGAGACCAGCCTCGGGATCGCCACGCAGGGCGCGGATCCGCTCGCGGATCGTGAAGGCGTCCAACAGGGCCTGCGTCGGGTGCTCGTGGCGCCCATCGCCCGCGTTGATGATGTGGCTCTCGTGCCGGGCCGCCAGGATGTGGGGCGCGCCCGCCGCGCTGTGACGCAGCACAATCACATCGGAATGCATGGCCTCGATATTGGCCAAGGTATCATGGAGCGTCTCACCCTTCACGGACGATGATGAACTGGCCGCAATGGCGAGGGTGTCGGCGGTAAGGCGCTTGGCCGCCAGCTCGAAGGAGGTGCGCGTGCGCGTGCTGGGCTCGTAGAACCAGTTCACCACCAGACGGCCCTGAAGCAGGGGGACCTTTTTGATCCCGCTTTCGCGCTTGGAAACGGCAACGAACTGGGGCGCGGTGTCCAGTATGAGTTCGATCTCGCCCCGACTGAGATCTTCGATGCCGATGAGGTCCTTGCGGGTCCAGACGGTTTCGCGCGCTTCGCTCATTGGCATCACGTTCCTTCCGGGTTGGGTTCGGGCCGCGTCAGCAGCACGGCATCTTCGCCGTCGATTTCCACCAGGCGCGCGGTCACCCATTCGCTCGGGTCGGTCGCCATGGAATGGCCCAGATAATCCGCCTGAATGGGCAACTCACGCCCGCCCCGGTCGACCAGACAGGCCAACTGGATGCGGCGCGGACGGCCATAGTCCATGACCTCGTCCATCGCCGCGCGGATGGTGCGGCCCGCCGCCAGCACGTCGTCCACCAGAAGGATCGTGCGACCGTCCACATTAAAGTCGAAGTGGGTGCTGCCCTTGTCTTTGGGAGAACTCAAGCCGCCGCGGAAATCGTCGCGATAGAGCGTCGTGGCGAGGGAGCCCACCGGCGGGGTGATCCCCGCCATTTTGCCGATGAGGTTGGCCAGGCGATCTGCGAGGGGGCGACCGCGCCGCAGAATTCCCAGCAGCGCCAGGCGCTCCAGTTCGGGGTTGTCGTTTACAATCTCCCGGGCCAGCCGCCGCAGCGTCTCGGCCATTGCCGAGCCGTCCATGACAACGGTGGCATCCGCTTCCCGTGGCTTTATATCCATCATTGCAGGGGTCCAGACAAAAAAATAGCCTCCTCAACTCACGTGAGAAGGTGGGGCTCGTCCATGGTACAGGCGACCTTTACGGCTCGGGTGCAGCCCGATGCATACACCGCCGCAATTTTAGCAGGGTGGGATAGGGGATGCAAGGCGCGGGCCGGAACCTGGACGGGCCCCGATGCGGGTCGAGACATTTCACATTCTTCGTAACTATCCGTTACAATACGCGGTTCGTGGGGGCGCGATTCCGCCCCCTGATTGACAGTTTTCTTGTTTTACTTGTCGCCCCGCGACGTGGACTGCAAGCGCAATGGAGAAGAACACATGAGCCATACCGTGGAAACTTTTGAGTTTCAGACCGAAGCACGCCAGCTCCTGGATTTGATGATTCATTCGGTCTATTCCAACAAGGACATCTTCCTTCGCGAGTTGATTTCCAACAGCTCCGACGCCCTGGACAAGCGGCGTTTCGAGGGCCTGAAGGACCCGGCGCTCCTGCCCGACGGCACGGAACTGCACATCAAGATCGTGCCGGACATGGAAGCCCGCACCCTTTCGATCGTCGACAACGGCATCGGCATGACCCGCGACGAAGTGAAGGATCTCATCGGCACCATCGCCAAATCGGGCACAAAGGAATTCCTGAAGACCATCAAGGAGAGCAAGGAAGGCACCCTGAACCCCGAGCTCATCGGCCAGTTCGGCGTGGGCTTTTACTCCAGCTTCATGGCGGCGGACCGCGTGACCATGATCACCCGCAAGGCCGGTGAAGAGCACGCCACGCGCTGGGAATCGGCCGGTGACGGCACCTACACGCTGGAGGCCGCCGAGCGCGATGAAGCGGGAACGACGGTGACGCTGCACCTGAAGACCGCCGACACGGAAGACGGCCTGAACGACTACACCCAGGAATGGCAGATCCGCCAGATCGTGAAGCAGTATTCCGATTTCGTGGCCTACCCCATTCAGATGGACATCGAGCGTACGGAAATCGAGCGCGACGAAGACGGCAAGCCCGTGGAAGGAGCCGAGGAGAAGAAGGTCATCAAGACCGAGACCCTCAACTCCATGAAGGCCCTGTGGCTCCGCAGCAAGAACGAAGTCACGGAAGACGAGTACAACGAATTCTACAAGCACATCTCCCATGACTGGAACGAGCCCGCTTCGCGAATCCAGGCGAAGATTGAGGGCACGCTCGAGTACTCCCTGCTCCTCTATGTGCCCTCCAAGGCCCCCATGGACCTCTACTACCATGGCGTGCGCCACGGCGTGCACCTCTATGTGAAGCGTGTCTTCATCATGGACGACTGCAAGGAGCTCCTGCCCGAGTTCCTGCGCTTCCTCCGCGGCGTAGTGGATTCGGAAGATCTCTCGCTCAACATCTCCCGCGAAATCCTCCAGCAGGATCGCCAGATCGAGCGCATGCGCAAGGGCCTCGTCAGCAAGGTGCTCGACTTCCTTCGCAAGCAGTACAAAGACGATCGCGACGAGTACATCGCCTTCTGGAACGAATTCGGCCGCGTCTTCAAGGAAGGCGTCTTCCAGGATCGGGAAAATCAGGAGGGTATCCTCGACCTCTGCCTATTCTGGTCCACGAACAGCAAGGAAGAGTACACCACCCTCGCCGAGTACATCGGCCGCATGAAAGAAGGCCAGGACGCCATCTACTACATGACCGGCGAGTCCCGCGCGAAAATCGAGGAGTCTCCCCACCTCGAGAGTTTCATGGAAAAGGGATATGAAGTCCTCATCCTGCCCGATCCCGTGGACGAAATCTGGGCCCAGCAGGTCTTCAAGCACAAGGACCACGCCTTCAAGTCCATCAGCAAGGGCGAAGTGGAGCTGGGCACCGAAGAAGAGCGCAAGGAGGCCGAGGAGAAGCGCAAAGAGAAGGAAAAGGAATACCAGTCACTCCTCGATTGCCTGAAGGACAAGCTGAAGGACCACGTGAAGGAAGTTCGCCTGTCGAACCGCCTCACCAACTCCGCCGCGTGTCTCGTCACCGGCGCCAGCGACCTCTCGCCCCAGCTTGAGGCCATGATGCGCCAGATGGGCCAGGACTTCCCCCAGTCCAAGCGCATCCTGGAGCTCAACCCGAAGCACCCGCTCCTCGACAAGCTCCAGCGCCTCTTCGACACCAACGCCGATGATCCCCAGCTCAACGACTACGCCCAGCTCATCTACGGACAGTCGATCCTCGCCGAAGGCGGCGACCTGCCCAACCCCGGCCAGTTCAGCAAGCTGGTGGCTGATTTGATGGTGAAGGCGGGCTGATTTCAGCAAGGGGACTGTCCTGCACGCAGACAGACCCAATCCGCAAGATTAATTTCGGTTGGAAATCCCAACCCGACCGAGGCTAACAAACTAAGCGTGCGGGACCGTCCCCCGTTTTTAAAGCGCGGGACGGTCCCGTCAAGGGGACCGTCCTGCACGCACGTAGTCCCGAGCCGCACGATTCATTTCAGTTGAGAATTCCAACCTGACCGAGGTTAGCGAACTACGCGTGCGGGACCGTCCCCCGTTTTTATTTCCTCTCTCTCACCAGCTGACGTACTCTCATTCTGAAAGCCGCATCACCCAGCGGCATACCCTTCTGCGTGCAGCGTCGGAACATATCGCCAAAACCGCGATCTTCCGCGATCTGACTCAGCTTTGCCCGCCATTCCTCTGCTGTCCAGTAGCTGAACCAGCGTTCCAGGTTCAATAGCGGATCGGTGTACCCTGACGCACAGTGGGCTGGTCCGCTGGAAAAGAGATAGTATTCTGCCGCGCTTGCAAGCCCGGCGCGCACGGGGTTCAACTCGACGTAGGCAAGAGCGTTCAATGTATGCTGTTCGTCCATGGGGCAGGAGTAGAATCGGTTCTGCCACAGGTGTCCTGAACGGCTGTATTTTCGATTGAAATGCGACGCGTACCGTCGTTGCGTTTCGCGGAATACACGTTCGAGCGTATCTTCTGTGGATGGAATAGAGACGATGTGCACGTGGTTGGGCATCAGGCAGTAACCGAGAATCCGCATCGATTCCACCCGCGCGTACTTCAGCAGCAGGCTTCCATAGTGGAAAAAGTCGTGCTCATCCAGAAACACGACCTCGCGGTTGTTGCCCCGGTGTGTAATGTGGTGCGGTGTCCCGGGAATGACGATACGTGCTGCCCTTGGCATAAGTATACTATAGCAGATACAAATAAATATCGGGTAGGAGGCGGGGTTGCCCCCGCCGTCCTCCCACACCACCGTACGTACGGTTCCGTATACGGCGGTTCATGTTGTACGTTGAAGCTGTTGCAGTTGCTGTAGCAGTGACACGAGTCCGCTGTTGTCGAAGCACTTC